>CAYUFB010000001.1:0-91626 GCA_964444125.1 uncultured Candidatus Saccharibacteria bacterium
AGAAGAGGATCTTAAAAAATTAATAAGAAAATTGTAAGTTAACTGGGCAAGACCCTAAAAGAAAATAATATCGAATCAATTATTGTAATCTATAGTGATATGCGGATTGGTGTGGGTGGGATTTTATCAATAGATGCAAGATTGGAGGATTTGAGAAAGCGTTCACCAAATGAAGATTATGAAGAACATAAACGCAACGCAAAAGTTATAGAAAGAATACTTTTAGAAAATGTGGCATTAGACCTTGCTACAATTACAGATAAAAAAATAGAGGGATTGTTTGAAGAATTATTAGAAATTGATGTTCATATTTAATTTATAAGGCAATAAGAAGTAATATGTGCAATGAATTATTACAACCAAGTATTGGAAAATTAGAAATTCATAATATACTTGGTGAGAATGTTTTTGCATTAGTTAAAGGTGTAGTAGTTGAATATGAAGGTAAGAATTATACTTTTGATGTATTGATTGGAAAAGACTTGGAATTTTATCCGGAGTTTTTGGATCAAGATAATCCAACAGATATAGATATGCGTCTTCTTGATCAGGAACTATGGACACAACTAAAAAGAATACATTTATCTGCTAGTACAGATCCAGAATCAGAGAAAGCTTTGAATCATTTAAATGATGTCGAGGATCTAAAATTGCCCAAATTGTTAATTCTCGCTCACGGTGTGACAAGATCAAGATTAGACGAAGAGGCAATGAAGTTTGTTCCTGAGCTTAGTATCCAACCGCTAATTGGACAAGGAGTCTTATTATCTGAATTGAATTCGGCAATAATGGCTATGGATCAAGAATATAGAATGCTGTATTATGCATCATGTAATCCAGATTCTTTAGAATTGGGCGTATGTCAGATTGATACAATATTTCAGTCCGCAACAAATAATCATGATGGTGATTCGAAGCCTTATCTTGTGAATGCAATATCATCTTAAATATTAAAAAAATGACCTCAAATTACGTAGAAATCTCAAAACTAAGAAAAAAAAGAAGCAGATGAAATCCCTAGATCTAGCAAATTAATTGAAAGATTGGGTGAAATAGGAAAAGTCTTGATAATTGGCAGTTATAAATATGATTTAATGTATGGTCCAGATATTGATATCATTGTTGAAACAAGTAATCCGAGAGAGTCAGCATTAAAGGCAATGCAGGTTATATTCGACACAAAATATTTTCAGAAAATTGAATTAGGTGATTTCGAAAATTTCCCAAGAAATAATCCTCCTAGAAGTTATATACTGGTACTAGAAACTATTGTAAATAGTCTAAAGTGGGAGATAGAGATATGGTTTCATAAAAAGTATCCACAAGATATTGCAAAACTTGATGAAATGATGAAAGATATAACCGATGAGCAAAGAGATGCAATTTTAAGAATTAAGCACCAAAGAGCGCAGAAAGGACAGTCAAAAAGTGATTTAAGTAGTATAGAGATTTATCAAGGAGTGCTTTTAGATAAAAAGAAAAGATATTAGTTATTTTTTAAAATAAATAATCAACATGACAACTAACAAAGCAATCTTGATCCCACAAAAAGATGGTAAAATACTAATACAAGATCGCACAGGTCACAAACCTCCACCCTGGGGATTTTTTGGAGGTAGTATTGAAGAAGCTGAAACCCCAATACAGGGATTAATCAGAGAAATAAAAGAAGAACTATCTTATGAAATAACAGAAAGTGATGTAGAATTTTTTGGCAAATATGAAAATCAGGAGCTTGACAGAGTTATGAATGTATATACCTGGGATGCTACAGATATAAAAGATAATGAATTTGATTTACAAGAAGGTAAGGCCATGAAATGGATAGATGTAGAAGAGGTTAAAAATATACTCACCGACAAGATGGATTTAGATATTATTAAAGATTTGCTTATAAAAGAAACCAAATGAACAATTTTAAACTTTTTGAATCAAAACATCATGTGATTTACCTTTATGAAGAAGGCCAACTATATATTGGTAGAAGTATTGTTGAATTAAAAAGTAAAAAATCTTCAATAGCCCAAATGACTGATGAAGAATGGACTGATTTTGGATACGTATCAAGAATTTATGAAAATGCAGGTCTATAGGGAAAAAACGGGTGCTATTTTGATACTAGAAGTTGGTGGATGAGCTTCATTTTTCTTCCAACCGACAACCCTGGATGAATATTAATTTTCTTTTGAGTCTGCGAAAAAGTTCCCTCGATAGAATTATTCGTTTTCGGAATCCATTTACACTTTTGATATGTGAATAACCATGGAGTAAATTTGATAAGCGAGAAGTACGCCTGTCTTGTTTTGATCTTAACGAATTGAGCCCTTCCGAATCTGTCTATGTATATTTCTTCTAGCTCTTTATGATGTTTCCTATACCATAATTTAAGTACAGTTTTGAACGTTTCAGGTTTATAGACGGATCTTTGATACCATATTTCCCATAGTTCTTTGTTTACAGGTAGCTTAGGATTACGAGTGAGGTATTTTGCCAGTATTTTAGCCATATGAAAGTGACACATTTGTACCGGGATATCATCAAACATCTCGTAGAAGTAGGGTCTTCCGTCTACTACTATTCCCATTACATCTACACCAGCCTTGATGACCTTATCGTAGAGGTATTGATATATTGCTCGATTCTCACCATCTCCAAATTGCCAGATAAGGTTTTGTTTGTTGGTCACGTCTCGTATCAGAGTAACAGTCAAGGATCCAAAGAAGGAGGTATCCATTCCTAATACGCAAGTTCTAGGAGTGATTTCAGGATAATCGGATCTGAGAAGATCTATCTGCTTTTGAATAGTTTTATGGCTGTGTCCATACTTGTTTTGAAGTTGTGAGTAAGTTTGCTTTCCTGAGATGTAATCATCTATTAGTTTTACCTTCTGTTTTAGGCGTTTCTGAACATATCTATGGCTACAATTGTTACATTTGTATCTTTGCTTTCCGCTATCAGATTTACCATTTTTTTAGTTCTGTTAGAGTGACATTTAGGACATTTCTTACTCATAAAGTTTAAGCTTTCTATTTAAAAGCACTAATACTAACAGAATTCGTCGTTTTTAGCACCCGTTTTTTCCCTATAGACCAAAATGCATTAAAAAATTGTTTCAATGCCACATATTTCAATTGGGGATGTTTTTTAAACAACGCATATTTAGAGGCAGAACCAAATCCTCAAGTGCATTGGCAAGTGCGTCCTAGATATAGGAATTCTGTGGTGTTCAATAATAGAGAATTCCATGATGAAGTATTTGGAGAAAATTTTTTAAGAAAAGATAAAGAAGTCTTGTTAGACTATAATTTCTTAGAGAAAATTGCGAACAAGATGAAACCATTTTTTAATGCTTTTAGCAAATCCACACAATGATCAAAACAACTAACCATATCCAAAAATACTCAAACAAATGGATGAGGGTCTTTGAAGATAACATTGAATTTCCAAATGGATACAAAGGTATATATGGTTATGTAGAAAGAAAGGATGGAGTTGATGCCGTTATCATAAACGATAAGAATCAAATACTTCTCATAGAACAATATCGCTATCCAATAAAGGATTTCCAAATAGGGATACCTGGAGGAGCTATAAATGAGAATGAAAATATCGAAGATGCACTAAAGCGTGAAGTGAAGGAGGAAACAGGTTTGGATATTGAGATTATAAAGAAGTTGGGAGAATTTTTTCCATTAAGTAGTTGCTCAAGAGAAAAAGGACATATATTTCTTTGCAAAGCATTAAATGAACTTAAAGAAGGCATGACAGGAGAAATTGATGAAACAGTCAAAGAGATTAAATTTGTAGATTTTGCAGAAGTAATTAAGATGATAGATGAAGGCAAGATAACAGATGCTTATTCAGCCAATGCCATCCAGATGGCTTATAGAGCCATTAAGAATTAAATAATTCTTGAAATAGTATGGTAAAAATTTAACAATTATTAAATAAATATGAATAATCAGATTGAGCAGGAGAATCCTACAACAGAAATTCTTGGTCAAATAACCCAAGACGATCTTGATAGGATAAATGGAAGAGGCACACCATTAGGTAGGTATTTGGAATTCCATTCAATAATTGATAAAAAAGTTAGAGAAGCTGCTCAACAATCCCCTCATATTGACAATCAAACACGAGTGGAAAGTGGGTCGGTGATAAATATTGCTGAAGATAAATTCTACATTATGATGCATTTGGATGCACCTTTGGAACATTTGATCGGCCAAGATATTCTTCCTGAGAATGTAACAGAAAGGGTACAGTGTGACATGCTAGTCGTCAATCCGAAAGAATCATTGCTTGGTATGTCCGATATTGAGGCTGGTTATGCAGAAATAGATAATCTTTTAGAAGGAGTGCCTAGAGAAGAGCTTGATCATGATAGCAAAATTGTCTTTGATTTTCTTAAAAGAAAGGTAGAGGAGGAGACAAAATCATGGTTGCTTTTTGGACGGGATAATGGATTAGGTCAGTTGTCAGAAGGAATTGATGCTATGCCACTTGATGATGAATCAAAGCAAAAATTAAAGCAATTGTCCAAAAATATGTTGAAGATTTCAAGGCCATGGAGTTATGATCGTTCTGGATTTGCGGGTGAGCAAAGTGTATTATCAGCTTTAATCTCTGGAGAGTGTCCGAAGTCAACCGGTCTAGGTTTAAGGACGCCAGTATATGCAAATTTAATACATCCTGTAATTGGTCTTGAATTAGAAGAAAATATTGTTCGAAATATATATTTAGAAAAGATGAGAAGTCTTGATAGAAAAAGAATTCTCATTATTTCAGGACATGGAGGAAGTGGTGAGGATGAAGACTATTTGGTAGGTGAAAATTTCTCTCAAGGTAATCAGAGCTTACAGGAAGTTTTGGAACTTATCTCACCTGAGAAATATGATCTAATAATTATAGCCGCATGCAATGGCGAAGGTTTAGATTTGGCTCGCATTGATGGCATCAATATACCATTGTTTTATGTTGATGGTGTAGTTGGTGGCACTTCCTCAATGTTATTTTACGAATCTACGCATGTTATGTATGATCCTGTGGGCCAGCAAGAAGTGAGATATGCCCCGGATGCGCATAAGTTAATGGGGGTTAGGATAGGTGAAGACGAAAAATATGAGAAAATTTGATATATGAGAAATGAAATAATAAGGATTTAACATACATCCGATGCTTAATTAAATGAAAATATTTAACTTTGCTTCATCTCTAATTTGACTGCAAGAAATCACCCTTAATTTGCGTAATATGATAAGTATGATAAACACAAATGAATAAAATTGAACAAAATCAAGAAGATAAAAAATTTGTTTCTCTGGCATTGCAGGATAGTGGTAATTATGACTATATAATTAAGAAGTATGAACAAAGACTATTAAACTATATTCAAAAATTGATTTTTGTGAATAGAGAGGATGCTGAAGATATTTTGCAAGAGGTGTTTATCAAAGCATACATTAATCTAAATAGTTATAATTCAAAATACAATTTTTCTGGATGGATTTATCGTATAGCACATAACGAAGCGATCTCATTTATTCGTAAAAGAAAAAACGAGATTATGCATGTGGTCAATATTCAGGAAGAAGTATTTAATACAATAGCCTCAGAGGTTGATCTTGAAAAAGATCTTCAAAAGTTTTGTACCAAAAAGAATGTACATAGAGTATTAGATAAATTAGATAAAAAATATAAAGATGTCTTAGTCTTGAGATATATTGAAGAAATGAATTATGAGGAAATTTCTGATGTTTTACATAAATCCCCTGGTACCGTTGCCTCTTTGATTAATAGAGGCAAGGCAGAATTTAAAAAATTAATTACAAATATATGACAGTAAGCAAAAATGTTTTAATGAAAATTAAAGATAACGAAATAAAGCCAGTACCTAAGTGGAAATTTTTGTTGAAGAATTATTTTATATGGAGTTTATTTATTGTTAACTTGATAGTAGGTTCAATTAGTGCGGGTATAGTTTTTTTGATAATTTCTAGTGGAGATTTGGTTAATGCTCCTTTATATTCAATCCCTTTTGTTTGGATATTTCTGACTACTATATTTATTGCCATCGCGGTCTACAATTTTAGACATTCTGAAAGAGGGTATAAACATGCTTTGTGGAAGGTGATTATGGTGAACTTATCCTTGAGTATTATAATAGGATTATTTCTAAATGTATTTGGAGTTGCTCAGAAACTAAATAGTACATTTAGTGAAAATATTCCAATATATAATCATACAATGGATATGCGAAGCAAAATTTGGCAAAGACCAGAGGAAGGTTACCTTGCCGGTCAAATTATTGAAATAAATACTGACGATAATATTTTAATATTGATGGATCTAAATAATGATAAATGGGAAATTGATTATTCATCAGCCTCTATTCGTCCAAGAATTGATTTGAGAATTGGTGAAGAAATTAAGCTTACAGGTAGTAAGAAGACAGATAATCAATTCTATGCAGATGACATAAGGCCGTGGAATAGCTTCAGATTTAATAAATAAAACTTCTATTTTTTTGCAAGAAATATATCTCCTTTCACGTATTATAAGTTGGGAAGCAGTTGCAAAACCTAAAAAATTTATTTATTAGTTATAAATTATGTCAAAATTTGTTATTACCGGAGTCACTACAGCTACATTGCTTGGAGTGCTAGCATTGGTTGGTGTTTCAACAGTTTCAGCTTATAGAGGAGATTCTACAAAAATAGGTCCAAATCATACAGAAGAAAGAGAAGAAGCGATGGAGACAGTTATGGAGAATAAAGATTATGATGGCTGGAAAGAATTAATGACACAAGATGGTAGAACTCCAGGTGTCTTAAGGAAAATTGATACGCAAGAGAAATTTGATTTATTCTCTCAGATGTATCAATTGCAACATGATGGCAAAGATGCAAGTGAAATTCGAGAACAGTTAGGATTGGGACAAGGCGGTATGAGAGGTAATGGTCAAGGTCTTGGATGCAGTAACTAAACTGTAATGACTGTAAGAAGAGGGGCGGAAGCCCCTCTTCCTATTTACAAAATACTGAAAGCTGAATACTGTATACTCATCACTCCTGCCACCATACCAAAGGCAGGCGAGGAGGTAGGCAAGCACAACTTCCACCAGGGGTGGATAAACATTACTCAAAACTCAAGGCTCCTAACTCAAAACTTCTATCACTGGTCCCAAGTTTTCTTTTCTTACCGGTGGCTGTTTCTGTATTACTTCAGGATCAACTCTTAAAAATAACTTCATAGCAGTTTTCTCCAGCCAGCCTGGTTTCTTATTTTTATTTGGCTTCTCTCCTGGAATTTTAATATATCCCGCTAATTCTTGTCTGATATTTTTAGGTATTAAATTGAAAGCCTTTTCACTCCAGGCTGTGTGTTGAGGTACCATACCCACTACAAGTAAATAAACCTTTTTGGATTTAAGGATGTCCCAGTGTTTCACTAATGTATCTTTAATAATTATTTGTCCTCCGTATGTTGGTGATGCAACAATGATACGTTCGTATTGCGATATATTCTCAAAATTGAAAGTCTCGATGTTTGAAACTTCGCAATTTTCAAGATCTTCTTTAAGCCAATTGGCATATTTTTCAGTAGTGCCATTTTTTGATTGATATAGAATTAAAGTTTGCATAAATTTCTTTTAATAATAATTTAATAATACACCTGTTAGTACATGCTGAAAAGCAGGACTCATTGTGAAAGAAAATAATCCGATTTGTGACTGAATACTGAATGCTGAATGCTTTCAACTATTTAATTCTTCTTATTTAAAAATTTCTTCCTCCACCTTTTCTGCGTGTAGTAGAGAGTAATCAATAGAATAGTGAAAAATATCGGTTTGTAAGGAAATACAATGAAATTAATTTGTTCGCCAAAAACAATTTGTTTTTCTTGATTCACTCTGGAATCAACAGACAATTCAGCATTATACTTTCCAAATGTTAAATTGTAAGCACTGTAGTGTATATAATTAATTATCTTCTTTAGTTTACCTTTAATAGATGTACTATCAGTATTCTGATATTTGTTCAAGCTATTTTCATCGATTATGTAGTGGTTAGTATACAGTCTGGTATTGCCAGGAAAGACTCTATGATTATTGGGATTAAGATTAAGATTGGTTTTCACATTTTCTCTTTTGGAATCTCTGATAACAATTGTTCCTTGAGGAATATAATATGTGTTGCCACTATTTGATAATCGTGTTTCAAAATCTGCAGGTAGCATATTCATAATTTTGTACCCAAAGAAATTAAACCCATTATTCAATTTAAACTCGGCAAGTTTTGGCTCTTGTGTCACTTCTCCCTCAACATTCAAGATAATAGTCATGCCTATTTGTCTACCTATTCCAACTTGTGCTCCAGATCGAATATCTTTGAGCTCTGCGGAACTGAGAACAAAGATTATAGCAGTATGTGTGCCAGGTCTCGCATCCTTGGGAACTTCTATCGAGAAACTCGCCTCTACTGAAGATTTAGCATCCATAGCATGTATTATCGGTTCAACTCTTATCCAGCTTGCTAAAGTATCTTTTTCTGGTGCCTCTAATAGGTTGTAAACAGGCTTTGAGGTTTCTCCAATATAGTCAACATTAACTGGTATGAATTCATAGATATCAGATCTCTCTTCGTTGTTATAGGTTATAAATTTCTCATTGATTATTGATCCAGGGGCGATAGTATAATCTCCAAGAGGTGGGGAAATTGCGATCGCATTTGCATTGATTCTAATTAATATACCAATAGACGCAATAACTACAGCAAAAAATAGTGCGTTTCGAAATAATTTCATTTTATATAACTAATAATTTTTTATTTTATGGGGCACTGACAAGGGTGTACTGGACAGTCTGAGTATACAAACCAGTTTGTGTACCAGCATCAGCGGCAGATCTGTGTGTCATAGTTATGTAGTTACCACTACCAACTGCACCATCAGTATATCCTGAAGCTTGGGCCAGAGTCGTGATACTAACTGGAACTGGGTCATCGCCAGGACTACTACTATCGTTGTAGTTTCCTTGCAGAGTAAATGTCGTTCCTGTTGGAACTGCAACTATACCATATCCTTCGGTACCACCTACGACATCAGTATTGGCTGCAGTATTATCAATATCATCAACATCACCCCCAGCACCTTTGGTCAAACCCGGAACTGTGCTTATATCAGAAATTTGCAATGTAGCTGTTCCTGTAGTTTGATTGGTACCAGGGTATATTCTATATTGGCATTGTTTAACACTCACAATATCTAAAACTCCTAAATTGCATCTATCGGTTTCACTATTTGATGTATCTGTGATAACTAGAGAAATAACTGGGGCTACCTGCGCTGTTACAAAAACTCTATTTTGATAAGTTGGGCCTGCATCATCATATATATACACCAACGCAACTCCATAATCATTGTCGTTTGTACTAGAGAGACTCACGCTATAGTTCCCCGCTGTAGCAGATGGAGCAGTCACAGATATGGCAAATTCGACAGCAACTCCAGCAGAAGCAGAAAAAGTATAAGTCCATTGAGTACCATTTACAGCACCGCTTCCATCTGGTGATCCGCTATTATCTGCATCCGTATCCCCACCATCACTTAATGTAAAGCCAGCAGGAAATGTGATAGTCACTGTATCTCCTGAAGTAAATGTACTACTTGCTGTATAACCAAAATAGACTGTTGTAGCAGTATTATCTGCAAATACAGGTTGAGTAGTGACGGTACTTGGTACGGGAGGATTGGATACATCTTGTGTCAAGTCTGCAAAAAGTTGTATACCAGCAGCAGAAGTAGGCGTGAAGTAAGTTGGTATAGAAACACTAAATATAAATGATGTTACAAGTAATGTGCTAATAATAGTCTTGATCTTAGTTCGTTTCATCACCTCAATATATTATCCTTATAAATAATAATACAATTTATTCTTCTCATCTTATGTCTAAATTACATACTAAGTCAAGGATTTGTCTGCAACCTTTGAGTTTTTTTCAAAAGTATTATAGAATACAGAATGTCTTGATTTAAAGAGTTTTTTCTCTTTTGGATATTTCCTAAATTATTAATTTATAAATAGCATGGCAAATGTGAATTATTCAGCAGTTAAGGATCTTAAATTTTATAGAAACATAGGTATTATTGCCCATGTTGATGCTGGCAAAACAACTACTACAGAAAGAATATTATTTTTCACTGGACGTAAACACAAGATTGGTGAAGTACACGAAGGTGCTGCAGAGATGGATTTTATGGAGCAGGAACAGGAAAGAGGTATCACTATTCAATCTGCTGCAACTACATGTATTTGGTCAATGAATGATCAAAATTACCGTATCAATATTATTGACACTCCGGGGCATGTTGACTTTACGGCAGAAGTGGAAAGATCTTTAAGAGTTCTAGATGGTGCTGTGGTCGTATTTGATGGGAAGATGGGAGTTGAACCACAATCAAGTAAGGTTTGGGGACAAGCCAATAAATATAATGTTCCTAGAATTTGTTTTATTAATAAATTAAATCTTCTTGGAGGTGATTTCGAGGGTAGTTTGAAATCCATACAAGACGAATTATCTCCAAACGCAGTAGCGATCCAACTTCCCATTGGAAGAGAAGATCAATTAACAGGTCATATCGATTTGGTCAAAATGAAAGCATACTATTATAAAGATGAGACCAAATTAGATTTCGAAGAAAGAGAGATTCCAGAAGATTTACTACCAAAAGCTGAGGAGTTACATAATGAATTATTAGAGAAAATTGCTGATGCTAATGATGAACTGATGGAAAAATATCTAGAAGATGGAACACTAACAATAGACGAAATTCACGAAGCTATTAGAATCAATACTTTGGCTGGAAAGATATTCCCAGTTCTAGGAGGAGATTCTAGGATGGCTGATACAAAGACAATTATTAATTGTGCATGTAGATACCTACCTTCCCCATTAGAAAAAGTATACGCATACAAAACTGATGATGAAGAGGGTACAATGAAAGAAGTACGTGGAATGGTTGTAGGGTATCATCCAGATACTGGAAATGAGCAGAGAAGAGAATTGGTTCCTGAAGCAGAATTCTGTGGATTAGTGTTTAAGATCTCTATGGACCCTCATGTAGGTTCTTTGGCGTTTATCAGGTGTTATTCAGGGACATTGCAAAATGGATCCTATGTAACAAATACAACAAGAGGCAAAAAAGAACGTGTAGGTAGAATTCTTTTGATGCATGCGAATCATAGAGAAGAAGTTGACGAAATTAGAGCAGGAGATATTGCCGCTATAGTAGGATTTAAGGATTCTTATACAGGTAATACTGTTGCAGATGATAGGGCTCCAATTGTGTTAGAAAGTATTGATTTCCCTGATCCTGTTGTAAGTTTGGCAATAGAACCAAAGACAAAGAGTGATCAAGAAAAGATGGGTGAAGTACTTAGAAAGTTGATGCAAGAAGATCCTACATTCAAAGCAGAGACCGATCAAGAAACCGGACAGACAATAGTAAGTGGGATGGGCGAACTTCATCTTGAAATAAAGGTGGATATCATGAAAAGAGAATATGGGATAGAAGTTAATACTGGTCAACCTCAAGTTGCATACAGGGAGACAATTGAAAACGAGATCAGGCACCAAGAAGTCCTCAAAAAGCAATCAGGTGGTTCTGGACAATTTGCTGATGTAGTTATCGTTATGAGTCCAAACGAAAGAGGTAAAGGGTATGAGTTTGTGAATGAGATTAAGGGGGGCGCAATTCCAAGAGAATATATTCCATCTGTTGATAAAGGCATTAGAGAAACAATGAATACTGGAGTGCTAGGTGGTTATCCTGTGATTGACTTTGTGGTTAAACTTGTTGATGGATCGTATCATGATGTTGACTCCAATACAGATACTTTTAGAATTGTCGGTTCAAAAGCATTTAAGGAAGCAATGAGAAAAGCCAAGCCAATACTATTAGAACCTATTATGAAAGTAGTAGTTACAACACCTGATGATTTTGCTGGAGATGTGACCGGTGCGCTAAGTTCAAAGCGTGGAAGAATTAAGAAAATGGAGCCAAGAGGCAAGGTTCAAGAAATATGGGCTGATGTTCCGTTACAAAAAATGTTTGGTTGGACTAATGATTTGAGATCCATGACAAAAGGAAAAGCTAATAGTGTTATGGAATTCAGTCATTACGAGAAAGTTCCGGAAAGTTTAGTTCCTGAGGTACTTGGTAAGTCTCAATAAATTTAGTATAATTATCGAAATTCTATCAAAAAAGGCTAAAAAGTCTTCAGGATCTATTGCATTAACGATTACTTTTTCGTATAATCGTGTTGCTTTATAGTGCATTTATATGCTTGTTTGAATTTTTGTTTCTTACATAAATTCATCACAAGAAAAATTATTTTTAGTTTGTAGTTATTAATAAAAAAAAATATGGCAGACTTTGAAAGAACAAAACCCCATGTCAATATTGGTACATTAGGACATGTTGACCATGGTAAGACAACTCTACTTAGAGGTGTGTTAAATGTATTTGGTGGGGATGAGAAAGATAAGTGGATTCAAAAACTTGATAAATCTCCAGAGTCTAGAGCCAAATCTATTACTATTTCCGTTGCTCATGTTGAAGCAATTACTGATAACAGACATTATGCAATTGTTGACTGTCCAGGACACAAGGATTACATCAAGAATATGATTACTGGAGCAGCTCAAATGGATGGGGCTATCTTGGTTGTATCGGCTTCTGATGGTCCAATGCCTCAGACAACTGAACATGTATTGCTTGCAAAACAAGTTGGTGTTAAGCATTTTGTTGTGTTCATCAATATGTTCGAGGATATGGATGATGATTTAGTTGATCTTGTTGAAGAAGAAGTAAGAGAATTACTAACAAAATATGGTTTTGCTGGAGACAAAGTTCCAGTTATTAGAGGCTCTGCACTTAAGGCTCAAAATAATGAACCAGAAGGAGTAGAAGCTATGAAGAAGCTTATGGAAGCAGTTGACAAAGATATCCCATTACCAGAAAGACCACTTGATCAACCTTTCTTGATGTCAGTTGAGGATGTATTTTCAATTGAAGGTAGAGGTACTGTTGCAACAGGTAGAATTGATAGAGGAAAAGTAACTGTTGGAGATGAACTTGATCAAATCGGTATGATGGAAGGTGTCAAAAAAGTTACAGTTACTGGAGTTGAAATGTTCAACAAGAGCTTGAAAGAAGGACAAGCTGGGGATAATGTTGGATTACTACTTAGAGGTTTGAAAAGAGAAGATATCGAAAGAGGTCAGGTACTTGCTGCAAAAGGTAGTATTGCTCCACACACAGAATTTGAAGCAGAGGTATATATTTTAAGTAAGGATGAAGGTGGTAGACATACTGCATTCTTCACTGGATATAGACCACAATTTTATATCAGAACTACTGATGTAACCGGATCTGTAACATTGAAAGAAGGTACAGAAATGGTTATGCCAGGTGACAATGTTCAAATCTCAATCCAATTAGTAACACCTGTTGCTATTGAAGAAAAAATGAGATTTGCAATTCGAGAAGGTGGCAGAACAGTAGGAGAAGGAGTTGTAACTAAAGTAATTAAATAAATTTTTGTTAAGCTCCCCGAAAATTTCGGGGAGCTTATCTTAATATAGTATCTAGTATGCAAAAGATTAGAATTAAAATAAAAGGATATGATGCAAAGGTGGTTGATAAATCATCTGAGCAAGTAGTTGAGACTGCTGTTCGAACAGGAGCCAAAACTGCAGGACCTGTACCTTTGCCAAACAGGATTAAAAGGTGGGCCTTGCTTAGATCTCCTCATGTAGATAGCAAAAGTAAGGAACATGTCGAGATGAGAATTCATTCAAGATTGATCGAAATCATTGAACCAAATTCTAAGACAATTGATTCGTTGACACATTTGCAGTTGCCTGCTGGAGTTAGTGTCGAAATCAAGTAATTTGAAAATATAAAAAAACAAGGTGAATACTATTAGATAGAAATATTTAATAAGTTGCCAAACAAAGCTTAATTACAAGCTCTTGAATGGCAAGAGCTTGTTTTTTTATATCTTTAAAAAAGTTTAGTTAGCATAACAATTAATAATGAAGTTTACTATTGGTACAAAAAAAGAAATGACTCAGATTTTTGCAGATGATGGCAAGGTATTGCCTGTTACATTAGTTGATGTCTCTAATGTCGTGATCGCAGGAATCAAAACTTTAGAAAAAGACGGATACAATGCAATAGTTTTGGGCAAAGATATTAAGAAAAAGGCCAATAAAGCAGAAACACAAAAATATAAAGAACTAGGATTTGTCCCAAAAAAAGTTGTTGAGTTTAGAGTTGAATCATTAGATGGGTTGGATCTAACAGTAGGTCAAAAAGTTGAGTACGAAATTGAAACAGGCAACAAAATCAATGTTATAGGAATTAGTAAAGGTAAAGGTTTTGCCGGAGTAGTCAAGAGATGGGGATTTAAGGGTGGTCCTAAAACTCACGGTCAATCAGACAGATGGAGAGCACCAGGATCAATCGGATCAGGGACAACTCCAGGTAGAGTATATAAAGGAAAGAAAATGGGAGGTCGAATGGGCGGAGACAGAAAGACTGTAGAAAATTTACTGTTAGTAGGCAAAGACGATCAATATGTATATATAAAAGGTGCAGTTCCTGGATCTAAAGAAAGTTACGTTCTAATTAATTAGTAAGAAAGCAAAATGCAATTATTTGATAAAAAAGGTAAAAAAACTGAAAGAAAGATCAAGCTTGATGAAATAGTTTTCAATTCGGATATCAATAATCAATTGATTTCTCTTGCGGTTTTTGCATACTTGCAAAATCAAAGACAAGCTAATGCTCATACAAAAAATAAGTCTGAAGTTAGTGGAGGTGGCAAAAAACCATGGAGACAAAAAGGAACAGGTAGAGCAAGACATGGATCTACAAGAAGTCCAATTTGGACAGGTGGAGGAGTTACATTCGGTCCGACAAATGAAAGAAACTACAAGAAAAAAATCAATAAAAAGGCTAGACAAGAAGCCTTAAGGGATGTGTTATCATTGAAAAACAAAGAAAATTCGATTATTGCCATTGAAGATATCAAGCTTGAAAAAACCAAGGATGTTGAAAAACTAATAAAAACATTAGGCTTGGAAGGCAGTGTTGCATTTATTCAAGTAGAAGATGAAGGATTACACAAGGCTGTTTTAAATATTGGAAATGCAAGAGCTATTAGAGTCGGAGAGTTAAATGTATACAATTTGTTAGAAAATAAGAATTTAGTAATTCTTGAAAGTGCATTGATTGAGATATCAAAGAGATGGGGCAACGATGAAACTAAGATTACATCTAAAGTAACCAAAACAGTTAAAAAATAAGTTAATTGAAAGAAATGAAGTTAATTAAACCAGTACTAACAGAAAAAACATACAAATTAGCACAAAATGGGCATTATACATTTGATGTTGCATTGGATGCTGATAAACTAAACATAAAAAAGGCTTTAGAGACCAAGTTTAATGTCAATGTTGTTTCTGTCAGAATGATAAATAGATTGGGCAAAGTGAAAATATTTGGAGCCAAAAGAAAAACAGGAAAAAGAGCTGATACAAAAAGAGCAATAATCAAACTTAAACCAAAACAGACAATTGATTTGTTTGAGATTAAATAATTATGATAAAAAAATATAAACCAACAACATCAACTAGAAGGCATACAATGCTTCTTGATACTAGGGACCTTGATAAGCCTGTTAAGCCTAAGAAGCTTACCAAGGTTATAAAAGGGTCTACTGGTAGAAATACAAGAGGTGTTGTAACAGTTAGGCATAAAGGTGGGAGACAAAGAAGACAGTACAGAATTATTGATTTTAAAAGGGATAAGTATGATGTGCCTGGAATAGTAGAGTCAATAGAATATGATCCAAATAGAACTGCAAATATTGCATTGATCAAATATGCTGATGGAGAAAGAAGATACATCTTGGCAGTCAAAGATATGCAAGTTGGACAAACAGTATTATCAGGGCTTAAAGATGTACCGATCAAACCAGGAAATGCTATGCCATTAAACAAAATTCCTGCAGGTATATTTGTGCACAATGTTGAATTAAACAAAGGCAAGGGAGGAATTTTAGGAAGAAGTGCTGGTATGGCTATACAGATTCAAGGTGGAGATAAAACCTATATACAACTAAAAATGCCAAGTGGAGAAATAAGACTTGTTAATTATGAAAATTTTGCAACGATTGGAGAAATAAGTAACGAAGAACATCAAAATGTTAAATTAGGCAAAGCTGGAAGAAAGAGGCATATGGGAATAAGACCAACAGTAAGAGGTACTGCACAATCAGAATCACATCCTCACTCTGGAGGTCAGGGTAAAGGTGGTAGACATGGTCCAGGAGGTCCATCAAGAACTCCTTGGGGCAAAAAGCAAGGAACAAAGACTCGAAAGAATAAGAGAACAGATAAATATATAATTAAGAGAAGAACAACAAAAAGAAGACCAAATGTCAAAAATACTAAGAAAACAGTTATTTAATTTAAACTAAGTTATTATGAGTAGATCATCAAAAAAAGGACCATATGTCGATGAAAGACTGGTCGAAAAAATAAATAAAGCTAAGGCACAAGGTGATACAAAACCTTTTAGAACCTGGGCTAGATCTTCTACCATAACTCCATCTATGGTTGGAGTAACTTTTTCTGTACATAATGGAAGAAGTTTTAATGATGTATATGTAACTGAATCGATGGTTGGACATAAGCTTGGAGAGTTTGCGTTGACGAGAAAATTTACTGGACATAGTAAAAAAGGAAAAATTGCTAAAGCTACTGGTACAGCTGGTAGAACATTATCGGATTAAATATGAAAACAAAAAAAGTTTACTCAAAAACTAAATATGTAAGAATGACAGCAAGAAAGGTCAGACTAGTTGTAGATATGATTAGAGGCATGGATGCACTTTATGCATCAGAAGCTTTGCAATTTGTAAACAAAGCAGCTGCAGTTCCAGTAAAGAAAGCATTGGATTCAGCAATTGCAAATGCAACAAATAATTATGAAATGGATAAAAAATTGCTAAAAGTTGTCGAAGCAAGGGTTGATGAAGCTCCAACCTTCAAAAGAGGTAGAGCAGTGAGCAAGGGAAGATATCACCAAATTTTAAAGAGAAATAGTCATATAGTCATTGCAGTCAGCGATGGAAGTGAGGAAAAGAGTCCGCCAAAAGTGAAGAAATTAGAAAAGACAGTAGATAAGGTCAAAAAAGTAAGTTTCGAAAAAGCAGGTAAATCAGAATCAAAAAAGAAGAAGTCTGGAGATTTAGTTAAAGACAAAGCAGAAAAAAAGACACAGATAGAAAAAGCCAATACTCCAAGAAGAGTACAGGCAAAAGGATAATATTTGAATTTTATTAAATATAGTTTAATGGGTCAAAAAGTTAATCCAGTCGGAATAAGATTGGCAATAAACAAAGCATGGAAATCTACCTGGTATGCAGATAAATCTACCTATGCAACCTTGTTAAAAAGTGATTTAGAGGTTCGAAAATATATCGAAAAAAAATTGCAATCAGCTGGAGTACATGATATCCAAATAAAAAGATCAATGAACAAGATTGTCGTTGAAGTTACTGTTGCAAGACCAGGAGTTGTTATTGGAAGAGGTGGAGCCGGAATTGAGGAAATCAAAAATGATTTAAACAAATTATTGAAAACTAATGTAGACTTGAAGATATTAGAAATAAAAAGACCTGAGGTTTCAGCTAGAATTATCGCTCAAAATGTCAAAGAACAGCTAGAACGTAGAGTTGTACCAAAATACACTGCTCAAAGAGAGATTGAAAATGCCAGAAACTCTGGTGAGGTGAAGGGAATTCGAATTTGGGTTTCAGGTAGAATCAAAGGAGTCGAAATCGCTAGAACTGAAAAGTTTCAGTGGGGTACAGTTCCATTGCAAACACTTAGAGCTGATATAGATTATTATTATTTGACAGCTCAAGTGCCAAACGCAGGAAAGCACGGTATCAAGGTTTGGGTATTTAAAGGAGAAAATTAATTTAAGATAATTATTGAGTAATTAGTATGTTACAGCCAAAAAAGACAAAATACAGAAAAGCATTTAGAGGTAGAATGAAAGGAGATAGTACCAAAGGTACCAAATTGACAGTGGGAGACTTTGCTTTGCAGACACTTGAAAGAAAATGGCTTACGGCTCAGCAGATTGAATCTGCTCGTAAAGCAATTGTTAGAGAAACAAAAAGAAAAGGTAAGTTATGGCTTAGAGTTTTTCCTGACAAACCATATTCAGGTAAACCTGCTGAAGTAGGTATGGGCAAAGGAAAAGGTGATGTGCAAGGTTATGTTTTTGTTTTAAAACCAGGCAGAATTTTATTTGAACTAGGTGGAGTTGATGAAACTATCGCAAAGCAAGCTTTCAAAAGAGCAGCTGATAAATTACCAGTAAAAACAAGAATAATTAATAAGTAAATTATGAAAATAAGTAATCTGACAAATGCAAAATTGAATGAAGAGATCAGCAGTCTTAAATTAAAAATTGCTGAATTGAAATTTGATCTGAAATCAGGTGTATTAAATGATTTGAAAGAATACAAAAACACCAAATTGGATTTGGCTCGAGCTTTAACAGAAAAAAGATTTAGAGAATTAGGAAAAGTGACCAAAATTGCGAAACCAAAAAAAGAAGTTGAAGAAGAGAAACCACAAGTCAAGAAAGAGAAAGATAGCGTAGTCAAAACTAAAAAAACTGAGACTAAAAAATAAATTTATTGTAAACTAACATGGCAGCAAAAGAAAAAACAATACACAGAAAACAATTAACAGGCAAAGTAGTCGGATTATCAGATGATAAGACTTTTAGAGTTGAGGTTGAGACAAAGAGGCCACATCCTTTATATGGCAAGATTATAAAATCACATAAAAAATATTTAGTCGACAATGCAGGATTAGAAGTTAATATTGGAGATAGTGTTGTAATAGAAGAATGTAGACCATTGTCAAAAAGAAAGACCTTTAAATTAGTTAATATAGAGAAATGATACAAAGTTTATCGAGATTAAAAATTGCTGATAATAGTGGAGTGAAAGAAATCGCTGTTATACAAGTTTTGGGTAGAAAAAAGGGTGGCAAATTCCAAAAATTTGGCACAGTAGGTGAGATTGTAAGTGCAAGTACAAAGAAAGTGCAGCCAGATTCTACAATTTCACAAGGAACTGTAGTTCATGCAGTAGTAATCAGGACAAGCAAAGAAATTAGAAGAAAAGATGGTAGTTATATCAGATTTGATGATAACGCAGCAGTTATAATCAACAAAGATACAAAAGAACCAAAAGCAACTAGAATTTTCGGGCCAATTGCCAGAGAATTAAAGGAAAAAGGCTTTAATAAAATTGTTAGTTTAGCACCAGAAGTATTATGAAAATTATAAAAGGCGATTTAGTACAAGTAATTAGTGGCAAAGACAAAGGAAAGCAAGGGGAAGTCATAAAGGCTTTGCCTGCAAAGTCCAAAATTGTCGTAAAAGGTGTCAATTATGTTGTTAGGCACAAAAAAGAAACTGGTCAAAAGGACAAACCAGGTGGGAGAATCAAAACAGAATCTCCTATACATGTATCAAATGTCATGTTGGTTTGCCCTGAAAAAGGATTGCCAACACGAGTAG
Organism: uncultured Candidatus Saccharibacteria bacterium; assembly: GCA_964444125.1. Classification (GTDB taxonomy): domain Bacteria; phylum Patescibacteriota; class Dojkabacteria; order B142; family JAFGMG01; genus CAYUFB01. Next base: position 19,681 of record CAYUFB010000001.1, read on the forward strand.
GTTATGAGGTTGACAAAAAAACTAACAAAAAGTTTAGAATAGGTAAAAAAACCGGTCATCAATTAAAATAAATTTAATAGTATTTCGTAAATGAACTATCAACCAAGATTAAAAAAAGAATATATTGAAACAATCCGAAAGGAACTAAAAGATGAGCTAGGACTGGATAATATTATGTCAGTTCCTAAGCTTTCTAAGATTGTTATAAACGTTGGATTAGGTGAGGCCAAGAATGATTCAAAGATATTAGATGATATGGTTGAAGATATTAGTTTGATAACAAGCCAAAGACCAGTCAAAACTAAGGCCAAAAAAGCTATTTCTAATTTCAAAATTAGAGCTGGCCAAGAGATTGGGTTAAAAGTTACATTAAGAGGTGATTTGATGTGGGAATTTTATGATAGATTGGTAAATATTGTATTACCTAGAGTGAAAGATTTTAGAGGTGTCAGTTCAAAAACATTTGATGGAAACGGAAATTATTCATTAGGTATTCAAGAACATACTATATTTCCAGAAATTGATACAAGTAGAGTAGTTAAACCAAAGAGTATGCAGATTGTAATTGTTGTAGCTAATGCAGATAACAAGAGAGCTGAGGTTCTTTTGAAGAAACTAGGAATGCCTTTTGCAAAATCAAATAAATTAAATTAATGAAATAAATAATAAATGAGTACAGCAGCACAAGAATACAAATCAAGAAAGCTAAAAAAAGCCAGACAAGATGGCAAGTTAGCAAAATCGACTAGAGAATTTAATAGATGTTCTGAATGTGGAAGGTCAAGAGCTTATATCAAACATTTTGGAATGTGTAGGATTTGTGTTAGAGAGAAAGCTCATAAAGGTTTATTGCCTGGAGTTACAAAGGCAAGTTGGTAAATTTTAAATTTAGTGTATTTATATTATGGTGAATGACCCAATTGCAGATTTCTTAACAAGAGTTAGAAACGCAATAGCAAGACAAAAGAAAGAATTTAGTGTTCCTGCAACAAACATGATAATTGCAATTGCAAAAATCATGAAAGAGGAAGGATATATCAATAATTACGAGGTAAAGAAAAATTCACCTCAAGATGAATTAATAATAAAACTGAAATATGTAAATGGTCAGCCAGCAATTAGGGAATTAAAGAGAGTTTCAAAACCTGGAGTTAGAAGATATATGGGATATAATCAAATACCAAGAATTAAACAAGGTTTAGGTATTTCTATTTTCTCTACACCAAGTGGGATTATGACAGGCAAAAAAGCTAAACAGGCGAAGGTTGGAGGAGAATTTTTGTGTACTATTTGGTAAATTAAATTTATAAATTATTAGAAGTCAAAATGTCTAGAGTAGGTTTAAATCCAATAAAAATTGAATCAGGTATAAATGTCGAGATCAAAGATGGCGGGAAATTTGGTCACAAAGAAGTTTTCGTAAAAGGACCAAAAGGAGAACTTTGTCAATCAGTCACAAAGGGTATTGATGTTGATGTAAAAGATGGAGAAGTGGTAGTATCTCGAAGCAAGAATACAAAAGATCTTAAATCAAAGCATGGTTTATACAGATCATTAATTGCAAATATGATTTCTGGTGTAAGCAAAGAATTTGTCAAAGAACTTCAGCTTGTTGGTGTAGGATACAGAGTTAATTTGAAAGGAACAGCATTGGACTTCGCACTTGGACTTAATCATCCAGTAATTGTTGAAGCTCCAGCTGGTATATCATTTGAAGTCAAGGACAATGAATTTATCACAATCAAAGGTATAGATAAGCAATTGGTCGGAGAAACAGCAGCAAAAATCAGAGCAATAAGAAAACCAGAACCGTACAAAGGCAAAGGTATAAGATATGTTGGTGAACAAGTTAGAAGAAAGGCTGGCAAAACAGCTGCATCAAGTTCATAAACTTTAGTTAATTTTGATAAATATGAATAATACAAAGTATAGAAGACAATTAAGAAATAGAAAAAAGGTTGTAAATCAAGGCAAACCAAGACTCAGTGTGTTTAGATCAAACAAGCACATTTTTGCACAGATTATTGATGATGAGCAAAGGAAAACTCTTGCTAGTTTCAATGATATGAAGTTGAAAGACAAAAAAGGTAGTAAGTCAGAAATTGCAGCTGAAGTTGGAGCAAATTTGGCAAAATTAGCCAAGAAAGCTGGGGTAGAAGTAGTTGTGTTTGATAGAGGTGCATATAAATATCATGGCAGAGTGAAAGCACTTGCAGAAGCTGCAAGAGAAAACGGACTTAAATTTTAATTAAAAAATTTCAATGGCAGAAACTGAAAAAACAACAATAGAAAGCAAGAAAAATCGAGATACGAACGCTAGTTCTCCAAAGGTTGCTTTAGAAAAGATCAAAATTAAAACTAGAAGAGAATCTTCAAGAGGTGGTAGAGATGAAAAAAGATCAAGAGGCAAAAGAAAAGATTCAGATGGATTTGATACTAAAGTAGTTTCAATAAGGAGAGTCACAAGAGTATACAAGGGTGGCAAAAGAATGAGATTAAGTGTTGTCACTGTTGTTGGTGACAAAAAAGGAAGAGTAGGAATTGGAGTCGGAAAAGGTGCAGATGTCAAAGCAGCTGAAGAAAAAGCAGTAAGTTATGCAAAGAAACATTTAGTATATGTCGAACGAAAGGGCAATACTATTCCTCATGAGATCATGCATAAAACTGGAGCTGCTAAAGTATTCTTGAAGCCAGCAGCACCTGGTACAGGTATTATTGCAGGTACTTCAGTTCGTGCGGTTATTGAGCTTGCTGGAATCAAAGATGTTCTTACAAAAGTTATTGGAACAAAAAATAGCATCAATAATGCTTATGCAACAATTGATGCATTATCTACTTTACGAGGTTCAAGAATATAATCATGTTGAATAAAATAATTTCTCCAAAAACAATACAAAATAAGAAAAGAGTTGGCAGAGGATACGGTAGCAAAAAAGGTGGACATACTACAGGTAGAGGTCAAAAAGGTCAAAAATCTAGATCTGGTTACAGTGTCCCTCGACCGGGATTTGAAGGGGGAGCTATGCCACTTGCTAGAAGAATTCCCAAATTACCTGGATTCTCTAGAGGGTTCAAGGTAGCGAAAATCAAAAGCATTAGATTAAATTTGGAGCTACTTGCTGAGAAATTTGAAGACGGTGCAGATGTTACAATTGAATCATTGAAGAAAGTTGGCTTATTGAAAGATTTCTCCAAAACAGTTGATCTTAAAATACTTGGCAAAGTGAAATTAACAAAAAAGATAAATGTCAAAGGAATAAAGATCTCTGAAGGAGCCAAAGCTTCAATCGAGAAAGCGGGAGGAAAAGTCGAGTAATTCTAATTTAATTACATTGTAGTTGAATAATTATACGTGAATATATTACCCACGATTATAAAATTTATCTTATCTCCGATTAAATTCGTTGTTAGGATAATCTCCAAACTACTTGGCAAAAAATTTAGTTCCAAAATCAGCTTGGTTTTTTCTAATAAAGAATTGAGAAACAAGATTTTTTTCAGTTTGTTTATTATTGTCATCATCAGATTGTTATCTATGGTGCCTATTCCTACATTTACCAAAGATATTATTGAACAGACATCAGGAGATAGTCCATTTTCTACTTTCTATACCCTTATTACTGGAGGTAGAATTGATAGTTTTTCAATTGTTGCAATAGGTATAGGACCATTTATTAATGCATCGATTATTATTCAGTTGATGACTGCAGTTATACCGAAGTTAGAGGAATTATCCAAAGAAGGTCAACGAGGCAAAAAAGTCTTAGAACAATACACGAGGTATTTAACACTGCCTCTTGCGATTGTTCAATCAATCATCATAACGGTTTTGCTAATTTCTCAATTATCCGCTCAAAATGATCCAATGATACTAAATTTCGTTGACAATATCTCAACTCTTGATAGAGTTGCAATGATTATGAGTATGACAGCAGGTAGTATGATTTTGATGTGGTTAGCAGAATTGATAACAGCAAGAGGAATTGGCAATGGATCGTCAATTGTTATTACAGTCGGTATTTTAGGTGCACTTCCTTCGCTTATCAAACAGGATTTCAATTTACTGGCTCTTGATTTCAGTACAATCAATAGATTTGCTGACATATTTAGATCAGAGGCATTTTGGGCTGTATTTGTATTAGTAGTTGGATTGATACTCATGATTATGGGTATAGTCTTTGTAACTGAGGCGACAAGAAGGCTTACAATTCAATATGCAAGTAGAGTCAGAGCATCTGGTGGTATGAGAAGTAGTTTCTTGCCACTAAAGCTAAATCAAGCTGGTGTTATTCCAGTAATATTTGCTTCATCATTACTAACATTTCCGCAGATTGTGGCTGAATTTTTAGTCAATCAAGTAGAAAAGGGTATCGTTCATGATGTCGCTAGTACAATAAGTAACTCGTTTCTAACTGATTTCAATTCTGGAGGTTATCTGGCAGTATATTTTGGATTAATCGTTGCCTTTTCCTATTTTTATACATTTGTGGTTATGAAACCTACAGAAGTAGCTGATAATTTGAAAAAAAGTGGTGGTTTTATTCCAGGTATCAGGCCGGGTGAGTCTACTGCTACATATATAACAAGGATAATGATTAAGCTGACATTTGTAGGATCAATATTTTTGGCAACGGTCGCATTGATTCCAAATTTGTTTAGATTAGGATTTCAAGAGCAGAATTTATTAGTCTTATCTGGGATTGGAGGTACAAGTATTTTGATTATAGTCGGAGTGATTATTGATACATATAGGCAGATTGGCGCATATTTAGTTACAAGTAGTTATGAAAAATATCGATCCTAGGCTGAAAATAAAAACAAGGGATGATATCAAAAAAATGAGGTTACTAGGTAAGATTATAGCGCAGATATTAGAAGAAACGGCGAATTTTGCAGTAGAAGGTAAGACATTTAAGCAGGTCGATAAGTTCGCAGAAGATCTTTGTAAAAAAAATAAAGTCAATCCATCATGTAAGGGATATGGCGGATTTCCAAATACGATTTGTATTGGCAAAAACGATCAAGCCGTACATGGAATTCCAGATGATACAATAATTCTTGAGGGAGACATAATTACGATAGATATAGTAATTGACAAAGGCGGTTGGTTTGTAGACCATGCCTTAACTAAGCCTGTTGGAAATGTCGATTTAAGAGGGCTTGAACTTATTGAAGCCACGAAAGAGGCTAGGGCAAAGGCGATATCTATGTCAATTGTAGGAAATACGATTGGAGATTTGGGATTTGTGATGGAGACAGTAGCAAGTAAATATGGATTTGATGTACTTCGAAACATGGTTGGACATGGGATAGGAAAGAGTATGCATGAGTATCCTCAGATACCTTGTTTTGGAGAGCCATCTTCTGGGTTGCGACTTGTAGAGGGAATGGTTTATACTATCGAACCAATGGTTACTGAGAAGAAGTCGGATATCAAGGTAGAGAATGATGGATGGACAACCAGGACGAAAGATGGTGGAAGATTTGCAATGTTTGAACATACTATTGCAGTTACAAAAGATGGTCCAGAGATTTTGACAATAAATTAGCTGAAAAATGGTTGAAAACCCTTGTTTTAAGCTCAATTTTTGATATAATCATTTAGCTCTCAAATTGAGAAGAGTTATTTTTATTGCTTTTAGGAAATATTACTTGCAGAAGGATTCAAAACAGAAAATTAAAGTGAAAGGCAAGATCGTTGAAGTTCTTCCTGGAACAAATTTTCGTGTTGAAATAGATATAAAGGATAAGAAGCATGAGATTATTGCCTACATATCTGGCAAAATGAGAATGAATTATATAAAATTAATTGAAGGGGATGAGGTTCAAATCGAATTAAGTCCTTATGATTTAACTAAAGGTAGAATTACTTATAGACATTAAATATTGTGAAAGTAAAATCGTCAGTCAAAAAAAGATGTGACCATTGTTATTTTGTCAAAAGACGAAATAGTAAGGGACAGACTATTGTTTATGTTTATTGCAAAAGAACTCCAAGGCATAAGCAGAGACAGGGATAATTATAATTATTATTAATTTAAAGTAAATGGCTCGTTTATTAGGTGTGGAAATACCAAATGAAAAAAGAATCGAAATAGCACTTACCTATATTCATGGCATTGGACGCACAAAATCCAACCAGATACTTAAGTTAGTCAATATCAATCCTGACAATAGAGTCAAATCTCTTACTGAACAGCAGTTATCCCAATTGGGCAAGATTATTGAAGAAAAATACAAAGTAGAGGGAGAACTTAGACAAAAAGTTTATCGTGACATAAAAAGATTGAAAGATATTAGATCATATAGAGGAATTAGACATAAACTTGGTCTTCCAGTTAGAGGCCAAAGAACAAGAACAAACGCAGTTACAAGAAAAGGTAGAAATTTAGCAGTTGGTGGATTGAAGAGAAAATTAGAGAAGACATAATCTTGAAGATTGTTAATTTCTGTTTATATTTAGTTTATAAGATTATTTAATGCCAAAGCCAAAGCAGCAACAAACAACAAAAGAAGTTGCAAAACAAAAAAAGAAAGCGAAGAAGAAACTAGTACAAAAGGTCATAGTAAAAGTAAAAAGTGGGTATAACAATACAATCGTGACGATCACAGATTATGATGGTAGTGTTATTTCTTCAAGTAGTGGTGGAGTAGTTGGATTTAAGGGATCTAGAAAAAGTACAGCTTTCGCTGCTACAAAAGCAGCAGAAGATGCAGTATTTAAGGCTCAAAAGTTTGGGGCGAAAGAAGCAATTGTTGTAGTTTCAGGCATGGGAATGGGAAGACAGGCTGCCGTCAAAGGTATTAGATCTGCTGGTTTAAAAATTACATCTCTTTCTGATCATACTCCAGTACCTCATGGTGGTACTTGGTCAAGGAAGAGTCCAAAGAAATAATTAATTAATAAGGAAATATGAGATATACAGGTCCAAAAAGAAAACTAGAAAGAAGAGAAAATGCTACTTTATTTGGAAGTGAAGCATGGAAAAAAAGGCCTACTTTGCCTGGTCAGCATGGTGTTTCTAGAAAGAGACCATCAAACTATGCTATTCAGTTTAGAGAAAAACAAAAGGTCAAAAGAACATACTTGATGACAGAGAAACAATTTAGAATATTTTTTGATGAAGCAAAAAAGGCTACAGGAAATACAGGTACAAGATTTCTTCAGTTATTGGAGATGAGACTTGATAACGTTGTTTACAGACTTGGATTAGCAAAGACAAGAGATCAAGCTAGACAATTTGTAAATCATGGACACATAACAGTAAATGGAAAGAAGCTTAGTATTCCTTCTTTTAGAGTCAAGGTTGGAGATGAGGTATCTTTGTCTAAGAAAATGGACAATAAAGATATTTCAAAACAAATTGCTCAAGAAATCAAAGCAGAAAAAAGAGCTGTTCCTGCATGGCTAGAAAGGCTTAAGTCTGGTGGCAAGGTTACAGCTGAACCTGTTAGGGAAAATATTGATAAAAGTATCAAAGAACAGTATATAGTTGAATTTTATTCAAGATAATAATTATTATTTATATCAAATGTTGGAAATTGATAAATTTGGACTTAAAAAGGTAAAAGATGAAGGATCATATGGAGAGTTTGAGATTGGACCACTTCCAAAAGGTTTCGGGCATACAGTAGCAAACTCATTAAGAAGAATATTGCTATCATCAATCGCTGGAGCATCAGTTGTTTCAGTCAAAATCAATGGTGTAGATCATGAGTATACAGCACTTAAAGGTGTCCAAGATGATGTACTGGCAATTTTATTAAGATTGAAAGAATTAGCATTAGTTGTTCATACTGAAGATGAGGTAGTTCTAAAGGTATCCAAAAAAGGCAAAAAAGGAGAAGTAGTAGACGTTTTAGCTTCAGATATAGAAATAAATCCAGATGTTGAAATTATCAACAAAGATCTTGTTATTACATCGCTTAGTGATGAGAAAAGTAGCTTTGATGCAGAGATTCACGTCAGATCTGGAGTAGGATACGCTTTCCCAGAGGAATCAATTCGAAAAGAAATTGGCAATTTGCCAATTGATGCTGATTATAATCCTGTCACAAGAGTTGAGATTGATATTGTTACAGCTCGTGTCGGACAAAGAACTGATTACGAACAGATCATACTAAAAGTTCACACAAATATGACCAAAACTCCTTCTGAAGCATTATTAGAGGCAGTTGAGGTGTATGATAGGATTGCAAACAGACTAGTGAATTTGGCTGGAGGCAATGCTGCAGCATTAGAAGAAGAGGTCAAAGATGAAGAAAGCAAACAAGAAGAAAGAATACTTGTCAGTGAGGTTAATATGTCAACAAGGCTTACAAATTCATTGATGAATTCAGGTATTTCAACATTAAATGAATTAAACGGAAAAAGCAAAGAAGATGTTGCAGGGTTTAGGGGTATGGGCAAAAAATCATATGAAGAGTTATTAGAAATTTTAGCTGATTTTGGATTTTCATTAACAGATTAAATAAATGAGACATAATTATAAAGTCAAAAAATTAGGCAGGCAGAAAGATCATAGAGATATGCTGGTTATAAACCAATTCAAGACTTTGGTTCAGTATGGCAAATTAGAAACAACTGAACAAAAGGCAAAAGTTGTAGCAGGTTTTGCAGATAAGATTCTTTCAAGATTGGCCAAATTAGATAATGAGAGAGCATTGCAGTTATTAGAATCCAAATTAAAGAATAAAAAATTTACTAAGTATTTAGTAGAGGAAATCAAACCTGTCCTAGATAGAGAGTTTGGATTCGTTCGCAAATACAAACTAGAGACTAGAAAAGGTGATAATGCTAGTATGATGTTACTTGAATTAATCAAGAAAGAACAAAAATCAAAAAAATCTAATAAAAAGAAAGAGAAATAATTATGATGAAAACCAGAGTAATTAAACAAAAAGAAGTAAATCAAAATTGGTATTTGTTTGATGCAAAAAATGTAAGACTTGGAAAGCTTGCTGTAGAGGTATCAAAAACTCTTATGGGTAAAGACAAAGTCAATTCTGCAGATAATCTTGATGATGGTGACTATGTTGTTGTCATTAATGTCAAAGAATTATCTTTTCATCCTAAAAAATTAAACAACAAAAAATACTATTCCCACTCAGGATACATGGGTTCTCTAAAAACTGAAACTTTAAAAGATTTGTTTGAAAGAAAACCTGATGAAGTATTAAGAAAAGCTGTCAAGGGTATGTTACCAAAAAACAAAATTCAAGCGAAGATACTAAATAGACTATATATTTATGAGACTTCTGAGCATAAACATGAGGCACAGAAGCCTATACAAATTAAGATCAAGTAATAAATATGGAAAAATACATATATACAAAAGGAAGAAGAAAAACATCAGTTGCAACATTAAGATTGTATGAGGGCAATGGAGTCACAATGATTAATGACAAAAAGTTTGAAGATGTCTACAGAGATCCAGTAGATAGAGCATTGATTCTTGAGCCATTGAAATTAATTGGTTCTCTAGATAAATACTACTTCACTTCAAAAACTAAAGGTGGTGGTGTCAAATCTCAAGCAGGAGCTATTAGACATGCATTATCACGTGCTTTGGTCAAATCAAGTAGTGATTTTAAATCCACACTTAAGAAAGCAGGAATGTTGGTTCGAGACGATAGAATGGTTGAAAGAAAAAAGACTGGCCTAAAGAAGGCAAGAAAATCCCCACAATTCTCAAAGAGATAAATTTACAAATACATTGCGCAGTTTCATTTTCTCTCTTATAATAGTAAGAATTATAATTACTGCTCGTGTTCAAGAAATTGTTTTCAACAATTATTCTCATTTTAGTTTTAGTCGTTTTGGCGCTTTGGTCCCCATGGCAGAAATTAGATATTTCCGTATGGGAGATGTTGGGTTTAAAACAACAGGACAAACTCTCAGGTTTGCAGGTTTATTCTATGAATGGTGAGATAGATATAGAAATTGATGGAGAACCTGTTGGAAGTGTAAATGTTGAAGGGTCTCCACTTGATATTTACGAAATTGAACCTGGGGATAGGTTGATAACACTAATCAATAAATCAGAAAATAGTTACAAGTACAACAGGATTATTAGATTCGTACCAGGAATTAATACTGTTATCGCTTACGAAATAGGTCCAAATGAGAGATTTTCGAGTGGTTATCTAATTACCGCAACACCTTCTATTGCTACAAATGAAAGCTTTTTAAATATTGCAGGATATCCATCAAAATCAAAAGTCTATCTTAATGGAGAGATGATTGGCGAGGCACCTATATCTAGATACTCGTTGAAATTAGATTCTTCATTGGTGATCAAGATTGAGAATGAAAATTATGAAGAACTGCAGTTTAATTTATTACCCGAAGACGATGAAGCCAGGAGCAATCTGAAAGGATATGACTTAAATATTGAATTTAGGCTCTTTGAAATGCCATTTGAAGTAATAACACTTTAATGTCAGAAAAAAACAAATTAAAATCAAGTATAAAATATCCAACTTCTATTATAGTAAGAGGGGATGATTTCTTGGGGGTAGAGATAGCCAAAAGCCTTATTGAACAAGGAGGATACGTAATTGTGGTTGACCATGATATTGATAAGACGATAGAGAGATACAAAGAGATAGAAGATCAGAAATTATTAAGTATAATTAACTTTGAATCAATTGATTATTTAGATGACGACTTAAGGAGATTAGATTATGTTTTTTTCTTGAATCATGAATATGATAATTCTAATTTCAAAATTTCCAGTCAAGAATTTCTTCAAGTATCAAACTATTTAGATTTAATGCTAAATCTATCTAGCAAATTTGATGCCAAATTTGTTTTGACCTCTTCAATTCGAGCAAATCAGATAATTCTTGAGCACGGAGAATTGGATCTCAATTTTGGAAAATCATCTACATCTGCACAGATGGTCTATACGCAGATGGAGATTCAAAGGTATGCAGAAACATTATGTATGGAATCGGTAGAGAAACTCGGAATCGATGCGCGTATCACTAGACTTGGGATAGTTGTTGGCAAAGGGATGGATTTTGATCTTAATCGCAGTTTCGATCGCTTGATTTTTCAAGCGGTCAAAGCGAAAAATTTAGAACTGACAGCTGATGGATTAGAAACAAATTTATATGTCCATGTGCTTGATTGTGCATATGGTTTGATCAAGGCTATGTTCACAAAAGGTACGCAGGGCAAAATTTATTCGATTTCAAATCAAGAAGAAATAAGTGATTTGAGTATTGCATATAAATTACAAGAGATAACAGGGCTCAATAGAGATATTAGGTTTATTGATAGCAGTAATGATCTTCCCCCGATAAGATTTTATAAACCTGTTACAAATTTGTCAGCAATTGGGTGGACTCCCAGGATTTCATTTACTAGAGCTTTAAATCAAAGCTTGGACTATGCAAGATCACTTGAGGAAGATGGTACACAAATTGATGAAATAGTTTCGCCAGAGGAAGTTGTAGAAGATTTGCTCTCAGATGATCAACCAAAAGGAGCATTAGCTAGATTGATAGCTGAGCGAAAAAGGCAGGAAAAGGCAAGATCGGGTAGTATTTTGCTTGCAGCACAAAGAGTTCAGACCAAAAAGAAAGAAAATAGAAATTTGACCAGATACGAGAAATTTCAAAGATACTTACAAGCAAAATATGATAATCTGGCAAATAACCTACAGTTTTTAAAGAAAGTTACTGTTGCAGAATCGTTCTTTTATGCGATTACCTTTCTTATATTTGTATTAATTTACTTTGCCTTCATATCCCCAGGATTTGTGATGATCAAAGAAACTATTAGACTTAATTATTATAATAGTCAGATAGCAAATAATATAGATCAAGCTAATATTGATGAACTGGATAATTCAATTAAAGGCTTTGATTCATCGTTAGGAGGATTTATCCAAAATTATAAAAAGTTTGAAGTAATTTATAGCTTATTGGGCAAAGAGCATGAATATCGAAGCAATATCAATTCTTTAAATACATATAAGCTCTATAGTGACAGCCTTTCTTCCAGCTTAGATTATATTGTCAGTTTTGATGAATACTGGAATCAAAATGAATTTGGTTTGGTACTTAAACCCAACTCGGAATCAAAATTAATATTGTCACAATATAGTACAAATCAGGCACTAATTGAGAATATTAATACGAGCTCAGTTGAAGCAACTCAAAGCTCAAAGAAGCTTGAGCTTGCAAAAAAAGCAATAGATGATGTTGCAAATATTTCTGTACTTGGCTACGACATAGATGAGAATATGACCAATTTGGTTGCTGGTGAAGACTATATCACTGATTTGATGTCATTTATAAATGGCTATAGTCAAATGATGATGAAAAACGAGAAGCATACTTATATACTAGTTATCCAGGATAATTCGAGATATACACCATCTGGAGGTTATCCTGCGAGTATCGGGTTCTTCTCTGCCCAAAGTGGACAAATTACTGATATTCTATTTACACCAGTTACAGAAAATATGCGATTGTCTTCTTTGACAAAATCAGAATTAGATGAGATACAAACTAACTCAGGAGAGATTGTTTCAACTACCCAGGTTGAAATAGATGATTTATTTCTTCTTAAGGATAGAAACGTAATACGTGAGCATTTAATTGATTATATGCAAGATCAATATGGAATAAATGCAAGAACAGTTATTTATATAAATCTTGAAGCTGTTGCATCATTAGCAAATTACAAGGGTGGGGTAGAGATAAATAGCGTTATGGTCAATGAAGCAACGATACTCAATGCTTTAGAATTGTTGCAAAAAGATACTGGCAAAGTTGAAGACAGAAATAATGTGATTACCGAATTAGCAGCGTCGATTTTTGTTGAGTATACGACAAATAAATCATTGTTAACTGGATTACTATCTACATTCAAAGAATACACAAGAACAAGAGGTGTGTTTATTTCATCACAAAACTATGAATTAATGAATAGCCTTGCAATGATTTCAAATAATCCTAATGAGAAAAATTGGGCGTTTTTTGCACTTGGTATTGATCCTAACGCAGTAAAGGTCAAGGTATTTCCATCAATGGATTTAAAAGTTGAAGACTATATAGAAAGTGATTTTGTAATAAATAGAAAGATTACCATTAATCCAGGAAGCAACGAACATTTAGAGAGAGTTATTACATGCGTCCCCTCAAATGCATTTGATTTCTCTTTAGACAATAGATTGGCCTTAGGGCAGGCTTTTAGTGATAGTCAAATTTGTGTAGCAGGTGATTTTTCAAGATCAGAAAAAGTAAGCTTCAGTTACAAATTTCGTCCACAAATTGAAAATTTAGGTACAAATGAGTATAATGTAAATCTAGAGTTGCTAGTTGCCCCAGGAAGCAAAGTCAAATATGATTGGGATATAAGTAAGTCTCCAGATATAAAGTTTAAAGATATTGGGGACCTTTCCTTGGCTGGGCAAGTTATTGTGTCTTCTGGCAACTTAGAGAATAGTTTAAATATAGATTTTATAATCGAGAAATGAAAGACCAAGTCTTACTGACCAAAGAAGGTTTAGAAGAATTAAAAAATGAATTACAAAGAAGAATTGAAATTGACCGAATCAAAATTGCTGAAGAATTAAGTGCAGCAAGTGCTCAAGGAGATCTTTCAGAAAATGCAACATATAAAACTGCAATGGAAGATAAGGAATTCAATGAGAATAGGATCGCTGAATTACAAAAAATTATCGCTGAAGCAGTCGTTATTGAGGGAAATAAAAACGATGATACTGCTGGTTTAGGAGAAAGGATTGTAGTTAAGAGATTATCTGATAACAAAATTAGAGAGTATATTCTTGTCGGAGAAAATGAGGCTGATCCACTTAGCTACAAAATTTCAATCAAGTCTCCAATTGGTAATGCATTGTTAAATAAAGATGTGGGTGAAATAGTTAAGGTCGAAATGCCAAATGGCGTAGAAGAATTTGAAATAATTGAGATAAAATAATTCGCTTAAAAAGCTGACAGGGCCAGTTATATTTGCTATATTAATTAAAGTAAATATTAACTGACCCTTTTTTTGGAAAAGCACGCCATCCCGCAAAACATCATGGATGTTGAATTTAAATTGTTCGGAAGTCTGACGATCAGACAATTCATGAGCTTGGTGGGGGCCGTCATTATTGCTGGTTTGATATATATTATTGCAACCCCGCTTGGCGTCCCCGGTATTGTATTCTGGCCAATTGTAGGCTTTATTTTGGCAATAGGCTTTGCAATGGCCTTTATGACAATCAATGGGCAGCCCTTCGCTAGATGGTTTAGAAATTTTGTATTTGCAATTTTTTCTTCACAGAAATATGTATGGCAAAAATCTCCTCAACCGCCTCAAGCATTGACGCAAAATGTCCCAAAGATGAGCCCTAAATCGGATAAACAGATTTCAAAAGAATTAGGGATTATGCCTCTTGTAGAAGTTATGTCTGAGAAAAACGTAGAACTAGACGAAGATGAAAAAAAAGACTTGTCCAGGATAGATCGATATTTTCAAGCAGAATTTGATAAGTATGTTCCTTCTAAACAAACTGTTGAAAGCAAAAGGCAGGGAATAGCACAAGTTGATATAGAAAATGCCAATATAGCCGGAAATCAAAATAGGATGTATTATGGAGATAATGTAGTAGATATAGGCAAAGGAAAGAGAGCGGTTTATTCAAATATGCAAAATAGAGCTTCCAGACCTGTTATGAAGGACGATTCTGAAGTGATGATGGAAAAAAAAATCAAAGAGATACTTCAAAGACAGCGTGAACTCGATCCTTATATAAAAACAATGGAAATAGAAGAAAGGGAAAAAGAACTCAAACAAGAAATGAGAAGACTTTATCAAGAAATTCAGGAGTTAAACTCTAAAAAATAATGGCAAAAAAAATACCTGCAACACAAGAACATTTGAGTATAGAAGAGATCGTTGATGATATGGTCATACTTCGCAATGGGGTCGTGGTGTTGATTCTTGAGACAAGTGCTCTAAATTTCGATTTACTCTCAGAAGAAGAGCAGGATGTAAGGATTTTAGCATTCGCAAATTTATTAAATGGTGTAGATTACAGATTTGAGATAAGCATCAGAACGGTTAGAACAGATGTAAGTGAATATATAAAAAAACTTGAAGACTATAAATCCAAACAAATATCAAGGCCTCTTATTAGGCAGATAGAAATATACATGCAATTTATACGAAATTTAACGACCAAAAATGAGATTCTAGACAAAAGATTTTTTGTTTCTATTCCCTATAGAGGTGGCCTTGTAGCAGATCCAAGTTTTTATAAAAAACTACTTGGGGCTAAGCCCAAGATTTCTAATGTCCCAAGGGTTGTAGAAAAAGCAAAAATTGATTTGTATCCAAAAAGAGACAACATTATCAGATTATTTAAAAAAATGGGTATATCGGCAAGACAGTTGACCAATAACGAATTATTGATGTTGTTTTATGAAATTTATGATCCTGATAAGATAGGGTACCAAAAGATCGGCCTAAATATTAGAGATTATACAACAGGTATTATTCAACCATTAAGGGAAGAAAAATAAATATGGGATTATTTAGCAAAAAGAAAAAACAGCAAGCTGGCAATATTGTACAAAAACAACAAAGTCAAGCAAGTAGTATGCAGGCTGAAGACAAGGCGGTCAAGGAGTTTGCTTCAGGGTTAATTAGTCCCAAAGACATCATTGCTCCTTCTGCAATCGAGGTTGATTTCAATCATCTTCTAGTTGGTTCTAAATATTTTAGAACTTATTTTGTAACTGGTTATCCAAGATTTGTGGGAGCGAACTGGTTATCTCCACTTATCAATTTTGATCATCCAATAGATATATCTACCTATTATTATCCCGTAGATACTGGTCTTGTCATGGAAAGGATAAAAAGGAAGATTGGTGAGTTTGAAGCGACAATAAATCTGGCATTAGATGAAGGCAAAATCCCAGATCCAAATGTCAAAGTCGCATTAGCAGATGCAAGGGAACTGCAGGATCAATTAGCAAGCGGTACTGAGAAATATTTTCATTTTGCCTTGTATATTACTATTAGAGCCGAATCACTTAAACAGCTTGAAAAAATTTCTAGAAAAATTGAATCAACTTTGGCCTCTATTGGCGTTATAATCAAAATGGCAACTTTGCAACAGGAAGAAGGCTTTAGAACTACTATGCCAATAGCTCATGATGAAATCTATATTACTAGGAATATGGATACGACTTCACTCGCTACGACTTTTCCTTTTGTAAGCTCTGAGCTTACTATGGATGATGGAATTCTATATGGCCTAAACAAACACAATAGTAGTTTGGTTATTTTTGATAGATTTCAACTCGCAAATGCAAATATGGTCGTATTTGCAACGTCTGGAGCGGGCAAAAGTTATTTTGTGAAACTTGAGGCGATGCGAAGTCTTATGTTTGGTACAGAAATTATTGTGATTGATCCTGAAAAAGAATACGAAAAACTCTGCAAAACAATTGGTGGCGAATATATATCGTTTTCTCAAGATGGAGATCAAAAACTTAATCCTTTTGAACTTTCTGGGGTATATTTGAAAGACGAGGATGAATTAAGATTTAAGATTCTGGCACTAAATGGTCTACTAAAAATTATGCTTGGGACTAAGCTCTCACCAGAACAAAGTGCAATATTAGATAGAGCTATTATTCTATGTTATAAAGAAAAAGGAATTACACCAGATCCTTCTACACAAAGAAATCAACCTCCATTACTTTCTGATCTGTACAAAATCTTGCAAGCTATGGCAGAACCTGATGCACATCTATTAGCAACTAGGCTAGAGAAGTATGTAAAAGGTAGTGCTGCTGGAATTTTTGATAGGCCATCAAATATTCAAATCAAAAATACGTTTACAGTATTTTCTATTCGAGATCTTTCAGATGATTTGAGACCTATAGCTATGTATATGATGCTTGATTATATTTGGACGAGAATCAAAAGAGACCGCAAGAAAAGAATATTGGTTATTGATGAAGCTTGGTGGATGATGCAACATGAAGACGCAGCCCGTTTCATTCATTCTATTGCTAAAAGATCAAGGAAATATGCACTAGGGCTTACAACTATCACACAAGACGTTGAAGATTTCTTAAACACTGATTATGGCAAAGCAGTTGTGACAAACTCTGCTTTGCAGGTTTTGCTGAAACAAAGTCCAGTTGCAATTGATAAAATTCAAAATATTTTTTATCTAACTTCGGGAGAAAAAAATTACTTACTTTCAGCAGGAATTGGGGAAGGTCTGTTTTTTGCAGGATCAAATCATGTAGCTATTCAAGTTATTGCAAGTGAAAATGAACATAATCTAATTACAACAAATCCGCTTGAATTGATTGAACGGCAGAAAAAAGAGGAGGAAGCTTTGAAAATCCAAGAGGAAGAGAAGTTAAAGGCGCAAAGAGAAGGGGCTGAACAATCAGTAGATGAGACTCAAGCTGGTCAAAATACTGTAGATGTCACAGATGGGGTGGTTTAAATCAAATATTAGTAATAATACTGATGCTTAATTTCTTAAAAACAGAATATACAATCAACGTGTTTGGCTGGATCATGCTTGTTGGAGCTTTTGTGTTTTTGGTTCTTGCTTTTACAAGTTTCAATCATTGGAGGCATAAAATGTTAGAACGAAGGATGGAATCTGCCCAACAGAAGACTGGATTTCTGGGCAAACCACTTATGCAATTTATAGTAATTATGCTTATGGTGGGATCAATTGCTACAGGTGTTTATTTGCAATATCAAAAAGATAGTAGCCCAGCGATTTCTGAGGCAACGAGGAAATACCAATTGTCGCTTGATTATAAAAGTAATTTTGTTTCTAGTACACAAAGAATGTTGGAAATTGAAGTAACCCCGTCTGTTGCAGATCAAAAATGGGGGCAAGATGGAGATCAGTTTGATATTTTTATCAATATAATACCAAATGACGAGAAGACAAGAAACTTACAAAAACAAGTTGATTTTTTTGAATTAAATAAATCAGCTTCGAGTTTGAGCAAGGTTACGGCAACTATTCAACCCGGTAATTACAAAATTAAAGTAGTTATCAAACATAATAACACTACATTTGGTAATGATTATGAGGTTCAAATTCCATAAAATATGCTATAATGTCATACCAATCTAGACAATCGCGGTAAGAGAGACCTAGGTCTTTATTGCTGAGGAAAGTCCGGACATCGAGATCTTGTCTTACAAGATCAAAATAGTACCTTAGAGCGTCAAATAATTGACGTATATAAGGCAGGGAGTGATCTCTGGAATAGGGCCACAGAAAAATACCGCCTTGGATTTATTTCGAGGTAAGGTTGAAAAGGTGAGGTAAGAGCTCACCGGCTTGATAAGCAATTATCAAGTGCTAGGTAACCTCTACTAGATGCAACCAAGCAAAATTTTGGGCAATAGATAAATGATTGTCGCTTAATTTCTTAAGAAATTTAAGCACAGAATCCGGCTTATTGATTGGTTATCTTCTTCTGTCATTTAGTCCATCTATCTTGAGTATGAAATATAGAAGTGAACTAAATGAACTTATTAATCCTGCAAGATAAGTTAATGATGCTGCGATTAAAACTTTTTTGGCTCCTGTCATTTCTGTCGGATCGAGTAGGTTATTTTTTCGAATTAAATGCAACGCTTTTTTACTTGCATCAATCTCAAGCGGCAGGGTCAGTAAACTAAAAAGTGTTGAACCAGAAAAAAGAATTACACCCAGCCAGCCAAGATTAATACTTGAAATAAGTAGTGCAATAATAATTAGAAAGTATCCAATATTTGTACCAATATTTACAACAGGAACGATAATACTCCTGGACTTAAATAATAAACTTCCTTGCTTATGTTGTACTGCATGTCCAACTTCATGGGCTGCAATAGCTATTGAACTGATTGTTGGGGTATTGGCAATTTGATGCGATAAGGTCAGTACACGATTGGTTGGATTATAATTGTCACCAAGATGTGTACTTGTGCTTGCAAGTGAAATGGGTAGATTCTGGTCTTGTGCTAGGATTTTGACTGCGTCAAGCCCAGTAAGGTTTTTGGATGTGACAATGTTTAAATATTTTGAACTGTAATATTTCACCAATAATGATGCTAGTATTGATAATAGAAGTGCCGGCAGTGCAAATAGTAAGTATCCTGAATCTATATACATTTTGAAAAAATAATGAATAATATTTATCTATGACAACATATTATACTAGAAGATCTGCATTCTCTTCAAATAATTAGAGTATAAGCATATTGAACAATATGTTTGGGGAATATTTAACTGTTTTGTTTATGAGTGTGCTGAGATGCAGATGATATACAAATGATTTGGATTTAGAGAACCCTTGTTGGGTAGGTCCTTATGAGGGGAGATCGTAACATCGTTCAATATTGCATATCCTTTATGTAACACTCGGCTCATTTAGAATCAGAAAATAGATAAATATGTCTAGTTATTTATATTTTCACTATCTTGTAAGCCCCCGTCTTTCAAGAATATCCAGTTTCATGAAGTTTCTATTTTTTCTTTATCATTGTGCCTCTTTTGGGGGCAGTAAATGTGTTTCTGGATAGCTCTAGTCAAATTGGGATTGATGAATATGGTGCAACTTCTTGTAACGATATTATTTAGAAAGTAAGTGTTTGAGAAAGTTGAACAAGCGTCTGGAAGTCTCTATGTGTAAGCTTATTGTACATTTAGCTTTGTGTTTTGAGTAATTCGTTTAATTTTCGATAATAATTTGAAGAAATGTTACGAATCAAGGATTTATCTTCCATGACATTTTTTGAACTTTTTGCCACTTCCACACCAGCAAGGATCATTCCTACCGAGTTTTGTTTTGGCTGATGATACAAAGGTTTTCTCTTTTTCATTTTTTGATGTAGCTTGTTTCGCATCCATTACATTTGAAATTGATTGAAGCATCTCTCTCGTGCCTTCAAGTATATCTGATATTTCACTATCGTTAGTTCTCATTCTGATCGTTGGTTGAGATTGAGTACTAAGTTTCTTTGTTACTTTAAGAATTCTTCTATTTATTTGAGAATTAATACCGTTGATAAATATTTCAAATTGGTTGAAGCCTTCATTTTTGTATTCAACAAGCGGATCCCTTTGGGCGTATCCTCTAAGTCCAATTCCCTCCCTTAAATCCTCCATAGTTTCAAGATGTGAGGTCCATAAATTATCCATTGTCTCAAGGCTTACAATTTTGACAACTTCATAATAGTCTAGCCCTAATTCTTCTTGTTGTATTTTGTGAACTTCTCTAATGATATTGCTCAAATACTCAATAATGTATTCTTTTGGTTTATCTTTTAGTTCATCATATATGTGTAAAGTTATCTGATTGCTTTTCTGATCTTTGCCTTTACGCAAATTTTCGATGGCTTTTGTGATTAAAGTATCCGGTGCAAGATCTAAAAAGTTTTCGATTAGTTTCTTCAGATCTATTTTGTCATCTCGATCATCAAAGAAATGATTAGCAACGATTGTCTCTACCTCTTCTATTAATTGATCTTGAATTAGTTGTCTAATATCTTCTTGTGCATTCTGGACGGTTATATCAGATAGATCCTTTTTGGATAATGCCGGGTAATTAAGAAAATATCCTAATGAATTTTCAGTTTTTTCTAAAATTGATCTTCTCCTGACATAATAGATTTCTCTTTGTTGATTCATGACGTCATCGTATTCAACAACTCTCTTTCTGGAATCAAAATGCATGTTTTCCATTTTCTTTTGAGCAGTTTCAATTGAACGTCCGATAAGTCCTGCTTCAATTGGCATATCATCGGGGATATTTGTCATTTCCATTATCTTTTGGACTATCTGACCTCCTTGAATTCGCATGATGTCATCATCAAGGGAGATAAAGAAACGGCTTCGTCCAGGATCTCCTTGTCGACCTGAACGTCCTCTAAGCTGATTGTCTATACGTCTAGATTCATGTCTTTGTGTACCTAAAACGTATAGTCCTCCAACTTTTGTTACTCCGTTTTCAAGTGGAATATCGGTACCACGGCCTGCCATGTTTGTAGCAATGGTTACAGCCCCTTTTCTTCCAGCTTTTGAAACTATCATGGCCTCTTTTTCGTGATGTTTTGCATTCAATACTTCATGTTCGATTCCCATTTTATCAACTAATTTGCTTATATATTCTGAATCTTCAATTGAGGTGGTACCTACAAGAATTGGTTGCCCAGTCGCGTGAGCTTCTTTGATTTCCTTTGCAACAGCATCAAACTTTGCTTTTCTATTTTTGTAGACCCTATCATTTTCATCTTTTCGAATAACTGGCTTGTTTGTTGGTATTTCGACAGAATCCAGTTTATATATCCTAAAAAATTCTTCTGCTTCTGTCATGATTGTTCCAGAACCTCCGGAAATAATTTTGTACAATCTAAAGAAGTTTTGGAAAGTGATTGTTGCTAATGTCTTGGATTCTTTTTTGATCTCTACGCCCTCTTTCGCTTCTATTGCTTGGTGCAATCCTTCGGAATATCTTCTGCCTGAAAGGACTCTACCTGTAAACTGATCGACAATGAGTACTTCCCCATCTCGAACAAGATAATCTATATCTTTTTTAAACAGACTTTGTGCCTTAAGAGCATTTTCAAGATGATGAGCAAGTTGATAGTCTTCCCAGATGTTTTTGACATTTAAGAATTTTTCCATCTTTTCAATGCCAATTTCAGTTAATACTGCTGATCTGGCTTTCTCGTCAACTGTATAGTCTTCTTCTATCTTGAGCCTTTTTACGATACCTGCAAATTTCTGATACAACTCATTTGATATTTCTGCAGGAGCAGAAATAATCAATGGAGTTCTGGCTTCGTCAATTAAGATAGAATCGGCTTCGTCAATAATACAAAAATATAACTCGCTTTGTTTGATCGAACCTAAATCCCTGGCCATATTATCTCTCAAATAATCAAATCCAAATTCATTGTTGGTACCATAAACAATATCAGATGCGTATGATTCCTTTTTGTCGCATTCAATTAGGTTGTATCCTCGCATATTGGATATCTTAAGTCCGCCATTTGTCTTATAATGTTCTTGAGCTTCTTTGTAGACATCTTCTCCTTTTAGTTTTTCTACCATTTCGTCTGGTATGAATCTGTAACTTGATTCAGGGGTAATCACGCCAACAGTTAATCCAAGTTCATGGGCAATATGTCCGGCATATTCGCCACCAACTCTAGCAAGATAATCATTGACAGTCACTACGTGTGAGCCTCTACCGGCAAGGGCATAAAGAAAAGCCGGAAGTTGAAAAACCATTGTTTTTCCTTCTCCAGTTTTAAGTTCAGTAAGTTTGTGACCTTGAGAGAGGATAATACCTGCGATGTACTGTACATCGAAGTATGATATGCCCACTTTTCTTTTATAGACTTCGTTGATAAGTGGGAAAAATTCTGGGATTAAGTTATAAAGCTCATTTTTTAGATCGTTTTCTTTTTTTTGATATTTTTGTGATGTTTCAGATTGAGTTTGCAGAGAGGATCTTGCCTCATCGGGTATTGCATCGACAAATTTTTCTAGTGAACGCTTTATATCTTGAACTTTTTCGACAATCTGTTTGTCATTTAGTTTAGATGCACTTATCTCTTTTTCTTTTATTAATTTAAGAATAGGCTGTACGTTTTTTATGGCTTTTTCATTTGAGTCAAAAAAGCTACCGAATAATTTTTTGAACATATTTGTAAATTTTAATTATCTTAACTCGTGAAGTTTATCACAATCTAACTACTATCTAAAAATAAATTTGGGCTATATTGATTTTTAGTGATATTTTCTTGAAAAATGGCCAATTAGTCTGTAGACTGACCCTAACATGAGACAATATTTCTTGCCGACAGAACAAAACGGTTTTACTCCAAAATTATTAAGTAGAGGAGTGATAACTACTTACACTTTGATATTACTAGTGTTTAATATCCTTTCTGCGAATGTCTCAGTACTTAGAGTTCATGCTGCTGTCGATACTGTAAGTATTTTGAATTTACATAATGAAGCAAGAGCCAAGCAGGGGTTAGAAAACTTACGATTAAATTCGAGACTTAATAAATCAGCTCAGCTAAAAGCTCAAGCTATGCTTGAGACGGATTGTTGGGACCATTATTGTCCAAATGGCAAATCTCCGTGGGATTTTTTTGATGAAGCTGGTTATAATTATATTTATGCTGGGGAGAATTTAGCTGAAGGCTTTGAAGATAACAAAACCGTCTTTGAGGCTTGGATGAATAGCAAAACACATAGGGACAATATACTTCGTGGTGAGTTTAGGGAAGTCGGTATTGGGATTGTCTATGGAAGATTCCAAGGAATTCAAAACAATGCCATAATTGTAGTACATTTTGGGACAAGGCCTGGAGCTGGTACTATTGTAGGCGAAAATGATATTTCAAACGGTTCTTCGCAGAGTGGTACACAAATCACTTGTCCTGAAGATGACCAAATCTTGAACAAGAATACTTTTGTAATCGAAGGTAAATCAGAAGATGGAAGGATAATAGTTTCAGACAACAATAAAGATATCGGAGAATCAATTTCCGAATATGGATTATTTACATTCCGGATAAACAAAGAAAATGCGTTGGTTGATGGGGATCACGTTCTTGGCGTCAAGAACACAAATACCGGATCTTCTGATGCAGTAAGTGTGGTTGTAGACACAATCCCACCAGTTATCAAAGAATTGACGCTGCATTCGATTTCAAAGAACGAAACTGATATCGCAGTATTACAGGTCAAAACTGATGATGATGCAGTTAGGCTTGAATCGTCCTTATCAGACTTGGCCCTAATTGAAATAGCAGATAATACTTGGGAATTAGAAGTTCCTATTAGCGATGTCTACAAAAATAAAGAAATAATCATCACAGCTTATGATAAAGCAGGTAACAGTGGTAGTGAAGAATTCAATCTGAGTGATATCAAAGGAGAGATTACAAATGAAGCACAGAGGTTATTGCCTGTTGGTATGGATATACCATTATACATGCAACTTGGAATCAGACGATTGATAAACGTTGCGTTTATAGTGCTTCTATTGATATTACTAATAATCGACTATATTGCACTTGTGCACTACAATTTGCCTGACGCATTTATAAGGACCAAAACCAATTATCATATATCAATTTTTGTAATTCTCTTGTTGATTTCTATAGCGGGTGGATCCGCTGGAGAACTACTTGAGGGTGCTGCCCAATCATGATTTTAGGTCAAAACAAAAAACCTATTCTATACTCATTTATCCTTATATTGGGGTTTTATTTCGTTCTAGTATCAAGAGATTATTCTGTTGGTGAATTCATTGCCGCAATTGCTATCAATATAGTTTTGTTGATACTGATGATAGCCAATATCTGGAAGTCTGCTTCCAATAAATTGACACAATTGGGGTTGCCAAAGGTAAATAACTACCCAGGCAAACTAAGTGCTATATATCATATCGTTTTTCCATTATTGATATTTATTGATTTCTGTTTGTTGATTTACTTTAATTCATTTCCTTTATTTAGGCCGATTTTATTGATATTGGTTTTTATTACTTATTTTTTTGTATTTGTAAATATTCGAGCGTATTACGAGGATAAGTTTAAGTTGGAATTATCTACACATTTCATTTATACCTTGATAATTCTAATATCAAGTTTTGCTCTTGCCAATGCTGTATTAAGTATTTCAAATCTATACTCATTTGGGAGTCTTCTCTCATTATTATTATTGTTTATAGTCAATATGTGCTTGATTATTAGTGCTTTTTTGCATTATTGGGATATTGGTATCAAGATGGTTGTTGTATATCTAGTTTTCGCACTTATTCTTGCTACTGTTACTATTCTTTTGTTCATTGAGTTTGATTCAACCCTTAGAAGTTCATTCATTCAATCAATATTGATGTATTTTGTATTTGCTATTCTGCAGCACAAGTTTGAGGGAAGTCTCTCTTTGGGAATAGTATTTGAATATGTTATCATTGCGTTATTGGGGTTTGTATTATTATACGGAGCGGGATAAAAACTCATGGAAAAAAAATTCAAACGAATAATCAAAAAGAATCATAGACTTTTTCTTTGTATATTGCCTGATAAGCCAATTAGGGATTATGCACGTGATGTCCAAAGAACTATTTCCAGATATTCTTATAAACTTGAACTTATTAATTTGGAGCAGATCCACCTTACTCTGAAATTTTTGGGTAATAACGTCACAGATAGTTCTAGAGATCTCTTGATTGAGACACTTGATGAGAATGCGAAGTATTTGCCAAGGGTCGAATTTGAAACTGACAAGGTAGATTTTGGATTTTTCACTCAAAACAAACCAAACGTAGTCTATATATCTCTCAAAGAATCTCCTAGCTTAGAAAAAATAGTTAACGGATTGCAATTGATCGTAAAAAGTTTGGATAGGGATGACATGATAAAAAAGAAAGATTTTGCGAAGTTCCTCTCGCATATCACAGTTGCTAGAGTCAAGACTGATATTAGCAAAAGTACAATTCACGATATAAATCAGAAAATTGTCGAATTCCCTACAAGAAATGAAAAGATGGTTGTGAAAAGGATAGCACTTATTGAAAGTGTCCTGACAAAAAAAGGCCCTGTATACAAAATAATTAAATATTTTGATTTACAGGGCCAATAAATCTAAAGCTTAGATTACAAATCCGTCTTAAGAACTATACCTACACATGCTCTAGCTTGTTTTTCGGTCAGCCCAGTTGGATGTGCAAAAACATCATTGCATGTGCTATGACTTGCTCGATTTGCATTAAATGTGAAATCGATAGAATAACTTTGTCCTGGAGCAAGATCACCTAGTACTGTAGTGATATCTTCATTGGAAAGAATCATCATATAGTCTTGCACAGACGTATTAAGCGAATTGGTTATGTTTAAATTGTTAACAGTTGGAGATGTCCCAAATGCTGATACAAATGTCAGATATCTGCTATCAAAACTGTCTCTAAATCTAATAGTAGTCAAGGTTGTATCTCCAGTATTTTGTAATACGATTCTAAATCTGACTTGAGCTCCAATATCATAAGAACCAACTGCATTAGTTGCTACTTTTGTCAGAGTGTATCCTGGGTTTTCTACAACATCTTGTGTGCAGACAACTGTAGCAAGTGCTTTACATGCATCTTCTGGATAGAAGCTTGATGTGCCTGCTACTCTTGTTGTTGCATATACACTATACGTACCAGCAGCAGCTGTTGTTACAACGCCACCATTTGATAGAACCTGATTGAAGCCAGGGCCCACTATTTGAAGTTGAGTATCACCAGCAAATTCTCCTGTATGGTCATGAAATGCTCCAACTCTAAAACTTGTTCCACAATCAACACTCATATTTGGTTTCCATGGATCGCTGATATCCCTTTGAACTCGAGCTTGCGTACTTGAATATGGGCAAACTGCAGGATTCTCTGGAGGTTGCTGTGGTGGTTGTTCTGGTGGAGGTTGTTGTCCACAGACTGTCCAATCAGTCCAACCAAGTGTAATTGCACCTAAATCTCCGGCATATGGCACATGGCCAGGAGTATTTACATCAATTTGTACATATTTGCAATCTATACCTGCAAGTATGCTATCTAAGGATACGCTTTCTCCATTGGCCATATCTTTGACTTTGATAGGATTAGGAGAGATGCATATTTTGCCACCTTTTGAGTGTTGTCCCCATTCCTCACAAATATGAAGATACAGGTCGCAACCATTTGCATTGTTACATTCACAGTGGTCCTCATAACATCCAGGATATGATGCATTTCTGGTCCAGCCAGTAGCTGCATCGACATTATTATCTTTCTGTACTAGACCAATAGAGACATAAGCGGATATTGCTAATATCAATATTGTGTATACAGTCAGTATTTTTTTGATACTGATATTTTGTAAGATTTTTCGTTTAAACATTTAGATATATGTAAAATATAATATCTATATGAGTTGATTATATCAGGATCGCCGTCAAAAAAGCAACCTATAGTGTGTATAGAAAATGCTATTTATGGTATAATTTGCAAGCTAATTCGCAAAAACAGGTATGTCCTATAGTCGTTTAATTAGCGATAGTTAATTGTATTTATAATAACTAAAACGATGTTAGGCGGAAATCGTGGCATAGCTCTTACAATTATTCTAGTCGTAATTATATGCATAGCTGCATTGGTGGCTGTTTTGTATTCGTTGCTTATGGCTATAAGGGATGTTGAATTTGGTCAAATGACAGCCTTGCAACCTGATAGAAAAGTTACATTTATTGAAAGAGGTACAAATTTCAATTTTGCCATACCTGAAGAAAAGGAAGCAGTCCAAGAAAAGGAAAATGACAAACAACCTGAAGTAGCAGGTTTAGAGGCCGAAAAAATTGAAGAATCAAAAAAGATTTATAACTTCAATTTTGTAATCCCTCCAAAACCTGCAAATCCATCCATGACATCAATAGTAATTCCAGAAATTAATTATAACTCTCCTGTTATCTTATCTGATGATGGAGATAGTGCGATAGATTATGGAGCATGGTTTTATCCTGAAAGTGCTCACCCATATGACGGAGAGTCAATTTTCCTTTGTCACAGAAGATATTTCAAAGCAAATGATCCAAAATCATGCTGGAATTTGGATAAAGTCTCAAAGGGAGCAAATCTATATATAAACTTCTCAGATGGAACACAAAAATCATATAAAGTAAGCTCAATGTCAGTCCATCCTGGAACTGATTTAAATATCTATAGAACAAGCGGTGATAATAGAATCAAACTGATTTCTTGTGCCAAAGAAGACGGCAGGATAGGATCTGCAAGCCATAGAATTGTTCTTGTCGCAGAAGAAATCTAATATTGATGCGAATGGCGGAATACGGATTGCGGATTGCGAATAACGAAAAGCGAATGGCGTAATGAGGAATATGTAGAACGCATAGCAAAATTGTATAATATCCGTAATTAGAATTTCGTGATCTGCAATCAAGTCTTATAATACTGAAAACTGGATACTGAATACTGAAAGCTGACTACTGATACTCATTAAATTGCTAAAAGATTCGTTGCATAATATAATTGACGTGTAATTTGGTTTATTATTATATTATAAATGGAGGTTAGAACTCGTATTGCTCCAAGTCCAACAGGTTTTGTACACATAGGAACTATTCATAATGCGCTATTTGCTCACGCACTTGCAAGGCATCACGGGGGTAAATTTATCCTTCGAGTAGAAGATACTGATTTGAAAAGATTTGTAGAAGGTGCTAAAGAACAATTATATGATGTTTTAGATGAGTTCGGCCTGACTCCAGATGAAGGTCCGATCCAGGGCGGTCCTTATG
The DNA here is from genome assembly GCA_964444125.1 of uncultured Candidatus Saccharibacteria bacterium. Classification (GTDB taxonomy): domain Bacteria; phylum Patescibacteriota; class Dojkabacteria; order B142; family JAFGMG01; genus CAYUFB01. The sequence goes on from CAYUFB010000001.1 coordinate 48,042, forward strand.
CTCCATATATACAATCGGAGAGAATGAAAACAGGAATATATCTTCAAAAAGCTGAAGAACTAATTTCAAAAGGGCATGCCTATTATTGTTTTATGACAGAAAAGGAGTTGGCCGATATGAAGGGAGATAAGGAATATCAAGCAAAAGCTTTCAGGTCTATTTATAGAGATATGCCAATAGAAGAAGCGAAAACAAGGATCTCTAATGGTGAGAAATACGTAATTAGACTTAAGGTCCCGGATAATGAAATCATTGAGGTTGATGATGCTATACTAGGCAAGGTTTCTTGGAAGAGTGAGGATATTGACGATCAAGTTTTGATCAAATCTGATGGCTATCCTACATATCATTTGGCAGTAGTTGTAGATGATCATGAAATGGCGATAACTCATATTACAAGAGCATACGAATGGCTCCCAAGTACCCCTAAACAGGTTTTGTTGTACAAGTACTTAGGGTTCAAATTACCAGTTTTCGCGCATAGTTCATTGATACTTGATCCTGATGGTGGCAAATTATCCAAAAGAAAAGGAACAGTATCTGCAAGACAATTTTTGGAAGATGGATATCTTGTTGATGCAATAAAGAATTTTCTTATGCTTCTTGGTTGGGCTCCACCAATAGAAAGAGTACATGGTCAGAAAGAAAGAGAAATTTTTTCTCAAGAAGATTTGATCAAACTGTATGAGTTGAGAGACAGACAAAAAAGCAATGGAGTATTTAATAGAGAAAAATTAATATGGTTCAATCAGCAATATATCAAGACAGTCCCAAACCTTGATGAAATATTTATCAAATGGCTTCAAAAATACAAGGAATCTGATGAATTGATTTCAAGAATACTAGATGATAAGGAAATAAATTTGAAACTGGATTTAATCAAAGATAGGGCCAAGACCTTAGTTGAGATGATTGATATGTTGAAATTTTTTTATATCGCACCAGAACATATTGATCTTGATATAAAACAAATTAGATCATTTAAGAAAGATCTAAAAAATATATTAAGTGATACTGTTAGTGTTATTTCAAAGCTTGATGAGGACAGCAGGAAGTGGCAAAACGATATTTGGGCAAATAGTATGAAAGAAATATCAAATAAATATGATTTGAAGACTGGTGATTCATTCATGGTCTTAAGACTTGCTGTAGTAGGCGAACCTGTATCCCCACCATTATTTGAAGCAATTGGGATAATTGGAAAAGAGGAGATACTAAATAGACTCAATAAACTAATAAAAGATATTAAATAGATGCACAAATACTGCCTTTTGCTTGCAACAATAGTTTTTTTTGGATTTGGGAGTGTATCTTTTGCCCAAAATATAGGTCAACTTGATGTTGATAGGAAATTTGATCTTGATAGATCAGAGGTTGATTATAAGATAATTATAAAAAACAATTCATCAGATGAGCTTATTCGAGGATTCTCAATCATTATTCCGCACAAAAACTATCAACTAATATCTTCTAGAGGAGCGAAGTTTCAAAAAGAAGTAAATACAAATGATCTAAAAATCAGTTTCGGAGAGGATGTATTGCGACCTGGATTTTCTAGAGAGATTGGATTTCTTGTCCACATTCCAAATCTTGTTGAAGAAAAAGGAGGATTGTATACACTTGAAATTTCGAATTTTTCGAGCAATATGCCCATAGGCCAAGTACATACTAGGATAAACTATTCAACAACTGATTTCCCTCCAATTGTTTATTCATCCAGAAATATAGAGGAAAATCCCGGCACAATTTTATTTTTAGAAAACAAGGCAATTTGTGTTTCTTGGGGGGAAGAATACTATGCGAACTTTTTATTAAAAATTTCAAACATTAGTGACCAGACAGCTCTGATTCCTATCTTATCAGACTTGCCGGGGCAGGAAGTAGAATATCTAAACAGTCCTTCAGATGAGCAATTGCTTTTTGACAAAGATTCCAATGCATATCTACTCTCTACGCAAGATAATCTTTCTCTGAAAGGATCGTTGCGATTAACACCAGTCACGAATAAGCAAATATCTAACGCATTGATCAAAAAGAATTATGAGTTTCCTGTTATAGAAGGTGATACTAATCATGAAAAGGTAAAAAGTGTATCAGAATATTTAGAAAAAAACTTCAATATCGAGATGTTCCAAAGTCTTGATAAAAGATTTAATACGATAAATGATCATGATCTGGCAATAAATCTATATACATATTACTGGTTAAATTCTCTTGATATCAAAGCTCAATTAGTTTTTGGAAAAAATATCCAAGATTCAAGTTCATCATATTGGATATTATGGCAAGATGGAGATACCACTAAGGCATTAGATCCAATATTATATTTTTCGGATCAATTGGATGTTGTAGATTGGGTCCCACCCGATAGAGTCATATTATTTTCGCTAGTAGAAGATGGCAATGAATTACTTGATGAATTTATTGAGTTGTCCAGTAAGGATTTTTATTGGTACTTTGGATTTGAGAACACTGTGATAGATGATAATAATGAAACTGCAAATATTCATGTGATATTTCCCGAACAATACAGATTTGAACTCGATACTATCGCAAATATCAATATCCAAAATGTAACTAACAAATTGCTTGAGATCAAGAATATATCAAGTCGCGGGCAGAATTTGATTCCAGAGGCTAAATTCCATCAAGGATTGCTTCCTTATCAATACAAGGTTCTCAAAGTAACTCAACCACGTGGATTGCTTGGGATATTTAACAAGAAATCAAAAATGGAAATAGATGTGATTTATAGACTTGGAAATCTCGAAGAAACAAATACATTTAGTAACGATATTGTTTTTGCAAATCCTGAAATTTCAAGAAGATTTGTGTTATTAGATATTTTTATATCTGTTATAGTGTTTGTAGTAATAATAATTAGTAAGAAAATTCTATCTATTTGGTAGTCATCTCGACTAAGATCAAGATATAAGGTAGAATTATATTAGGTTATAACCTGCCCATGAAAAAAGAAGAAATTGCCAAAATATTTGACTTGTCATTGGTATCAAGTGATGCGTATGATTATATAGGGCTTGCCGGACAAGATTATCTCAAACTTCAAGAAGCGAATATTCCATTACCACAAGGTTTCATACTTACTACGAAAGTTTTCGATGATTTTTTGATACTAAATGACTTGGTTGGATATATTACAGAAAGATTGAGTGAGATCCAGATAAAATCTTCATTGATTGAACGCAATTCCAAAGCTATCAGATCCAAAATCATGGAGGGTAAGATGCCTGATTATCTCGAAAATTCAGTCCCAGGTTATTTAAAAAAGTTTTCTGGGTTAAGTAAAGTATCAGTGGACATGCAGGCTTGCTTATTCAATGAAGATCTCGAAAAATCTTTAGAAGATGAGGTAGTGTACTTAAGCGGAGTATCTGATATTGATAATATCTATCAAAATATCAGGCTATTATGGTCAAAACTCTTTGAAGTAAGTAGTCTAAAGAAAAGAGAAATCGCTAAATACGAAGGGCCTTTGTCTATGGCAATCATGATTTTCAAATCCCCGATTGTAGAAATTTCTGGCAAGGCTTCTTCAAATTCATTAGGTAGAGAGAAACTGGTTGAACTTGAAGCAGTTATGGGAGATATCGAGTTGCTAAAAAAGGATCAGTTTAATGGAGATAGGTATGTAGTAGATACACAAGTACCAGCAGTTGTCGAAAAAAATATTGTCGAACAGAAAAAAATGTATGTCACAAGTTTTGGTTCAAAGGGATTGAAAAAAGAAAAACTCACAATCTCCAAGCCATGGCGCAAAAACCCAAAGATGTCTGATTCACAGGCTACATTTATGGGTCTGATCACATGCAGTATCAAAGAATTATTTCAAACTGATATCGAAATAGAATTTGGAATTGAAATGGGTAAGCCAGTTGTTACTTATATCAAAAAGGTTGGTAATTCGGTCTCAGCTTCTAGACAAGAAAAAGAGGCATCAAAGGGGACATCTCATTTTGAAATATTAAAAAACAAAATAGGTAATCTAGAAAATCTAAATAATGATCCAGCAGAAGAGAAAGAAGTCATAAAAAATAAAACTGTTGATTTTGACAAACCAATTGTCCAAGCACAAGTAGTTCCAGAAATTCCTACTTCTTTGCCCAAAAAATCGATCAAGCCAATGAGCGAATATGTAGATGAGGTTAAACAAGAAATCAAACCATTAAGAAAAAAGATCGATGCAAACAAAATTAAAGTTGAGGAAGAGATCAATACAGGCATAGATGTATTTGTTTCAGATTATGAAGCTGAGGCGAATATTAAGTATTCCAAAAATATCGCAGGGTATGTAAGTCTATCTGGTGATGATTTTATTGCTATAAATAATAGAGCATTGTCAGATTTGGCAAAAAATCCAAAGGATTTTGTAACAAATCTGGTTGATTATCTGATCGCAAATTTAGAAAATACAGCTGAACCTGCTATATATGAATTTATTTCAAATGCTTATCTTCAAGATGGTCCTGGAATGGGTGCGTATAAGATCATAAAAGATAGCACGATTTTTCAATACGAATTGGAGGCTATTAGAAAAGTCAGAAATTCCATGCAGAAAAAAAATCTTTGGGTAAGCGTTCCATATATCAGAAGCACAGCAGAATTTTTGGAAGTGAAGAAAATTATTTCGATAAACAGACTAAGAAGATCTCCAACTTTTAGAGTTTATGCAAGTATAGACAATGCTTCAAGTGCATTGATTATTGAAGACTTGATAGAAGCTATGGCAGATGGATTTGTCTTTAATCTTGATAATATGTACAAAAATATATTAGGAGGCTTTGATGAAGGAAATTTGCCTCTTGATGGGATGAAGAAATTACTAACTAGCAGTTTGAAGATTGTCAATCAGTACAAATCTAAATCAATAGCAAAAGCTTTAGATACAAAGAGATACTTTAATATCCAGGAATTAATCGAGTTTGGATTTACTGCTATTAGTGCACCATTAAGTCAAGTAATTGAATACAAAAAGGAAATTCAAAAGTTAGAAACCAACAAATTAAAGCGTAAGTAACTCTTTCATTGATGGTGTATTATCCTGTCTTCCTGCAATTAGCTTTTTAAGAAGTATATAATTTTTGACAATTGTATCTTTGTCTTTTGCTTCAAGATTGAGCCTGATAAGTGGTTGTGTGTTGGATCCTCTTAAGTTAAATCTCCAGGTTGGAAGTTCAATGCTTATGCCGTCAATTTTGGTAATAATTGCTTCAGGGTAATTTGTTTTGAAGTATTCTTCTATTTGCAAGTAAGTCGCATTTGGATCATCTACTTCGAAATTCACTTCCCCAGAATTAGGATAGGTTGAATAATAATAATCAAGCGTCTCATCGAAATCTAAGCCATTTGATAGCATCTTGAGAATCAAAGCAATTGTGATCATTCCACTATCTGCATTGAAAAAGTCCCGGTAATAAAAATGGCAACTTGCCTCTGCTCCAAATATCGCATTGCTTTCCTTCATGTGATGCTTGAAAAAAGAATGCCCTGCCTTGATCATGACAGTTTTGCCCCCTGCCTTTTGTACTTCATTAGTTACAGGCCAGGTGATTCTTGGATCTTGAATTATGTTTGCCCCTGGATTGTCTTTTAAAAAATGCGTAGCGTATATCGCACCTGTGTAGATTCCCGAAGGATTTCTGCCTTTATTGTCTACAAAAAATACCCGGTCCGCGTCTCCATCTATGGCAATTCCTATATCTGCTTGACTTGATACAGTTTCTTTTTTTATTTGTGCAATATTTTCTTCCTCCATTGGATTTGGGACATGATTAGGGAATGCATCGTCAGGCTCGAAAAACATCTTTTTGACCTCCAGATTTAGATCACCAAATACATAGTCAAATATTTTGCCACCAATGCCATTGCCAGCATCTACAACTATTTTTAAAGGTTTTATCTCTGTATCACCAAGAAATGAAAGCACCTTTGCCTTAAATTCTGGATAAATATCTATTTTTGTTACTTTTCCTTGCCTGTTTTGATCAAGCTCAAAAGAATTATCTAACATCAATTTCTTGATCTCAGGGAGCCCATAATCTCCACTTAATGGTGAAGCACCAGATCCTACCATTTTGCAACCATTCCAGCCTGAAGGATTATGCGATGCAGTAATTGTAACTCCACCATCGATTGATTTATCAGATCCGACAGCGTAGTAGAGCATTTCGGTAGCGATTTCTCCAATATCAATGACGTCTGCTCCCTGAGATGTAGCACCTTTGATAAATGCTTGCTTGTATTTTTCACCACTTTTTCTGATATCTCTCCCGATTACAATTTTTTTGGCATTTAAGAATGTCACAAATGCCATACCTAGGGTTTCGTAAAATACTTCGTCTAGTTCTTCCGGGTCTCTACCTCTGATATCATACGCATGAAATACTGAGTCTAGATTCGACTTGCTTAAAGTTGAGGGTGTTGTGTAAGAATTACTCATGAGCAAAAAAAGAATAAAAATTTGAAGGTTAATTATTGTGATCCAAGGTTACAATTTTTCATACTTTATTTCAAGAACTCTTTTGACATATTCATCTTGAGGATTTATTGTATTCATTCTTGATATCACTTGGGTACTATCTTCAATGACAAGATTTATCCCCCAGTCAATCCCACCATTAATATTTCCAGTCATTTTCAGATCGTCAGTAATTACAATACCTTCAAATCCAAGATCTTGTTCAAGTATCTCGACATATTTATATGATTTGGAGGCAGGTATATTTGGATCAATTTGAGGATTAATAATGTGACCAAGCATGATGAAATCTGCACCTGCTCTGATATCTGCCGCAAAAGGTACAAATTCGTTTTGAACTAGTTCCTCTTTTGAGAGATTGATTTCTGGGAAATTATTATGCGAATCGGTACTTGTTCTGCCATGTCCGGGGAAATGCTTTGGGGAAGTTAGTATTCCAATTTTTTGATAGACCCCAATTTCTTCAGCAGTAATTTCTGCTACATCGAATTTATCTGCACTGTAGGATCTTTTGTACATAAACGAACTCTTGTCTGCAATATCTGCAACTGGACCTAATATGCAGTTGATACCAAGTGACTTGAGTAATTCTGCTCTGTAAGTAAATACCTCAGTTGGAGTTATGCCGTTCGTTCTATTTTCTACAAAATCTCTGGCATTGAAATTTTTGTATTTATCCCAGGGGATTCTCACGACTGTTCCACCTTCTTGGTCAATTGAGATGATAATTCTTGAGTCGACTTTTTGTTTTAGATCACTTGTAAGTTTCTTAAGTTGCTCTTCGTTCACGAAATTATTTGGCATCAAAATAACTCCTCCAATATGATTTTCTTTCAAGTAAGAAATTGTCTCATCAGTTAATACCTGATCAGGGATTGATACCATAAATAAAGCACCTCTTTTTTGCCCGACATTCATTGAATTTAATTTACGATCAATATAACTATCTTTTGATATTTGATTAGTTGTATAAATTGGAGTGATAATTTCTGTTGAAGTTTTATCAAAGTACAGGAGTATGGATACCAAAGTTAGAACCAGAAATATTAGTAATAGTGCAATTAACTTTTTCATATGTGAAATCCTGATTGGATATATCATAGCAGGTTTGAAATTACGTGTATAATAACTTTATGATTATCAAAATCAAAGTAAAATTAAGAAAAAAAGAAGCGAAGGTTAGAGAAGTCGCAGAAAATACTTACGAAGTATCGTTGAAGTCCTCGCCTATAGAAAACAAAGCAAATCTGGAATTGATTGATTTGCTCTCAAAATACTTCAATGTCTCAAAATCTAATCTCAAATTCAAATCCGGCCAATATAATAAGGAGAAGGTGATTGAAATTCAAGAATGATAGTATATTTTTTTAGGTTTAAAATCATAAGATATCTACCGAGGACTTCTTCACTTGTTACATAGATTTTGACTTACTATAATCTATGCAAATTGAAATTACTTGTTAAATATATCCAATGATAGGAAGCAAAATCCAAAGAGAAATATTATCCAAATGTAGTTTTTTTGAAAAAGGAGCAAGGTATTTTGAACTAAGACCTGAGGAAGTAGAAAATGATCTGTTTAATTATCATTTACAAGAATTAGTGAAGAAAGGTTTTTTAAATAAATTAACAGATAAATATACAATTACTTTGAAAGGTAAATCATTTGTGACAAATGTTGATGAGAAAGATTTACAAACTCCACCTACTTATAAAGTTAGTGTCTATTTATGCCCTGTCAAAGGCAATAAAATAATACTTACTAGACGATTGAAACATCCTCAATACGGTTATGTCGGATTAATTGCTGAGAAAAAAAGATATGGAGAACAATTAGAAGATACCGCCAAAAGAGCTTTGCTTGAAGAAACTGGTTTAGTTGCTAGAAATGCAAATTTAATTGGTAATTTGCATCAGATTCGAAAGAATGACAAGGGCGAAGTGGTTGAGGATGGAATATTTTATATTTTTTTTATTGATAAATTTACAGGCAACCTTATTGAGAAATCTGTCGAAGGAGAGTATTTTTGGGTAGATCTTGATGAAGTGAAGGAAATTAAAAAAATTTTCAAACCAAGTTTGGAGGTAGTGATTAATGAACTTCAAGAAAGATTGTCAAATAAGAAAGACTGGGAAGATAAATTTATATATGAATTTCTGCCTGAGCCTGAGGATTATTAATATTCCCAAATTTTTGGAGTTAAATCTCAAATATGTTTTTTAATTGTATTGGCTTCAATGTCTTTTTCCCTTTGCCTCAAGATAGATTCTTTGTATACTGATCTTAGATTACTTCTTATTATTTATATATATGACAATCTCCGATTACCTGATACTTTATCCTGTCGCATTTATTTCCTTTTTGTTAATTGATTTTATCTGGCTTGGATTTGTAGCCAAGGGTTTGTATAGCGATATGCTTGGGCCATTGATGCGAAGAAATGCTCAAGGAGATCTCAATCCTATTTGGTGGGCAGCGATATTATTCTATGCTTTATTTGTAGCGATACTTGTATATTTTGTCATGCCAAGAGCAATTGAAGCAAATTCTTTTTGGATTACGATTCTTAATGGCGCGCTTTTTGGACTTGTCACATATGCCACATACGATCTGACAAATTATTCAACTTTACAAGGCTTCCCGCTAAAAATCGTATTTATAGATATCATCTGGGGTATGGTGCTTTCTGCAAGTGTCATCGGTGTCACCTATGGAGTGTGGAGTTATGTTCGCTAATAGTGTCATTTGTTCGCATATTGAATTCTTTCTGAGTTTGCGTATTATTGATTGATCGTTTTGATTTAATTTATGAATTGCATTGTATATAGATAGCTTTTGTTGATAATTATTCAATTTAACTATAAAAATTTAAATTATTCTTGTATAATTGAACTTAGTTTAACAATTTAGTCGCGGGCATAGTATAGCGGCTATTATGTCAGTTTTCCAAACTGAAGACACGGGTTCGATTCCCGTTGCCCGCTTTTAGATTTAGTTTGCAATACTGAGCATGTCGAAGAAGAGCAATACTAAATCTTAAATCCCGTAAACAAATGAAATGAAGTTTTACGGGATCTAATTCCCAAAAGAGAAAGAGAGAAATTCTTAAAATCCGGTATCGGAAGACAGTTGATAAAGATATTGATTCTTGGGAACACGTGAATCGTTTACAACCCCAAACTAAAACAATATAATTACTCTATGAATATCAGGTGAGCGAAAATAGAGAAGTACGATTTGGATTTTAATCAATTGCCAATTCATAAATAATAAAGTCCTAATTTCGTCTTATTATCAATACTTATTATCAAACCTATAATGATTCATATGAGCAAAAGTAATGATGCAAAAGGTTGGTATCTTGGTCCATGGAATTCAGAAATTGAAGTCCCAATAGGGTTTGCGAATGAAGGTATAAAAGAAAAACATGTGCATCATAAAATGAACGAAATATATTTGATAGCAAGGGGGACAAGTACTATCGAAGTTGACGATAAAGAGATAACTCTCAAGGAGGGAGATATAATTGTTTTGGAGCCTAACGAAATTCATACATTTAAAGATAGTTCAAAAGATTATTTACATTTTGTCATTCACACTCCATTTGTAAAAGATGACAAGGAGTTAGTTAAATAATATGAATATTAGAAAAGCAAAATATGAGGATTATGATTTGATCGTCAAGCTAAGAAAACCGATCTTAACTCCTCAAGTCCGAACAAATTATGAGTTAAGTCAAAGTGGCTTTCTGATTGGAGATTACTCGATACAAGATTTTGAGAAGGATATGAAAGATATATTTCTTGTTGCTCTTAAGAATAAGGAAGTTGTCGGATACATTGTTTTGTCCAAAGTGAAAGAGTATTTGGATAATGAATCCAAAGTTTGGAATGAAGAAGCCTATAAAGAAAAATACTATTCGTTAGATACCATTGAAATCAAAGTACTATGTGTCTCAGGTTCTTATGCCAATCGTGGTTTAGGGAGTGCATTACTTGAAACATCTCTAGATTTATTGAATGCAAAGTATAAAAGGATCTCTAGTATTATTACACTTGCTCCGGTTCCAAATTATAAATCGCTGAATTTCCATTTGCATAAAGGGTTTAAGGTTGTTTCAATATCTTTGCCTCAGAAGCTTTTTGGATTTGAGAATTACCAGAGTATCTTGCTTATGAAAGAGCTCATGTAGGTTTTCTCCATTTGGTCTTACCTTTTTTGATAATAATAGCGATCTATAAATATTTCCCAAATTATTGTATAATCTCTCAGAGATTCAGAAAAAAGAAAAGCAATTTTTCAATAAATTCTATTAAATCTTTAGCTATTCATATTAAAAATTAGTACCATGGCAAAAAAAGGAAACAGACAACTTGTCAGATTGATTAACAAAATTACAGGTACTTTCTATGTATCAGAGAAGAATAGAGTTAATACAACTGATAAGATGAAAGTCAAAAAGTTTGACAAAAAAACCGGCAAACATGAAATGTTTGAGGAAATCAAGATCAAATAAGTGAGCAAAGAGCATAAGTGAAAACTTTGCAAAAGCAGTCTGGAGCTTTTTAATTCAGGCAATACAATAAAATTTAAGATAACTTAAATCAAGTTAAACAAAAGGTGGAACCGTCCTCTGTTAGTTGCAGAAAAGTTTTATTAAACAGGGACCCTTACAATAAGTATACTAATAAATAGTTACTTGTTGTGAGGGTCTTTTTTGTTTATATATTTAGTCTTACTTGTTTGTTTTGGGTAGCAATTTCGAAAACTGGAGACTAAATGCTGAAGACTGAAAGCTGAATACTGAATACTTATTTTTTATTATTAATCAAAATGGCCGACAAATATGAGGATTATAAAGATAACTTACCCAAATATGTCAGTGACACAAATTTTCATCTATATTGCATCAGGCATAGTTGTGAACATGTGCTGACTCAGGCAATGCATAATATCTGGGGAGAAGAAAAAGTCGTCATGGCTATGGGGCCTGCTACAGAAGATGGGTTCTATTTCGACTTCGATCCTTCAGAAGATCTGAAAATTTCGGAAGAAGATTTTGCGAAAATCGAAGAGGAAATGAAAAAAATAATTAAAGAAGGCCAGGAGATTAAAAAAAGAGAAATCTCAATTGAAGAAGCACGTAAACTATTTGCAAATAATCCATACAAACAAGAATGGCTTGATGAAATTGAAGCGAAGGGTGAGAAGTCTGTAAGTATTTATGAAAACTTCAATCAAAAAGGAAAAGTAGTCTTTGTCGATCTTTGCAAAGGACCACATATATCAAATACTTCAGAGATCAAAGCTTTCAAGTTATTATCTATTGCTGGTGCTTATTGGCGTGGAGATGAATCAAATAAGATGCTTACACGTATCTATGGTACAGCATTTCTTTCGCAAGAAGAATTGGAAAAGCATTTGGTATTTTTGGAAGAGGTGAAACTTCGAGATCACAAAAGACTTGGTAAACAATTAGATTTGTTTGTTTTTTCTGAATTAGTAGGTGGTGGACTTCCGATGTGGACTCCGAAAGGCACTATCCTTCGCGAGGAATTGGACAAATTTGTATGGGAATTAAGGCGTGCGAGAGGGTATCAAAAAGTATCAATTCCGCATATAACTAAGAAGGCTCTCTATGAGACAAGTGGTCACTGGGCGAAATTCTCAGAAGAATTGTTCAAAATTACAACTAGAGAAGGGCATGAATTTGCGATGAAACCTATGAATTGTCCTCACCATACTCAAATATATGATCACGTTCAAAGAAGTTATAGGGACTTGCCCCAAAGATATGCTGAGACAACTATGGTTTATAGAGATGAACAAAGTGGAGAATTATCAGGTCTTTCTCGTGTTAGATGTATCACACAAGATGATGCACATGTATTTTGCAGATTCCCTCAATTAAGAGAAGAATTTTTTAAAATTTGGGATATTGTAGATGAATTCTATACAAAATTTGGTTTCAAACTAGATGTGAGATTGTCATTTCATGATCCAGAGAATTTCAAAGTATATCTTGGTACAAAAGAAATCTGGCAAAAAGCAGAAGCTGAATTAGTTGAAATCGCTAAAGAAAGAGGTGTTGAGTACAATGTAACTTTAAGGGAGGCCGCTATGTATGGACCAAAAATAGACTTTGTTACAAAGGATTCACTTGGAAGAGAATGGCAGGTAGCTACAATTCAACTTGACATGAATATGCCAGAGAGATTTGATTTGAATTGCATAAATGAATCGGGTGAGAAAGAACGAGTTGTGATGATCCATGCCGCTATCATGGGATCAATTGAGAGATTTGTATCTGTCATGATTGAGCATCTTGCTGGTAATTTCCCAGTCTGGTTGGCTCCTGATCAGGTGGTGATTATCCCAATTGGAGAAGATAATCATGCTTATGCCGATAAAATTGAAAAAGAATTAATCGAAGAAGGTATCAGAGTCCTCAATGATAAAAGAGCAGATACCATGCAAGCCAAAATTAGAGAAGCACAGGAATTGAAAATTCCATATATGGTTATTGTAGGGCGGAGGGAGGAAGAAAATAATACAGTTTCAATACGTTTTAGAGGGAAGAAGGAGAATTTGGTTATTGATCTTAAGGAGTTTGTTGATAAACTAGAAGAAAAGATTGAAAAAAGGGAATTAGAATTGAATTTGTAATATACTGATAGTAGGTAATTTAATAATCAAAATGCCAAAGTCAGTAAAGTTTAATAAGAAATATTTTGCTATTTTTGTAGTAGTGTCTTTGATTGTTATAAGCTTTGGTTCTTGGGTCCTTGTGCAAAAAAGGAGTAATAGTGGCAATTCGAAGAATTCTCCACAGACAGTTTCCAAAAGCTTTGATGAAGTCAATCATAATAAACAAGTTCAAGGAATTGATGATAGTGAGATGATTAATGATCTCGAGTCAACCCCTCAAAAAGTAACAGATGATCAGATAGAGACAAAGGAGTCGGTAAGTACTGTTGTTCACAAACTATCTTCGGTTCCAAAAACAACAACTCCTGCACCTGCTCCAATACCTAGTCCATGTCCTGTTTCGACAAAAAGTTGTATACCTTGTTCTATTGGTCAATCTTTATGCAGATACGAATCTGGTGCGACATCTGGCTTCCTTGGTTGGGCTTGTCAAAATAATAATCTGGGGAATATTAGATATTCTACTGCAAGAATTGGCTATATCACCAAACATGGAGGTCCTGCTCCTTGTGGTGAGAGAATTGACTCACGTGGTGGTACTTATATGATTTTTTCTACTTATCAAGATGGTAGAAATGCTCTAAGAGCATATTTATTGGCTCTAAATGCTGGCACTCATACAGCATATCCTGAATGTGCAAGTGGAAATTGTGATTTAATTTATGTTTTCTCAAAATATGCTCCAGGAGATACAAATTATGCCCAAAATATAGCAGATAGACTTGGTGTTACAGCTGATACCAAATTTAGATGGGTCGTTGAAAATAAAATGGAGCAATTGCTAAATGCTATTGAGATCAAAGAAGGCTTTTTTAGTAACTAAGCAATGCTTCTGATTTTTCTAAATAATTTCAGTGGTGCGAGATATAGCTTAAATCTGGTTAAGAAATGAGCAAACATCAATGTCGCAAACGCTATCGATAATTCCACATGCCAGTATAGGAAATCAAAATCAATCTCTCGAATGGCATCGAAGCGATAAGACATCACCATGATGAATCCAAAAACTGCAGATGGAATAAGTCCAAGTAAAAGTAATGTATTGAAAGTTAAATTAAAGGTGTTTTTGTTGAATAATTTGGTTTTGTTTCTTAATTCTGTTTTGGTCAATCCCCAATATAGTAGGTATAATCCACCTGATATGGCTACGGGTACTAGTGCGTTATAAGGATTATTTGATTTTGTTTCAGATTCTGATGATCGTGTTGTATAAGTTATATCGCTAATTCCTTCTATTTTGATTTCGCCAATATAATAATTCTCTAAATCTCTGTAAACAAATGGTTTGTGATCTTGGTCCATTCCTGCTTTATCCTTGAAAGCTTCGGTCATATCTTCTCCGCACCAGGGTAGTATGTCCATGAATCTATCTTCATGATCTTTTAAGTGCTCGGCACTGAAATCGTATACTTTTCCTTCGAAAGTCATCCAGCAATCAGCTTCGCTATCATGCAGTTCTACCTCGGATAGAGTATATGAATTTGCAAAAGATAAGGCTGGACTGAAAAATATTACAAGAACGGGAACTATTAGTGCATATTTCTGCATGAAATAATAATAATAATTTATTATATAATGGAATTATTCTAAAGAAATAGGTATTATTTGTCTAATATTTTTAAATTTCTAGCTTCATGTCAAATTATACAAATCCAATTCAGGCAAAAATTGACGAATTTATCAAAGAAAGAGATTGGGACAAATTGGATACTATTGGAGTCTATAATATGCTTTGTAATATTGGAGAAGAAACAGGGGAGATCTGGAACGAGATTAAATGGATAAATAATGATGAGGATCTGAAAAAAGTTATTGAAAAAGAAAAAGATGAATTAGCCGATGGTATAGGGGATTTGGTCTGGTGCGTAGCAAGACTTGCAAATATTTTCGGAGTTGACATGCAAAAAGCAGTTGAAGCAAGCCATGCTGAATATGAAGAGCGATTCCCAATTGATAAGGTCAAAGATCGGTCCGGCAATCCAAGTTTAGGTGGGTATGATGGAAAGTATGAGTAATGCTTGCCTGCCTCTGGCAGGCTTATCTTGAGCGAAGTCGAAGGGAGTAATGTTTATCCGCCTCCTTGCCTGCCTTTGGCATGGTGGCGGGAGTGATGTTTACCCTGAGAGAAGCTCAAGGGAGTAGGTTTATCCGTCTCTGGCAGGCTTGTCCTGAAGGAAGCAGAAGGGAGTGATGAGGATTAATTTGGAAATTTTAAATAAATATTCATGTGCACTCTGATTTTAACCTCTTATGCTTGTGTCGTAATAGACTTAATAAATAAGCTTCTTCCAAATAAAGAAAAGCTAAAAGTGGCTTTTCTTCCAACAGCAGGAGATCCTTATGAAGATAAATTCTTTGTCGAGAATGATAGAAAAGCATTGGTAGATTTGGTAATGGACGTAATTGAGGTTGATATTAAATTGATCAGGCAAAAAGAATTGGAAAAAATACTTAATGATGTAGATATAATTTTTGTCGCTGGTGGTAATGTTTTTTATCTCATGCAGGAGATGAGAAATAGTGGGTTTGATAGAATTGTTAAAGATATGTTAGAAAAAGGCAAAATATATATTGGCTCTAGTGCAGGTTCTGTTATTTGTTCTCCTACTATAGAAGGATTCAAACAATTTGATGACCCATCTTTGGCACCAGGTCTAGAAAATTACAATGGACTTGATCTAGTCGATTCCATAATAATTCCTCATGCTCAAAAGGAAAAATATTTCGAACGGATAGAGAAGACTTCACTAGCTATGAATAAACTGGGATACGATGTAATAAAATTAACTGACAATCAAGCTTTCGTCGTGAAAGGAAAGAAAGGTGAAGTGATAAGTAGCTGACAAAATTTGAAAAACTTAGACTTATAGAAGCATCCTATTTTTTTGTCAGGATTGGTTTCACTTAGCGACTAAAACGGAGAGGACAGGATTCGAACCTGCGAGGGATTGCTCCCGCAGTCTTTCCAGGACTGTGCCTTGAACCACTCGGCCACCTCTCCACGTCGGAAAACTATCTATTGGATTATAACATTATTTGTTATTTATGAGAGCTGGTATTTTTGTTGATATTATCCTTGATTTATCAGATACTTGTATTGTTTGAGTTGTTTTTATTATTTGAAAGATACTATGAAAAAATCATTCTGGTTAGTTGCTGGTTTTCTCTTATCAATTCCAGTTGGAGGTATTATCGGGGCATTTATTGGCTTGATGACAACTACATTCATTCCAATGTGTTGTGAAGATAGCGGCTGTCATAGTTGTTTCGATTTTTATGGAAGAGTAGGATATGAAGCAACAGGTTTCTTGGGCTTTTGGATCGGATTATTTGTTTTCCCATTGTTATTGATATCGTCAATATTATATATAAAATATGTAATTAAACGGAAATATGCTATAATATAGCTACTTCGATTTTAACTAATGTAGTAATCTTTCGGAGCGTGCCTCTGAAGGAGTTTAATCAAAAATAATCCATTGATAATTTCTTTCGATAAATAGGCTTAAGCCAGCAAATTTTGTTGGTGTATATTTTTTTTAAAAGAAATTTAAAATGGAACAATTTAAGAGATTTTCATCAAATAGACGAAGTGGTAATTATGGCCATTCTAGAAATTCTTATCATACCGGCAATAGCCGAGGTAGAAGAAGAGGTGGAAACGGTAGTAGATACAATAAAGGACAGAGTATAGATATAAACAAATTTATCAAAAAAGTAGAAGCAATCGCTCCTAATGATGAATATCAAAGTACTTTCAAATTTGCCGATCTTGCAGTCAATCAAATACTAAAAAATAATATTGAACACAAGGGCTTTAGTGTACCAACACCTGTCCAAGATCAATCCATCCCTCACATTATGAAAGGGGAAGATTTATTGGGTATAGCAAATACCGGAACAGGCAAAACAGGGGCATTTTTGATACCGTTATTTCAGAAGATTATTAATAAAAGAAATGAAAAGGTTCTAATCATAGTCCCAACTAGGGAACTTGCAGAACAAATTAATGATGAATTTCCCATCCTTTCTAGAAATTTAAGAATCTTTTCAGTAGCTTGTATCGGAGGTAATTATATCGGCAAACAGTTATATCAACTAAAAAAAGGCTACAATTTTGTCATAGGTACGCCTGGCAGATTGATTGATTTAAATAAAAGAGGAGAATTAAATATGGCTGGATTTTCTACTATCGTATTAGACGAAGTTGATAGAATGCTTGAGATGGGTTTTGTTGAAGACATTAAGTTTTTGATTGGACAGCTACCTCAAGAAAGACAGTCATTATTTTTCTCGGCAACTCTAAATTCGAAGGTTGAAAATGTCATAAATCTATTGCTAAAAAAAAGAATACATAAAAGTATCAGTCAGAACTGGGGATACAGCACAAAATGTCAACCAAGATGTCATAAGATATAAGTCTAGTTCTGATAAATTAGATAAATTGATACAAGTATTAGGTAGAGAAGATATAAAGAAGGCGTTAATCTTTGCTAATACAAAGAGATTTGTAGACAAGCTCGAAGAAATATTAACAGATAGAGGATACAATGTAGAATCAATACATGGAGATAAAAGACAGAGCCAAAGAAGAAGGTCTATCACAAATTTCAAATCAGGACTATCAAAGATATTAATAGCAACAGATGTTGCAGCAAGAGGACTAGATATCAGTGGAGTTTCCCATGTCTTAAACTATGATATTCCAGATAATTATGAGGACTATATTCATAGAATCGGTAGAACAGGTAGAGCCAATAACATGGGTTCAGCCCTGACTTTTGTAGAAAATAGTAATTTCAACGCCTAAAAGTTCATCAAAAGATATAAAAAGAGCCTTCATTCGAAGGCTCTTTTCTTTGTGATTTTTAAATTTACAAACTAACTTGAATTTGGTTGGAGTAAACACCACATTTACCTCCCAAATATTCGCATACTCTCACAAAATATGTACCACTTCCGTCAAATGCTTCAAGTGGATTAGATGAAGTTTGAGAAGGATTTGAAAAATATTGGTATTTGTCCCCAGATCTTGTTGGATAAGTAGGACCTGATGTTTTGGACCAAACTACTTTATATCCATTAGCTGAGTATCCAGCAACACTCCAGTTCACCACATTGCCAGAAGCTGATAAACTAATTGATGATACGCTTCCAGTTTGTGTTGTGGTTTTGACAGGGGCTGTGACTGTGATGTTATTACTATAAACTCCGCAAGTACCATTACTTAAGTATTGGCATACTCTGAAGTGATAAGTCACTCCATCTGTGATATTCCATGTATAACTTCTTGTAGATCCGTTAGACAGGTATGAATAGTTATTACCAGGATAGACAGGATTTGGACTTGTACTTTTGACTATCTTAAATCCTTTAGAAGTATCAATTCCAGATACATTCCAAGTCAGACTTACTCCACCATCAACTTTCACACCACTTAAAGTAATTCTTGCTGTAGGCGTTGGGGCTGGTG
The DNA here is from genome assembly GCA_964444125.1 of uncultured Candidatus Saccharibacteria bacterium. Taxonomy (GTDB): domain Bacteria; phylum Patescibacteriota; class Dojkabacteria; order B142; family JAFGMG01; genus CAYUFB01. The sequence continues at coordinate 66,720 of CAYUFB010000001.1, forward strand.
TTGGTTTAGCATTTCTATTAATAGTAATATTTCTGACTGTTGCATTTCCTGCTTGATCAGTTGAAACTACTTTGATCCCATTTGCTCCAAGATTTAGAGCTAAAGTATGACTAAATGAACCTTCAGTATTTGCGACATTTTCACCATTTACAGTAACTACTGCACCAATTTCTGTTGTTCCTGATACTATTACAGAATCATTTTCTGTAGATGAATTATCCGCTGGTTGGGCAACTTCGAGTACTGGAGGAACTAAATCAAATAGTACACCCATCTGTCCCTTAAATTCTGCAATTTTCTCATCTTGATCTTTATTCCAAAGAACAAATTCATCCTGACTAATCTGTTCAAGATCTATCGGCAATACTTGATTTGCTAAATCTGGATTGTTTTGATTTACAATATAATACTTGTTGCCTTGTTCAACTAATATTTCATCAGTTTGGTCAATACCAATAATATTTACTTTGCTATGATAGACTTCTACACCAATTACTTCGGGTGTATTAACCGTTTTGTAGGCGGTTCCAAGGGACTTGAAGGTGATATCGTTCGTTAAGATATCAAACCCTCTCTCGGCTTTGACAACTCTTGCAAAAAGCTCCCCAGATTCATTTGAAACTTGTATGTGGTTTGGGTCAAGTTTGGCAAGTTTCAATTCAGAATTACTGTTAAGTCTTAAAGAGCTTCCATCATCAAGATTGACGATCGCTTTGCCTTCTCCGATTACTCTGACGAAGCTGCCTTCTTTAAGTACGATATTATCTTGTGCTTGTATCCAGCCTCCATCTAAAGAAGCTTTATATTCTACCTTGCCTTCTGTGTAGGCGATTTCTCCGGCAAGATTAGAGTTATTGGCTCTTTCTTCTTTTGGATTAACAATTAAGTACAAGACGGGAACAGAAAGGATTAGGATTAATCCTGCGATTAGCCCAAATTTGAAGATGGGCTTGGCAAACATTGACTTCTTTGTCATTTGCTTATTTTGATAATTTAAATAGCTTGAAGATACCTCCTGTTTGATCCTTGTCTTTGCATTCTGCAATTCATTTGGATCTAGTTGTATCCTCCCTTTTGCAAAGAAAGAATCCGCGTATTCTTTTTTGACTTTGCCAGTTTTTTGCATGCTATTTAATATATCTAAAATAATGTTAAAAAATTTCATTATCTTTATAAATTTTCTTGTATTTTTTCTCAAAACTTTTCGTCGCTCTGAAAACAAGTACTGCTACTTTGGATGGTTTGATGTCAAGAATTGTGGCAATTTCTTGATTATCATATTCAAGCAAGTATTTCATTGTAAGGATCTCTTGATAGTTTTTCTTGATTTTCAAAAGGACAAATGCAATTTTGTTGTGCATTTCGGCTTTTATTGTCTCGTCCTCTGGCAAACCTTCTTCACTTTTTATATTAGCTATTGATTCTTCAAATGAGACAATCCTGTTTTGTTGTTTGTAGTAATCAACAATTTTATTGTTAGTAACTCTATAGAGCCATGATCCAAATCTGGCATTTTTTTTGTAACTAAACTTGTGTAATCCTTCAATTGCCGCTACAAATACTTGTGCGACGATATCTTCTGCAACTTCCTTTTGATGGGTTCTATTGATGCAAAAACTGTATATCTTAGGAAAATAGTACTCGTAAAGTTGATCAAATGAGTGGATATCGTCTTTGGCTAGTTCTACAAGTTTTTTCTCAGCTTCAATTTCCATATGTTATTCTGTGACTACTTCTGGGGTAATAATTATCTTTATATCCTCTTTGTAATTTGATTGAGTCATGCCATAGTTAGCAGGATCTTCGATAATTTTTGTGGCACCAAAATATTCTGCTAGATATTTTGTAGTACCGCTTTTGGCGCCCCCTGTCATATCTACAATAATTACTCCTTGTGATTCAGTCGCTTTTTTCTCTGTGATCATTACAAGATTATTCGTTGTCACCGGCAGTTTGTTTGATTGAATATCATTACGGAACAGGATTGCCTTGTCAGTATTGTTATACGATCTACCAATTTGATTGATTACAAGAATTTTCGCATTCTCATCATATAGTTTTGGATATTCCCAGATCAAATCTAAATAATTTTGTGCTGTCTTAAATGTGTTATCTTTAAATTTGATCATATACCCACCGGTTTCTTCTGTAGGAGGATGGAATATGATTTGATTAAGTCCTCCAAAATTTGGATCGAAAATTATGTTTATTGGATTGGTATCGGCACTTGATGCAAGAGACAATCCTGCAAATATTTCTTCCAGGCCGATATTTGCCTCAACATTTTTGTTTATACTTTGTAGTATATTCCAATACTTCTTGGCTTTATCAAGTGTTGAGCCATCTTCGTTAAGAGCTTTTTCCTTAAGCGCATCAAGCACTTGCTGTTGTCTTTCTCCACGACTGAAATCACTTGCATAATTCATATCTCCTTTGACTACTTGTCTAAATCTAGCCCATACAAGAGCATGTTCTCCGTCCATTTCCTGAATGCCTGGCTCAAAATCATAATACAACCATTCTGTATTTGGTTTGCCATTTTTGCCTGGATAGTCATTTGGATATCGAACCCTAAGGGAAGTTGGGACATCGATTGTGATCCCTCCTACAGCATTTACCCCATCCTCAACTCCTTTTAGTTTCACGATCACTCTGTATTGAATCTTTTTGCCAATTATCCTTTCAACATTTTCTTCAAGCAAATCAAAACCATCTTCTACATCATTCCGGGCTTCTCCAGTTGCATATATTGCATTGATTTTGGCATAAAATGGGCCTTTTGAATTGACATAATAGGGTACATACAAATCACGTGGGAGAGATATCAGTGTGGTTTTTTTCGTTTCGTGATCAAATAATGCCACCATTATTGAATCTGTATTCATCAATCCATCGTGTGCAGAACCTTCGGCTCTACTATCAAGACCTACAATTAGAACACCTGTTACATTATTATCTTGCTCAAGTTTTGGGCTAAGTGCCTCTCCCCAACACTTTGGGTTTAAAATATTGTCACAAACCTGAACTTTCTCGCCTGAAGAATTATTCTCTACTTTGGATTTATTAAATTCTTGAAGTCTTTCCCATCTTCCATATACTTTATATCCTCCAAAGCATGCCGTAACAAGTATTAATAATATTATAAATCTCTTCAATATCTTAGTTCTATTGGATTTTTTCTTTTCTTTGGTATTGATTTCGTTTAGTTCTTCGATCCTGTTTTTGGAACTTGAGGTCTTTGTAGATTTTCTTGCAGGCTTTTTTTTATTGGATTTGATTTCAACTCTGAGGTTTTTCATGAAATTTTGGCATCTAATGAAATATTTACTAATTTGTCAGCGAATTTGTTTTTGGCCCTCTCTATGTGTACAAATTTAGTTTTTGAAGTGACTAATTTTTTTATATCACTAAAAAGTGGCTTTAATCCTTCATTTTTGATTTTATACTCTCCATTTAGTTGTTTAACGACGAGTTCACTATCTAAGTGGCAAATTAATTCTTCATTCGGGTGATTTTTGTGAACATATTTCAATCCCTCAAAGAGTGCCATGTACTCTGCAATATTATTTGTGGCTTCTCCGATGTATTTGCTCTCGAACCACAATAAATTGTTATTGTTATCGAATAGTATAAATCCAATACCAGAAGGTCCTGGATTGCCTCTTGCTCCACCATCTGAAAAAAGTTTCAAACTCATAATGATTTAATCAAAAATAACTTTTCATTATATGTTTCAACTTTGTCTTTGGCAAATATTAGAAGAAATTTAGGAAATGTTATATACTAGGCAAATTAAAATATTATAAATATTTCCATGGCAGATAAGACAAAAGTAGATGAAAAAGAAATTGAAGAAAAAATAGAGGTCGTTGAAGAAGATTTACCTCATGAAGAAAGTGAAACTGAAGAAACTATTGAAGAGACAAAAGTTGACTCATCGAATTTCGTTGATGATGTGGATACTGGAGATAAGCTTGGGGAGTACTTCCAAATTAAAGATCAATTAAGAACATTACGTGGAGATCTTAGGGATTTGAAAGAGGAGCACAAAGATTATGCAGAGTTGGATGAACTTACTAAACAGATCAAAGTATTGAGAGAAAATATAAAAAATGATGAAAATATTAGAATCGTGCAGGAAAAAATTGCTGATTTGAAAGAAAGACAAGAGTTGCTTAAGGAGATTATCAAAGTAGAGATGAAGGAGACTGATCAAACTGAGGTTAAGATGAATGGTAGGAAGTTGAAGTTGATAGATATTTTGAAGGAAATGAAAGACGAAGGAAATTAAGATAAGCCCTAGAATTGATTATATTTATTTAACATGTAGATGAAGAAATATTTCGTGATTTCGTTACTGATTCTTCTTATAACTTATAGTGTGGTGACTTTGTTCATGCTGGTTATAACTCAGTTGGAAAAGAATAATACTAATTTAGTAGACTATCAAAACTTAGTAAGTGATGATACTAGTCAATAATTTGATTAACTCCAATTTGCTTGTATCTTTATAAGAATTCCTCTGTTGACTTTCGTGGTATTTCCCAACAATTAACTTACAGATTAAATTGTTTAGTTTTGATTATATGTGTGTTTCCTTTAATATTATTTGAGAGCAATAATACTTCTGAATTGCCAAAATGGAAGGATCTCAGTACTTCTTGCCAATCAATATTGTAGTAAGCTGCGTAAATCATTTTGCCAATATCTCCGTGTGTTACTAATAGAATATTGCCAGAGCTATGTCTATTTTGCATGTCATCTAAGATCGATTGCCCGCGCATAACTAATTCCGGGAATGTCTCGGCACCATCTGTTTCAAGGAAGTATGTAATTGTGTCAGTTTTAAAGATCTTGGGGCTACAAATTTTCTCAATATCAGAAATCTTCTGTCCCGTCATGGAACCAAAATTGCGTTCAATAAGGCTTGGGTATATTTTTGGAGCGGGGCTATTCAGCTTATTGGTAATAATTTCAGCAGTTTTATATGCACGCTTGAGTGGTGAAGTATATACAATATCAAAGTGTATGCCCAATTTGGATATTTCTTTCGCAGCATTTTCTGCTTGCAAGATTCCCATTTTGGTTAATAAGGTATCTCTATGACCGTTTAAGATCCCATCGATATTATCTTCATCTTGTCCGTGTCTACATAAGTAGATGTTTAGCATAGATTTAGTATTTAAGTTCTTTTGATGATAATTCAGTTGGGTGGAGTTGTCAAAAAAAGAGGCACAAAAATAAGTGCCTCTAGAAAAATCAAAACTTTAGAAATTTACATATTCCCTTGTTGTCCAGAAGTCCCCTGCTGGTTTATCTGGTTAGTATTTTGATTGGTTTCTTGCTCTTTCTCTTGGTTATATTGCGTGCCATCGTTTTGATTTTGATTGCTTTCATTTTCTACATTTTGAAGATTCACTCCTGTTCCTGCTTCGAAATTTTTGAGCTGATTGCCTGTCTGTTCAAAGTACTTATTTTGTATTTGTTCTAAATTATCTGAGTTTGATTGATCCCCTTTGGATTGAAGATTTGTTTGTATTTTCTCTAATGTCTGTTCATGAATTTGAACTTTTTCCTGTAATTGTTCCATAACTATTTGTTGCTCTTGAGTTTGAAGTTTATCTTCAAGTCTAAGTTGATCCATTTCCTGTAGTCTTTCTTGAAGTCTTATTTGTTGTGCTTCAACTTCTGATATTGACTCTGATAATGCATCTAAATTGTCTCCCTCACTTAATTCTTCTAGTTCTGCTACTCTTTCATCCATTATGGATAATTCTAGTTCTGCTTTTGCAACGGGATCTGTTGTTATGGCTCTTTGTATACTTTCTATACTTTTGTCCAAACCATAAAGTAGATCTCCTGGAACAGCCTGATCAGAAGCATAGGCGCTACCAGCACCAGCAAAAAGAATAGTAGTAATAATTCCTACTATTGCTAACGTTTTGAGTCTTGTACTCATATTAGACAGTTTTAAAAAATAAAATATGTCTGTTAACCTATTACGTTTTTTTCCGTAATTGGTTACAAGAATATCAAAGCTTTTGATCGTGCGTTCCTCCCAGTGCTTACTTGGCTTTGGTTTTATTTGTTTTAATTGTTTTACTAATTCATCTTCATTCATTTTTGTTATTGACTATTTTTCTTAAATTTTTTATTGCCCGATAAATTGCAACTTTTGTCGCAATCTTATTTTTATTAATAATTGTAGCAATTTCATTAATTTCAAGTTCTTCTATATATCTTAATATGATTATTTCTTTTTCATTTGGTCTCAATTTGTCTAGACAAATAAGAATTTGTTTAATCATTATTTCTTTGTCTAAATCTATTGTATGATCAATGATGTCTTGATTAATTAGATCATTATAACTACTAGTATTGTTTTTGGCTTTTCTATATACATCAATTAAATGGTTTCTAGCGATCGAGTAAATCCAATTTTTAAGTGTTGATCTTTTTGCATTAAATAGCGATTTTTTTTCCCATGCTTTCAAAAAAATATCCTGAGTGATGTCTTCTGCTATCTCTTTTTGATAGCCAATATGTAAATAAACGTATCTATAGATTGGTTCATTCAATGACAAAAATAACTTTTTTAAATCATCAATTGTTTCTAATTTATTTACATCCATAAGATCATTACGTTGTATCTATGATTTGGTTACTTCGATTAAAAAATCAGTACATAATTTATAATAACTCTATTTGTATTAGAAATAAAGAGTTATAGAATAATTGAGGATGACGATATGGAAGTTGCGATGTGAGACGTGCGGGATATAAATTTCTCATCAACTCCCGACATACCATGAATTGAATAAAATTCTAATTCATGGTTGCGGGACCATGCCAGATAATAAACTATTATTTGTTAGATAAATGCGGGACCTGCCTTCATTCTCACTGCGTTCGAATTTCGTCAGGTTCTCGCCAACTTCACGATTCGCTTGGCTCATCGGAAGTTGCGGGACTAGGATTCGAACCTAGATACACGGCTTCAGAGGCTGTTGTCCTACCATTAGACGATCCCGCAACACTTAGCGAACGCAAGTGAGCGTTAGTGTTGGCGAGGATGCCCGAATGGGTATCCCGCATTCACAAAATTTCACTTAGTGCGCTCTATTCTTGGCGAGGACCTGACGAATCCCGTTCTACGGGAGTAGGCAGGTCACGCAACAAATATATCTTTTAAAATAACAACGTTAGTATATCAGTATTTCGTAAATGCTATTTTTTATTATCTTCAATTATTTAGTTTATCATCCTACCATTATCCCGTAAAAGCTCGCTTCGCTCATTTTACGGGACTAAGGTGCTCTAAGCTTCTGGCTCATTTCACTCGCCATCAGCAAGACCACCGTTAGGACGATCCCGCAACACTTAGCGAACGTAAGTGAGCGTTAGTGTTGGCGAGGATGCCCGAATGGGTATCCCGCATTCACAAAAATTTCACTTAGCGAGCTCTATCCTTGGCGAGGACCTGACGAATCACGTTCTACGGGAGAAGGCAGGTCACGCAACAAATATTATCTTTTAAAATAACATGCCAATTATACCAAAAAAGATATTAGTTTTTACTTATATGCTATTAATTTTGCAACAAATATGAAATTTGTAGTATGCTGTAGGCATTATGATCAAAGACGCAGAATATGTTGGCAAAAAAAATGAAAGTGTGTTGGATATCCCTCAGAAGTTTTTTAAATCTATGATCTTTTTGTCTCTACGTATAGTTTTTTCACCTCTTGCGGTATTACTTTTGGCATACTTGTATTACGAAGATACTAGGAAGGCATTTTTGCTAGCTTTATTGTTTTATACCGTACTGACAATTTTTTCGATATTCCAATCACTAATGCAGATATTTATGTCTGTAGTGACATTTAATTTGTTCAAATTTGTTAGAAAAAGTTTGAAAGTTATTATTATGTTTGTTGCGTTATTCCTTTATTGGCTTGGATATACGTTGATGTGGGATGGCAATTTTCGACTTTGATCTTTTAAAGAAATAAATTTTGTAGTAATATAAATTATAATTTATTTTTTTACTTACATCTTATGGCAGACAGCGTTCCAAAAAAAATTTTGCTTGTTGAGGATGAAGTAGATGCTAGAGAGATCTATATTGATATACTTCAAAGTGAAGGATTATCGGTTGATGGTGTTGGCGATGGGACAGAAGCTTTAGAAGCTCTTTCTCAGGTCAAATACAACCTTGTCCTTTTAGACATCATTATGCCCAAAATGGATGGTGTTGAGACGCTTGATCGTATCAAGAAAAGTCCAGAAAAATATGGAACTCCAAAGGTTGTTATGTTGTCGAATATTGGCGGGGACATCGCAATTGATAAGGCAATGGAATTAGGTGCTGATGGGTATATGTTGAAGTCAGAAACAGAGCCCGATGATTTTGTCTCAATAGTCAAAAAGTACTTGGAATAATTCTTTATAGCAATTTTTATTCTTGATTACTACTTTCTATAAGTAGGCACTTGTTGTTAATGACTACAGTGTCTTTTCCTTCATGAAGATCAAGGACTTGCTTGTCAAAGCTTCCCGGCTGATACCAAAATATCTTATATCCCATATTTAGTGCTTTATTGGTTATTTTTTTGCTTACTTCGGGTGGTACAACAAAATTAAGAACATCAACTTTGGAAGGTAATTGATCGATAGTTTCAAACGCAAAGTCACCAAGAATTAATTCTTCTCTTGGGTTGATCGGAAATACTTTGTATCCTAATGATTTCATCTGTTTGTATATTTTGTATCCATATTTTTCTTCGCTGTTTGATGCGCCTATTATGGCATAAGATGTCTTTTTATCTAGCAAATTATCCACCATTATTAATATGTAACATTTAATTTGTATCTAGTTTTTAAAACTGATGCGACTTTCTCCAAATCTTTTCTATTTGCTTCTCTGGTTTTTCCTTCAAGTTTGTACTGTCCAAATAATTCAATCCATTTATATTTACCATACTCTTTGTAAGCTAATAATTCAACCAGGATGTTTGATTTAAGTTTTGATAAGAATTCTCCAAGCGCAACAATATTTTCTTTTCCATCAGTAATACCAGGAATGACAAGGAATCTAATTCGAAATTGTTGACTGCTATTTGTTAATAATTCATCAAGAATAATTATATTTTCAAGTATTTTTTTGTTGCCAGGTCCCGTGAGATTTTTGTGAATAATATCGTCCATGTGTTTGATTGATACCATCCAGAGATCGATGTATGGTAATAGTGTCTCAATAAATTTCGATGATGTGATCAAGCACGTATCAATTGCAATATTTACCCTTTCTTTTTTTATAATTTTTACAAATTCTAAAAGAAATTCTTCTTGAAATGTTGGTTCTCCACCACTAATTGTGATACCTCCAGTTTCTCCCCAGTAGGCCTTATTGGATAATACTTTTTTAGCAAGGTCTTTTGGAGAAAATTTCGTACCTTTTTGTTTAATTGTACAGTCGATATTATGACAAAATTGGCATTTGAGTGGACAACCCTGCATGAATATTACCGTTCGAAGTCCTGGCCCATCTAATGCTCCAAGCGTCTCTATTGAGTGTATGTATCCTTCCATCTTGCCTATTATAATTTGTCATGAAAAGTCCTAGAGATGACCTCATCTTGTTGCTCTTTCGTCAGTCGATTAAATAGCACTGCATACCCACTTACTCTAATTGTAAGCTGAGGAAATAGCTCTGGATGTTTCTGTGCTTCAATCAAGGTGTCTTTGTTTAGGACATTGACATTTAGATGATGGCCGTTTTTCCCAACAAAATATCCATCAAGTAACTGAACTAAATTGGATACTTGGGACTCTTCACTCTTGCCTAAAGAATTAGGAACAATTGAGAAGGTATTTGAGATCCCATCTTGGCAGTATTTGTAATCAAGTTTGGCCACAGAGTTAAGTGATGCTATAGCTCCGTTTGAATCCCTTCCATGCATTGGGTTAGCTCCTGGGGCAAATGCAACACCAGACTTCCTGCCATCAGGAGTTGTCCCTGTCGCTTGGCCGTACACTACATTTGAAGTGATAGTAAGAATTGATAGAGTATGAATAGAATCTCTATATGTTTTGTGTTTTCTTAGAGCTTTGATAAATTCTTTTGTAACCATTGAGGCAATCTCATCGACTCTGTCATCATCGTTTCCGTATTTAGGATAATCTCCTTCAATAATAAATTCCTTCGCTACATTATTTTTCCCCCAGATTGGTTTGACTTTGGCGTACTTAATAGCACTAAGTGAATCGGCTACTATTGATAGTCCTGCAGCGCCAAAGGCCATATATCTTTTTACATGATTATCGTGCAATGCCATTTGAAGTGATTCGTAGTAGTACTTGTCGTGCATGTAGTGAATGATGTTCATAGCTTCGACGTATCTTTTGGCGAGCCAATCTATTGCTTTAATATAATTCTTCCAAACTTCATCGAAGTCCAAATACTCTTTTTGTTTTAAATCCTGAAAATCAGGGATAATGGTATCTCCTCCATCATGTACTAACTTCCTATCAATTTCTAATGGTTCTTCCTTTCCGCCGTTTATTGCAAGAAGGAGTAATTTAGCAATGTTTGCTCTGGCTCCGAAAAATTGCATTTCTTTTCCAATTGCCATGCCAGAGACACAACATGCTATTGCATAGTCATCACCATAATATGGCTTCATCAAATCATCGTTTTCGTATTGAATAGAACTAAATTTTATTGATTGCTTTGCACAATATTTTTTCCAATTTTCAGGCTGCTTATCTCCCCACAGCACAGTCAGATTTGGTTCAGGTGCTGGGCCTAGATTTGAGAGAGTATGCAAGAATCTAAATGATGTTTTAGTTACAAGGTTTTGATTATTAATATCGGTTCCACCAAGTACGATTGTGATCCAGGTTGGGTCTCCTCCAAATAATTGGTTGTACTCTGGTGGTCTAAGATGTCTAATAATTCTAAGCTTGATGACAAAGTCATCAATCATTTCTTGGATCTGCTTCTCATCGTATTTCCCACTTTTAAGGTCTCTTTCGAAATATATGTCTAAGAAGGCATCAATACGTCCTAGGCTCATAGCAGCACCATCTTGTTCCTTTGTTGCAGCGAGATAGGCATAATAAAGCCATTGAACAGCTTCTTTAGAATCAGCTGCTGGTTTTGAGATATCATGTCCATAACTTAGAGCCATCTCTTTTAGTTCGTTTAGGGCTTTGATTTGTTCAAAAATTTCTTCTCGAAGTCTAATTGTATCTTGGTTTATTTCGTCTTTGTTAGTCTTTAAGAATATCGATTTTTCTTCAATTAATTTATCAACTCCATACAAAGGCACTCTTCTATAGTCGCCAATAATCCTTCCTCTTGCGTAGTTATCTGGCAGGCCTGTTATTACATGTTTGCTTCTAAGTAATTTAATTTCATCTGTGTATGCACTAAATACCCCGTCGTTGTGTGTTTTTCTGTATTTATAAAAAATATCTGAAACTGATTTTGGTATGTCATATCCGTAATCTTTTGCTGCTTTTTCTACAAGTCTGATACCTCCTTTTGGCTTTATAGCCCTTTTCAGTGGAGCATCGGTTTGTAGGCCAAGTATTACTTCATTCTTTTTATCAATAAATCCAGGTTTGTGACTTACTATTGATGATGGAGTGGTAGTGTCCAAATCCATTATGCCTTTTTTGATTTCTTCTTGGATCAATTTTGATACCTTGGACCACATATTTTGGGTTCGTTTTGTTGCAGGTGCAAGGAAACTTTCATCTTCATTGTATGAAGAAACATTTTTTTGAATAAAATCTCTCACATCTATTTCCTTTTCCCATAGTCCAGATTTGAATTTCTGCATTTATTATTTATTAATATGACCTGGTATTTTAACAAAAAGACATTCCTTTCTCAAAAAGGAAAATTTTCAACATCTTTACAAAAAATCCAAACTCATATATAACAGGTACTTGAAATTGATTGGCATTTGGTTTAGTTTATAATTATTACATTTTTCATTTATTTATCATGTCAAATATAGATAAGTTATTTAATCCATCATCAATTGCTGTTGTTGGAGTATCAGCGGAACCGCAGAAGCTTGGATCGGTTGTCTTCTCAAATATAAAAGAATCGGGCTACACTGGCAGACTATTCCCCATAAACCCAAAGTATGATGAGCTATTTGGCAAAAAGTGTTATAAAAAAGTATCAGATATTCCTGAGAATCTAGATTTACTCGTTGTCGCAATCCCTGCACCATTTGTCAAAGACGTGATTATTGATGCAGGGAAGAAGAAAACAAAAGCTGCAATTATAATTACTGCTGGCTTTAGAGAAGTAGGAGAAGAAGGGTTGGCTTTAGAAAAAGAATTGAAGGAAGCAGCCAAAAAGGCTGGCATTAGACTTCTTGGACCAAATTGTCTAGGTATGATCAATCCTTCTGCAAAGATCAATGCATCATTTGCAGCGTCAAATCCAATTGATGGAAATATTGCATTTCTTTCTCAATCGGGAGCATTTTGCACAGCTATGCTTGATATGTCATTAGAAAAACAAGTTGGATTCTCACATTTTGTATCTCTTGGGAACAAGGCAGATATTAATGAAAATGACTTGATAGAATACTGGATAGACCAAAGTGAAGTTAAGGTTATAGGTGCATATTTAGAGGAGATAAAAAAGGGCCAAGAGTTGATTCATTTCATGCAAAAGCAAAAAACCAAAAAACCAGTCATTATCTTCAAGCCGGGTGAAACTCAGGAAGCCAAAAAGGCAATTAGTTCTCATACAGGTTCAATGGCAGGTTCGTCAGAGATTTTTAAAACGGCTATAAAGCAAAACGGATTTATCGAAGTCAATGAAGTAAATCAGATGTTTAATACTATGATGGGATTTTCCTGGTCACAGCTCCCTAAAGGCAATAGAATCGCTGTAGTTACAAATGCAGGTGGTCCAGGTATCATCGCAACTGATGAAATAATTAAATCAGGCCTAAAGATGGCGGAGATATCAAGTAAATCTCAAGATGAAATGAAAAAGCATCTTCCAGCCACAGCAAGTGTATCAAATCCAGTAGATGTGATCGGAGACGCTTTGGCTCAAAGATATAGTGCTCCAATAGATGTCCTAGCTGAAGATGAAAACGTCGATGCTATATTAGTAATTTTGACTCCGCAGCTTGTTACACAAATTGAGGAAACGGCTAAGCTAATAATTAGTAGTTCGAAGGTGACAAGTAAGCCAATCTTTACTGTGTTTCTTGGAGGCAAGTATACTTCTTTCGGGCTTCAAAGATTGTATGACAATAAGATGCCTGCATTCAGCTATATCAAGGACGCTGTTGATGTTTTGTCATCGATGTATAAATATAATCAATACTTAGCTAAGGATACTAAACAAGTTGGTAGTCTGCAGATCATGAAACATGCGTACAGTGGGAAACATACCAAAGAGGTACAAAATTATGTAACTGATGAATCAAATGCATTGCCTGAAGAATTAGTGGTGAAACTTGCTCAGGAAGTTGGAATTGATTTGCCAAAACAAATTCTAACTGGAGATTATAACCAAGCCGCTAGTTTTGCAGCTAATAAATATCCGGTAGTTATCAAAGCAACAACTGAGGCTATTGCGCATAAAACTGAAGAGAAGGCACTATACTTAAATATTCATGATCAAAAAACTCTAGAAAAGAACTTCAATGATCTATCAGAATCACTGAAAAAATATACAAGTGATATAAAAATTTTGGTTCAAGAACAGATAACGGCCAAGGAAGAGATGATAATTGGTGCAAACAGAGACGGCAAAAGTGATGTGTACAAAAAAGATACCCAAGGTTTTGGACATTTAATAATCTTTGGAAAAGGAGGAATATATACTGAGGTCTATAAAGATATACAAGGAGTTTTGGTTCCTGCAAGTAACGATGATATAAATGTTGCTTTTTATCAGACAAATATCTCAAAGATTATCGATGGGTTTAGGGGACTGCCTCCTTTGGCTAAATCAAAAGTACTTGAAACGATTTCTGCAATCCAAAATCTTGTAGTTTTGTACCCTTCTATAGAGAGTATCGATCTAAATCCTGTTTTGGTTACAGAGTCAAGAGCTGTTGCAGTCGATCTTAAAATTTTTGTATCAAATTAATTTATTTTTTATTATTTAATTATGAAAATTAAGTCCATAAAGGCTTATGAGATTCTTGCTTCTGGTGGATATCCAACAGTTGAAGCAAGTGTAGTACTAGATAGTGGTGTAGAAGGAAGATCTTCTGTGCCATATGGAGTATCTGCCGGTACTCATGAGGCAACTGTTTTAGTTGATGAGGACAAGTCAAGATACCATGGCAAAGGTGTATTGAATATTATCAATACTATTGAGAATGTAATAGCACCTGCTATTATTGATATGAATCCTGAAGATCAAAGAGCCATTGATCAAAAGATGATTGAGATGGATGGAACAGAAAATAAAGCGAAATTAGGAGGTAATGCTATTTTGGCAGTATCTTTGGCAGTTGCAAAGGCAGTTGCAGAAGAAAAGAAATTACCATTTTTTCAATACATCAGACAAACATTTGGTATAACTGAAAATTTCGCACAACTTCCAAACCCAATGGTTGTAGTCATCGAGGGTGGTAAACACGCTCATGAGACAACTGATCTTCAAGAATATTGTATTTCGGGATTAACTTCAGAAGGTCCTGCAGAAAACGTAAGGAAAGTCCTTGAGACTTATCATGTATTGAAAGGTATATTAGCAGAGCAGGGTTTATCAACTAATGTTGGTAATGAAGGGGCTTTTGCACCAAATGGTATTAAGACAAATGAAGCTCCTCTTGAATTTATCCTAAATGCGATCAAAAAAGCTGGATATGAGCCGGGCAAAGATTTAGGTATATCAATAGATGCAGCAGCTAGTGAGTTTTTTGAGGATGGTAAGTATAATTTGTCTATTGAGCAAAAATCTCTATCATCTATGGAATTGATCGAGTACTACACTCCATGGTTCGAAAAATATCCAATTGTGACAATAGAGGATATGCTTGATGAAGATGACTGGGATAACTGGGTGAAGATGACAGAAGTGTCAGATAAATATGGTATTCCAAATATCGGAGATGATTTGACAGTTACAAATATTAATAGACTTCAAAAAGCAATTGATATGAAGGCTATAAGTGCGATTCTTATCAAGCTTAATCAAATCGGATCCTTGACTGAAACTGTAGACACTTGTCTTCTTGCCAATAAGCACGGACTTATGACAACTACATCTCATAGAGGTGGTGGAGAAACAAATGATACTGCCATGGTCGATGTCGCTGTCGCAGTTGGTTCAAGATTTATCAAAGTAGGACCAACAAGAGGTGAGAGAGTAAGTAAATACAATAGATTGATGGAAATCGAAAGGATTCTAAAAAATCAATAGCATCTGATATAATCAAAGAGCTTGGGCACTATTATTTAATCCAGGCTCTTTTTTTATTGATGATGTTTTCAAAAGACACACAATCAAGTAATGAGGCTTCAGTCAATTTTGAATTGTTAGTTAGATCTACGAGCGAGGTTTTTGTTCAGTTCATTGGCATGATGAATCTACTTTCAAGAGACCCAATTTACAATCAGGAAGAGGATAATATCTCGATAGTTGATGCTTTATTTGGGCAAATGCATCTAGATAAATATAAAGATATCGAACCAGTAAAAGAGCATTTTATACAAGCAATATCTGCTGGGATAGCTTTAAATCCAGAAATTATTGTTACAGGAAATATCGGTAGGGTTGTAGATGCGTTAACAATATTTATGGATCATATCAATTTATTCAGACTGAACGCTGGAGAAGAATTCCGTCTACTATTTTTGAATGCACTATCTTCTCAAGTAGTATTGTCTTTGTTACCGAATGAGCCATTTGCAGAAACACGAGACGATTCTTTTATTTATAGGGTAAGGAATGATATGTATAAGTTTTTTGATGAAATATCAAATGTAAAAATGTGTGATGTTGGATATATGAACAACTAAATGATAAACTTATAAATCTTATAAAATTTTTATGCCAAAACAATATTACATAAATCAACTGGAAAAAGGTCTTGCTATTAGTGATGAGCCTTTTGGAATTGGAGCAATCAAGAAAGGTACGGATAGAAACAATAATCCATATTTAGATTTAGAATTGGTCGATAGAACTGGAATGATCAAGGCCAAAATTTGGTCAGATAATCTAGAGAGGATTCCTTCGAAGCTACTTCAAGAAGGGACAATAGTAAAAGTCTCGGGTCTTGTAGGTGAATTCAATGGCAATCTGCAGATGACGATAAATGGACTATCGAAGTACGAAGAGAAAGATCTGTCAGACTTCCTTCCTGTGACAAAAGCATCAATTGATGACATGTGGAAGAAAATGACTACGCGAGTAGAAAATATGAACGATCAGAAATATAAAACACTACTACAGAAGCTCTTCGCATTGCATGAAGAAAAGATTCGACTTGCACCAGCGGCAAAAAATATACATCACAATTATGTTGGAGGATTACTAGAGCATGTAACAGAGATGATGGATATAGCTGAAACTGTCATGAAATTATATCCAGAAGCTGATCCTGATCTGGTGTTTACTGGCATTATTTTCCATGATATTGGCAAGATTTATGAGTTAGAAATTGAAGGTTTTGTGATTGATTATTCCAAGGTAGGCAAAATGATAGGTCATATAGCACTTGGCATACGGATGCTTGATCAGCTAGACAAAGACATACTCGAAGAGGAGCAAAGAATGCTTCTTGAGCATATTATTCTTTCGCATCATTCGATTCTTGAATATGGCTCACCTGTTGTCCCAAAGACAATAGAGGCAATGATAGTGGCCAAAGTTGATGATTTGTCTTCCAAGGTTAGAACCGTTCAAAAAGTACTATCTGATAATGCGGAAAATGACAAAGCCTTCTCAGCAAGAGAGTATGCGATTGGTTCTGAAGTTTATCTTGGGAAGTAATTTGCATTGATAGCTTAGAGTTTTGGATAGATTCTAATCTTGAATCAATTCTATTTTGTGCTAGAATGTTTAGGTGAAAAATATTATTCTTCAAGTCAAAAATTTAGAAAAGGAATACTCTGGGTTCAAGGCAGTAAACGGAGTCTCTTTTGATGTATATCAAGGAGAAATACTTGGCATACTTGGTCCAAATGGCGCTGGTAAAACTACAACATTAGAAATGATTGAAGGCTTGAGGACAATTACTGGAGGAGAGGTCAGGCTATATGACAAGAAAATCACTGCAAGAAATTTAAAAAATCACCTGCATCAGAAAATCGGTATTCAATTACAATCCAGTTCCTATTTTGACTTATTAACTCTAAAAGAGATATTAGATCTTTTTGGTACCTTTTACGAAAAACGTCTTGATTCACTTGAACTACTGAAAATGGTCGAATTAGAATCCAAGAAGGACAGCTTGGTCAAGAACTTATCAGGTGGTCAGGCACAAAGATTTTCTATCATTGCTGCGATGGTTAATGATCCTGATTTGATATTTCTTGATGAACCAACAACAGGACTTGATCCACAGATTAGAAGATCGATTTGGGAGTTAGTTAGAAAAATCAATAAGCAGGGCAAAACTGTTATTATGACAACTCATTATATGGAAGAGGCAGAAGAATTGTGCGATAGAATTGCTGTAATGGACCAAGGTAAAATTATTGCATTTGATAGTCCACAAGGACTAATCGAAAACGAAAAACTCAAATTTACTATCAAGTTTGTGACAACAGATTTGATGAGTGATAAGCAAAGAGCTGAATTTGAAAAACATCCTTTGGTTGTCAAGTTTTGGGAAGAAGCACATAAATATGTCTTCAGGATTGAAGATCCAACCAAAATCAACGATATTCTAAATTGGCTTGAATCAAAGAAATTGAAATTTAAGAACTTAGAGATATTGCCTCCAAATTTGGAAGACGTATTTTTGAAACTTACTGGCAAAAATTTAAGAGAATAAATAATGAATATATTATTGATATCGACAATCAAGCAGTTTTATAGAGACAAGGAGGCGTTGTTTTGGTCGTTGATTTTTCCTGCGATATTCATTGTCATATTTAGTTTTTTTTCTTTTGGTGATGGCATTGATGCAAGGATTTTGATAGTTGATCGATCAAATGGACAAGCTAATCAATTAGTAGATATCATTCAAAATCAGGTGGGGGCAGGTATTCACAACTATGACGGTGACATCCAAGAAGCAAAGGAATCACTGACGAATAGTCGGAAATTTGAGTTCGAATATTTTGATAAAGACAAAAATGAGAAATACACCAAAGAATCAAGGGTTAATTTGATAATGTCTATTTCAGAATTGGATGCAAATGGTAGATATAATATCGAACTATTCTATGATGAATCACAAGAAGGTCAGGCAAGCCCAAGCTTGATACTGATCAATGCTCTAAATACCATTGAAACACAGAAGATGCTTGCTTCTAACAATTTAGAGTTGCCATTTGATTTGACTAGAACTGGTGTCTCAGTCAATGAAATTAGATATTTTGATGTCTTAGTGCCTGGTATTATTGGTATGTCTCTTATGCAATCAGGTATTATCGGAATCGCTTCAGGAGTCACCTCTTTGAAAGAAAAAAGAGTACTTAAGAGGCTTGCGGCAACTCCACTTCCAATTTGGAGATTTTTGTTGGCAAATATTTTCACACATTTAGTTCTTTCTGTAGTACAAGTAACTATCATGCTTGTGCTTGCTCATTATTTATTGGGTGCAAATATTTACGGAAGTATTCCACTTATCTATTTTGTTTGTTTCATTGGTAATTTTGTATTTTTGAGTATTGGCTTTATAGCAGCTGGTTTATCAAAAACGAGCAAGGCAGCTGAAGGATTATCTCAGGTATTTACTACACCAATGATGTTTCTCTCTGGTGTGTTTTTTGAGAGAGATGGACTTCCTGGTTTGGTCAAGGTCGTTTCCGACTTTCTGCCCCTATCTCCATTATTGGATGCTTTAAGGGCAATTTCTCTCCAGAATGCTGGATTGCTTGATATAAAGAATGAATTATTTGTAATATTAATTTGGACAGTCATCACAACAATTATTGCAACAAGGATATTTAAATTTAAGGAAGAATAACTGTTCTTATGCCAAATATCACAGATGCACTCAAGATGGCAAAGATAGCAGAAATTGATGCTAAATTTTTTGGCCAAAGTGAACTTGAGATGGTAACTAATGCGGGCAAAGCTATAGCTTCAGAGATCCTTGATATTCTTGATAACTTCATCCAAAAAGATAAACTAACCAAAGTTTCATTTGTTATTGGGAGTGGCAATAATGGGGCTGATGCATTATCTTGTCTCAATCATCTAATAGGCAAGAATATTGAAAATGTTGAATATCATGTCTATGTGATTGGTAGGCATCAGGATTTTAAAACAAAGGAGATTATCCATCAATATGATCTTCTTAAGGAATTGATCAAAAATAATAAAGGATCAAAGGTTGTGATCAATCACGATGCTTATGCAGAAAATATGATCTCTTGCGATATTCTCATTGAAGGCTTGATTGGGTCCGGATATAGAGGGAAATTACGAAAGAGGTACAAAGATGTGGTAAACAAAATAGCTAGATTAAAAGCTTATAAGGTGGCTATTGATTCTCCGGTGCCTGGATATAGACCTGATGTCACGCTGTCTTTGATAACAAAAAAAAGAGCAGATGCCAAGCTAATTGATATTTCACTTCCAAAAGAGGTTGGGAGTTTCGTAGGGCCTGGTGTGATTAGTTTCCTTAACGTCCCAGAAAAAGATGCTTACAAATCCAAGACTGGAGAATTATTGATAATAGGGGGCTCGGATCTATTTCATGGTGCACCTATTATGGCACTCAAGGCGGCTTCTAAATTTATTGGCGGCGTATTTTTCTATACTCATCCAGAAAATCGCGAGTTGGTTACTAGTCTTAAACTTGGGCTTGAGGAATTCATATTATTAACTAATGATCAGGTAGAGAAATATTCAAATTATGCAGATGTGATTCTTGCTGGTCCGGGCCTTCGGGAGGATTTAGTAAATCAAGCGGTACTTACTGAATTGTTGAATCGCTACCCTGACAAAGTATTTGTTCTTGATGCTTACGCTATTGCTATGGCCAATCCCGTCAATAATCCAAGAAATATCAGAGGATACAATAATTGCATTTTGACTCCGCATAGAGGTGAATTAAGGCATATTTTTGGGAAAAATGAAACTGATGGCCTTGAAGGAAAACTGAAACGATTTTGTGTGGAAAACAAATGTATGTTGGTCTTAAAAGGTTCAACGGATCTGTTATTTAATGATAAAGGCGAACTCAAAATGAATATGACTGGCAATCAAGGAATGGCAAAAGGTGGTACGGGAGACGTGATGGCGGGGATGATTGGTGCACTTGCATGCAAAAACGATCCTTGGGAAGCTTTGCAGGCGGGAGTTTTCTTATCAGGACTTGCTGGTGATATTGCAAAGGCTAAGTATGGATATAATTTCAGCGCAACTGACGAAATCCCTTTGCTCCAGGAAGCATACAAAAGAGCACTAGATTACAAATAATTTTTCACATCTTTTGTTATCCTCGTTATTTATTATATAATCAGCCAATTGATCTATTGTTTATAACTATTAAACATGCTGGATCCAAAGATAATAGGTAGAAGACTTAAATATTTTAGACAAAGAGTTGGTATCAGTCAGCTTGATCTTGAAATTGCTCTCGATATGTCCCAAGGCTCGGTAAGTAGGATAGAAAGTGGCAAAGTAAATCCCACGAAAGAGACAGTGTTGTCGATTGCTGGGAACCTACAGATGAATGATCGTGAGATCAGCTATGTTATTGGTCCATTAGCTTTGCCGCCGACTCAAAAAGAAGTTGAAAATGCGATTCATACTATTCAGGAAGATTTTTCAAGAGATGATGTATATGCGTATTTAATTGATGATAGATTTCGTTTCCATTATATTTCTAAAGGATTTGAAAATCTTCTAAATATTATTCTTGAGAATTATCAAGAAAGATACTTAGACCTTGTTGGTACTTCTCTGTTTAGAATAGTGCTTGATGAAAGAATTGGTATCAATCAATTTATCAAAGGAGATGTATCTCAGGTGCTTATTAGTCAATTGCTCAGATTTAATAAATATATGGGGTTTATGGTTGACGATGAATATTATTCTGAAACATTAAATTTATTTGCAAAGTATCCTGGTGTGTCAGAACTTTGGAAACAAATTGAAAATGATAATTTGAATTTTAATTCGCTGGAGTCAAAGAAAGTCTCCCTGTCTTTTGAGTCCCTCTCATTCGATACGATTTTCGTGAGAGAACCAATCGCGAAATATCCAAGATTTGAGACTATTGAGTATGTTTTTTCTCATAAAGATGTAATTGAATTATTAAAAGTACTAAATGCTGGATCCAAAGATAATAGGTAGAAGGCTAAAATATTTCAGAAAGAGGGCTGATATCAGTCAGCTTGATCTTGAGATCGCTCTCGATATGTCCCAAGGCTCGGTAAGTAGGATTGAAAGTGGCAAAGTGAATCCCACCAAAGAGACAGTTTTATCAATTGCTTGGAAGTTGAATATGAATGATAGGGAGATTGACTATGTAATAGGTTCTTTGTTTTTTCCTGCAAATGAAAGTGAAATAGCAAAAGCAATTGAGGAAGTTAAGGGGATGTTAGACCGTCCTGGCGTTTTTGCTTACTTGATAGATGATAGATACAGACTCTTGTATTTATCTAGAGGTTTTGAAATTCTTTTTCGTAGATTATTACCTGATTTCGAAAATAAATACGCGCGAATCAAAAATAAGAACATGGTTATTTTGTTCTGTGATGAAGATATTCAAATTGAAAAATATATGGCCAAAGACAAATTTATTGAAATGATGAAGTTACAACTTGGAAGATTGAGGTCAAATATGGACTTTATGATTGATGATGAAAGTTATATTGAAGTTGAGAATATTATCAAGAAAAACAAATTGATTAATCAGATATGGAATGAAATCGATTATAAAAATATGAATTTCAATACCTTAGAGTCTAGACAAGTAGTATTTAAGTTGATGGGGATAAAGATTGGCTTAAATTTTTCACGCGAGCCTGTTTGGAAATATCCAAGGTTCGAAACTATTAAGTATATACCATCCAATAAATTTCTGCAAATATATAACAAAATACTTTCTAGGGTATAAAATTTCACATATATTGAGTAAATGTTAGCATATTATAGGATACTATTTCTAGCGAGGAGATTCTAGTATTAGTGTACTATGGCTCTAGCACGTTCTTTGCGTAACATATGTGTACGATGCAAGGTATTGGTATATATGTATATATGGGTATTATACACATAAATTTAGATGGAGGATATAATAATTATATTTATTAAGTGAAATTTAAGAATTATATATTTAGCACTATAGGTTGCTTTTGATATATAACGTATGATATTATATATCCATTTGTATTATATATAGCTATGAGTGGGTTGCATAATGGTGAAAACCATGATAATAGAGGACCTGAATATACATTCTGTGAAGGAGTTTATGACCCCATTGATTCATTTCCCGAAATACCAGCTCTTCAGTATTACGAAACACCTAGTATGAGTTTTGATCAATTTCCTTCAGTTGAAGTTGTTGATTTTGAACAAAAGGTCCAAATTACCGGAGATGTGAATATATATGTAGTAAATGGTTCTAATTTACGCTTGCCAAAACAAGGGGAAGAGATAGATACATCGGAGCTAGAACTCGCAAATGCTGTAGCGGAATTGTATATGGATACTTTTAGTAAGCCACCTTGGAAGCAAAGTTTTCCTAAAATTGAGAACGCTTTTGAATACTTGAGTAAATACGCAGATGAAAATTCAAGGCTTATTTTGCTCCAAGTAAAAGGTAAAATACTTGGTGGGTTCTTTTTGGTAGTGGGTACAAGAGAACATGTTGTTAACGATTTAATATCTTCAATAAACGCAAACTATGAAATAGAAGGCAATAATATTCCAATGAATCTCTGTGAAACTGGAATACCAGTTGTTGGTACAGCAGAATTATTTGTTTCAAAAAGAGCTTTGAATCAGTTACTAGCTCGGGATGAATTTATAAATGAAATACTTAGTCAAAGATTTGATAAACGCACAATTTCACAATCAGAAATAAGTCCAATTGATAATTTAGTCCAGAGTTTCTTTGCTGATCAAGATAATAATATTAATGTGACGGCAAAATTAAGGCATGATTTATATAGATTTTTAGTTTTATTACCTACCGCAATGGCAATGCAATGTGCAGTTGGGTATCATGACGGTTTGGAGGTTGATGGTATTGGTTGGACTATGAATACTCCAGATAGTTCAATGGCAAGGAATTATGAATTATTATGTGTCAAAATACCAAATATTCTTAAGTATTTAGATATATTTAGAAGTATTGGGGTGAAGAAAATTATGGGATTGGATATTCGTTTAGCAATTGAGCGTTTGTCCTTAGTATGGGCTGGGAATATGAGCGAAGTCTCTAATTATAATCCAGAAGATGAAACTCTAGGTTCGGAAAGAATTATGATTGGTAAATTACCATTAGATATATTACTTAGGATATATAGCGATTGGAATATGTATAAGATGTTTGTTCGTGGTGAGGGAATACCAAAATTTTTATCAAAAAAACTTTTTGAATTTGCTTATAGTCAATATGGCGAAATTTATTAATTTATAGTTAAAAAGATTATGGAAAGTAATACAAGTCCCGTTTTAATGTTTGACATTAATGATTTTGAGAAAAGAATCATTAATTATAAAAGACAAATAAAATTTGCAGACATATTCTATGCTATTAAGGCAAATGATAATCCAGAAATTCTCAAGGTTTGTACGAAACAAAAATTGGGCTTTGAGGTTGCTTCATTGGGGGAATACGAGAAAGTGATAAAATTAGGTGCATCGCCAAGACATGTCATTACTAGCAATTCGGTGAAGTCGATTGATTTCATCAAAAGATCTTACAAAAGTGGTTTAAGATATTATTCTTTTGATAGCAAGGAAGAATTGCAAAAGTTAGTTAAGTTCGCACCTCTGTCCAATTTATATGTGAGGCTTTCGGTTGATAATTCAGGTAGTGACTATCCTTTATCAAGCAAATTTGGCGTTGAATTCGATGAAGCTCTCAAATTGTTAAGACTAGCAAAGAAATATGGTGCAAATATTGTTGGGCTAAATTTCCATGTGGGTTCTCAATGTAAGAAATCATCCGGGTGGAAAAAGGCGATTAAGAAGTCACGTAAATTATTTTTTGAAGCTGAAAAATATGGGATTAACCTAAATTATTTAAATTTGGGAGGGGGGTTGCCTGCTCATTATTATGCAAATGGAGGTGATGTGCTAGAAATAATTAATGTAATAGATGGGCAATTACAAAAAGAGTTCCAAGGGATTGATGATTTATTGGTTCATATTGAGCCAGGTAGAGCTTTGGTTGCAGAAAGTGGTACTATTCGAACTCAGGTTATTGGGAAAGGATTTAGAAATGGGAGACATTGGATTACTTTAGATGTGGGAATCTTTAACGGTCTTATGGAGTTATATCAAGGATTTAAATATCCAGTGAGTGTAGAGAAAAATAGAAAAACGAAATTAGTTAATTATATAGTATATGGACCATCATGTGATAGTATGGATGTTTTGTATGAATCGATCAAACTACCAGAAGTGGAAATAGGGGATTATTTGCTAATTAAAAATGCTGGGGCATATACAAACGTTTATGCTTCAAGCTTTAATGGATTTTTACCACCAAGGTTCGTAATAAAATAGAAAATAGTATATATTGTAATGGCATTATAAGAA
>CAYUFB010000002.1:0-73868 GCA_964444125.1 uncultured Candidatus Saccharibacteria bacterium
AACTTAATCCTATGCAAGGCGCTATGTTTTGTATGTGTTTTTTTTCTTTTATCCATAATTAAATAGTAAAAAAAAATATATCCCCCTACGGGGGATATATTACATAAAAGGAAAATATATTGCAAACACAAACTATTATTTTTTCGTTTTTGTGAAAAACTACTTACTATTGTAGAATATTAGATAATTATTTATTAACTTTCTTCAATGAGCCTCAAAAATACAGTCCTTAGTGTCTTTATAATTTCAATTGCAGGACTTCTTTTTTCTGGATACTTGTCTTATCAAGAATTATTTACTGAAGATGGATGCAATGATGCTATAGTCTCTTGTGGGACCGAAGATATCACAATTGCAAGCCTTCCTGCTTGTGTGTATGGATTTGTGATGTATTTGATAATCTTTCTATTAACCGGTATTTCTTTGTACTTAAATAGAAAAAATTAATGGATCATAAATTAATAAAGGAGTTTGTCTTTCAGGCAAGTAAGGCTAGATCTTCCTAGAGTCATAAGCCCAGTGTAACACCGCCTGTCTTTGTCTTTTTCGACATTCAAGATCTCGTGGTTTGCAATTTTTTCTGATGGCAGAGACATGTCTTTTGATCGCCTTCCACCTTCTTATCTGTCTCTCGTCCTCTTCTGGTATTCTTCTACCCATATAGTATCTGCAGTACCATTGAAACCAGCCTCTTGGGTCATCTTCGTATATCCAACCACTCTTTTCCCAATCACTTAATGACAAGGATGCGTCAACTTTGAAATAATTTAGACTTGGATCTTTTTTATCTGGAGATAATTTCGCATTTATAAACCAATCCTTTGGAAATTCTTCTATGCAATCTGTCATGTATTTCCCTCCAAATACTCCAAGAGATAGCATCTCTTTTGGGGTTAATTCTGGTTTGAAATCAGGATGGAAGTTTTTGCCCATCTCCTCGACGAGATAATATTCGAAATTCTTTTGTAGCTTGTCGTTGACTATTACCTTGCGCATAGTATAAAGAAAAATCCAAAACCCTATTTTCCAATAACTATACAAAATGAGCGTTTTTGACATTTAGGACATTTCAGATATTTCCATCCACCTTTCTTACTTATACCATTCATGCTTATAAAATTCAAAAAAGTCGATATCTCAAATTCGTGAGAGCATCTAGAGCATCTATAAGCAGTAAATAGTATGCCACTTAACGATTAAATACAAACCGGTCAAAACTATTATTAACCATAAATACCAATAATCTGGTAAAAACAAAATTGCACTTATGACAATCAAGCCAATTAACGCAAGGTTGAAGAAGATAATTCGTAACCATTCTTCTTTTTTAATCGCTTTATCACTATTCATTATTATAATTTTAGTAATTTATTTGCTTTCGCCTTTTGTATTCCGTATTCCGTATTCCGTATATCTCAATTTTCACAAGTTTCTCGATTTTTGGCAAGTAAAGAAAAACCTTCGTAGACTCAAACACACAAACAAAAAACGGAGGAAGGGGGATTTGAACCCCCGTGGCAATTGCTTACCCCAAGGTTTTCGAGACCTGGCCGTTAAACCACTCCGGCATCCCTCCTATATGCACAAAACAATCCAATTTATACAGATTATACCTTATATGGCTTCAGGAAGTGGAGATTGATCTTGGTTATTATTGAAAACTCCAGGAAATTAATAGAACTGATCTTCTGCCAACCAAAAGCCTTCAATATTGTTTACTGACACCAAGATGCCTGGGACTATTTGATTATCTACCGCAGCAAACGCCCATTCCTTGAATCCAACAATCCACTTTGTTATGTTTTCTCCGGCAGGGATAGATTCTCCCAATCTTATTTCTAAGGCTTCTTGATTAACGAAAGTTAAAAGACCAAATTTTCCCACAGCTCTATTGCCTCTGTTTCGAGGAATCTTCATTAGAAGAATTGTAGCATCTTCAGTTTCTGGTCTTTGCCCGATAACGCCAGGATACTTTTTCTCAATAATAGTCCGAAAATTTTGAAGCTCTTTTCTAATTTGAGGAGCTAAAAATACCCGAATGATTGGTTTCTTGAATTTTACTATAACTATATGGGAAAACATATTAACCCAAAGGTTGAGGGGTTGTTTCAGAATGTCCTGTCATTTACAAATGCTAATGAGTTTCAGGATTCTAACATAAACGAAGCTAAAGGCAAGAAAAAATGCACCTAACAGGATTTGAACCTGAAACCTTCACTTCCGCAAAGTGATGCTCTATCCAATTGAGCTATAGGTGCAATAAAATATTTATTGCTCTTCAATTTAGTCTAGTTCTAAAGATTATCATAACCTATTCTTCTTACTTTTCTGGTCAAACTCGACTCTAAATAAGCTCTATCTCCTCCTTCGTCTCGTAGAACGAGACTTCGGCGGACTAATGTCAGGTAAGCTCGCCTGCATTTCATTTGGCTCACCAACCCTTCCTTGAGCATTGAGCTATAGGTGCATTATATGTTTGATTATATCAAGTTACATCAAGTTAAGAAAAATTTTCTCTACCATATTTCAAGGTTTTAGCATACCACTCCATTTGTTCCAGCATTTTCTCAATATAGTCAATATATTTTATATTTTTTATATTTCCATTTTCATCAAAAAGATTTTTGATATCTCCAAAGTTAATTGTTCTTGGATTTGGGACAAGTGATAGCTCAATTAACACATTCCAAAGAGACTCTACAACGCGCAATCCACCATGCAACCCTGTTGATACACTACAAACTGAAACCGGTTTCTTTTCATATTCCTTGTATAGTTGATCTAGTACAATTTTTAGTTCCCCTGGGAAACTGTGGTTATATTCTGGAGTGACAATAATTAGGCCATCTGCAGCACTCATTATCTGGGACCATTTCTTCGAGACACTTGGATCTTGCCAAGAAGGAATAGTTCTATCTGTCATATGATCTCTTACATCCACAATTTGACTATCGAATCCATATTCAATAGCACTAGATAGTACAAGTTTAGCTACATTTTCAGATCTTCTCTCGTCTCTCGCTGTTGCAAGAAGAATTGGGATTTTTAACATGAATTTATCAATAAAATATTATTTAATTTTAAACTTTATATAAATCGAGTATAAGGCAAAACAGAATAAAATGATTGAAGTAGTCAAGTATATCCCAGATAATTCAAACAAACTTATAATGATAGCAAATAATACATAAAAGAGTATTCCCATCAAATGTTTTGAAAAATTCACAACAGAAATTATTGTTGCCCTATTATTGCCATTAATTTCTTTTTGAATAAATGCCTCACCTAAAACATTCAGAGGGCTAATTATTATATAGCCCATAATTAGAAATATAATCGAAGGCATATTTATGATCAGTCCAGTTAATAAGAAAAATATACCTGATAGTAATGGCAAAACGAAAAAAGCCCAAGGCTTGTTTTTCAATCTAAAGCTATTGCCTTCGACAAAAGCAGAAATAATCGAAGGCAAAAAAGCCATAATACCAAACATTGCAACTGGCAAACTGACTAATTCAAAATATAATTGATCGTACTCCTCTAGATTTCCCAAAACTCCCAAGGCAACTATTGCCAAAAATAAAATATTGAATTTCTTTCGAACCTTTTATGTCTTTTAGAGATTTAATCAAATATCCAAGTACTTTTTCGTCCTCGACCTCACTAACTTTGGGCACTTCTTCAAATCTGAGGGCTATAAGAATTCCTAAAACAAGAGGTATAAGTGATAAATAAAATGGCAAAGTTAGTGCAATTGAGGCAAAAAGCCCACCAAGAATGAATCCAATAGCTATACCAAATCGCTTCCAAAAATATATCTTGCTTAGCACTTTTGGGAATTCGATTTGATTCTTTTTATAAGCCATCGAATCATATATAAAGGCCTGGAAAGTGCCAGTTAGTAACGCACTTGCACTTCCCCACAACAAGAAACCCAGGGCAAAGACAAGAAAAGATCCGCCGAATAGTGCCCAAATGGCAAAACACGATGCTTTCAATAACGGTGCAATCACAATCAGCCATTTTTTGCTCCATTTGTCAGCAATAATACCTGATGGGATCTCAGAGACAACCGCAACTAACGCCCACCAAGCAAGCAACATACTAATCTCTTCGTTTCTTAGTCCCGATCTAGAAAACAAAAGATTGTAAACCGGGTAAGCAAAAATCAAATCATAAAAAAAATATATATGTAGATTTTGGAATAAAAGTATTTGCCCATTGATACTAGAAGTATACTAAGAAGTAATTGCAAAATCTATCAAATAGAAAAAAACTGCTATAATGCAACCATGATTCAAACACCATTTAAAGTAAAAACAATTGGAGAACTGCTTCGTGAAAAAAGGGAGGCAAAGGGATTGTCACATAGACAAGTTGCAGAGATAATCAAAATCCGGCCAGAGTATTTGGAGGATTTGGAAAAAGGAAAGTACTCATCATTTGCTTCAGAAGTTTATGTCAAAGGATTTTTGAAAAATTATGCCAGATATCTTGGAATCGATCAGGAAAAAGCACTTGCACTGTATAGAAGAGAAAATACCCAAAACTTAAGTGCCAAAATTGCTGATGTACAAAATATTAATTCCAAAAGCCTTGATTTGAGCATTACACCAGAAAGAATCATTATTGCTATTGTTGCGATTTTTACACTCTTTATTCTCTATTATTTAGGCACACAAGTTAACACAATACTAAAAAGACCTGTTCTAGAGATCACCTCTCCTACCATTGTTTCAAGCGGAGAATCTCAAATATTTGAAACAAATGATGCAACGATCAGCTTCAAGGGCAAGATATCAGTTGATGCTAGCCTTAAGCTCAATGGAGACAATGTCGCAACAAATAATCTAGCCCAATTCGAGATTCGTGACATC
The DNA here is from genome assembly GCA_964444125.1 of uncultured Candidatus Saccharibacteria bacterium. Lineage (GTDB taxonomy): Bacteria > Patescibacteriota > Dojkabacteria > B142 > JAFGMG01 > CAYUFB01. The sequence continues at coordinate 4,878 of CAYUFB010000002.1, forward strand.
AATCTGAACCTAGGTGAAAACAACTTCCTGTTTATTGCGGAAAATCAATTTGGCAGGAAAAGCGAACTGTCAGTGAATATAGTTAGATTAGATAAACTTGCCCAAACAGAAAAAGAAGAGGACAAAACAGAGACAAGTCCTATCAAACAAGAAATGAAGATAACAGTCACAATCATAAATAGAGAAGCAAATGTCAAAATAACCAATGATGGAACAATAGAGACCAACCAGGTTTATCAACCAGGAACTAAACTTGAATATGTCTCAAAAACTTCATTTGCTTTACAAACGCCAAGACCCGATTCTGTTGAAGTAACAATCGATAATCAAAAGTATACTCTTTACAACACAAGGGAGATAACTTGGAGACTTGTTGACGGAAGCATTATACAGTCTAATTAATTTCGACTTGCATCTTCGGCTTGCTTTCGGTATTATAAAAAAGATGTAAAAATAAATATATGTATAAATCGCTTACCAGAAGACAACGTGAAATTCTAGATTATATTGAAGAATACAATTCGAAACATGGCTACTCTCCTTCACTAGAAGAAATCAAGAGGCACTTCAAACTCAAAGCTATTTCTACCGTCCACGAGCATCTTGAAAATCTCAAGGCCAAAGGATATTTAAAAAAAGAGATGAATCAAGCAAGAGGCATAGAAATTGTAAATCCGAACTTAGAAGAGGCAAACTTTGTTGAGATCCAAAACCTTGGGACAATTACTGCTGGAGAACCTATTGAGGCAGTCGAAGATCCTGAACCCATGATGGTCAATCGGAATATTTTGTACAAAAACGGACGCTATTATGCACTAACTGTTCGTGGCAATAGTATGGTCGAAGAAGGCATCTTTGATGGAGATGTGATAATAGTCAGAGAACAAAATACCGCCATAAACGGAGATACCGTTGTTGCAATAGTACAAGATAATCTTGCCACCTTAAAACTTTTTTACAAAGAAAAAAACAGAATCAGGTTACAGCCAGCGAATTCTGAGTTGAAGCCAAGATTTTATAGAGATATTGAGATTCGTGGCAAAGTAGTCAGCTTAATTAGAAAATATTAAATCATGATGCCTGCCTCACTAATTGATCCAAGCAGATACGAAATTCTTGTCAAGATTATCAACAATAGTAAGTATTGCGATATTGAGGATACAAACCCTTTCAAGGGCAACTGTCTAGGCGAATTAGAAAAATCTTTCTCTATAAAACCCTCAACTTTATCTCACCATATTTCACTTCTTGAGCAAGACGGCCTTATAACAAAGACAAAAAAAGGTAAATGGACTTATCTTTTTCCAAATTCTGCTGTGATTTCTAAAACCCTTGAAACTCTTGGATTTACACTTTCAACTAACCAGGAAAGTTTCGTGAGAGAGATCAAGCTTGAAAAAGTAATCAGAGAATCGCAATTTCATGAACTTCTGGAATTTCTTTTATTACACGGCTATAAAATTGTGCATATGATAGAAAATAAATGCTACTTCGAAACAACCCTAAACAAAAAGATAGTCATAGAAAATTTGTCCGATAAACTCAAGATTACTTCAGAAGAAAGCGATATAAGCAAATATTTCAATCTTATTCAGAAGTTTTTGAAGCTCAAATAATCCTTGCCTCCAAAACTTTTTTGACAGCCAAAGCATATACAGCTTCACGAAATGTTACATTCAAAGACTTCATCTGTTTGTATGATTTATCAAACGCATTATTGATTTGTTTCTCAAGTCTGCTATTTACTTCATTTTCAGTCCAATAGTAGCCCTGTTTATTTTGAACCCATTCAAAATAAGAAACAGTAACACCTCCAGAATTTGCCAAGACATCCGGCACAACCATTATTTTATTTTTCTTTAATATTTCATCTGCCTCAAATGTTACCGGCCCATTAGCCATTTCAATGATGTATTTGGCTTTGATCTTTTGCGCATTCGTCTTGTTGATAGCGTTTTCTAATGCAGCAGGGACCAAAACATCGACATCTAGCTCCAAAATTGAATCCCCTTTGACGAATTTTATGTTTGCGAATCCTTTTAATGAGCCGTTTTTCTTTTTGTACTCAATCAATTTGTTTATATCTAAGCCTTTTTCGTTGTATACACCACCTTTTGAATCACTTACTGCAACAACAACAAAACCCTGCTCTTGTGCTATTTGAGCAAAGAAATAGCCAACATTCCCAAATCCCTGAATAGCTACTTTTAGATTTTTTTTGTTTAATTTCTCGTTTTTGACCAGTTCTTCAAGGACAAAAACACCTCCTCTTCCTGTTGCCGCCTCCCTACCAAGGGAACCTCCTAAACTAACAGGTTTTCCAGTTACAACGCCTAGATCTTTTTTGCCTGTTAAGGTCACATATTCATCTAACATCCACGCCATAATTTCTGGATTGGTATTTACATCAGGTGCTGGCACATCAACATCGCTACCTATATCTTTATAAATTGCTCTTATATAGCCTCTTGAAAGTCTTTCAAGTTCCTTTTTGCTTAGCTTCATTGGATCAACTACTATACCACCTTTGCCACCACCAAAAGGGATATCTGCTATTGCGCATTTCCATGTCATCCACATGCTTAACGCCTTTACTTCAGAAACAGATACGTTTGGGTGATATCGTATACCCCCTTTAAACGGCCCCAGATTATCATTAAATTGAGATCTAAAAGCTGTAAAAATTTTGGTTTGACCGCTATCTAATAAAACAGGAATATTTAGCTCAATAAATTTCTTCGGGCTTGATAGATAGTCTAAATCGTCCTTGTTTAAGTTAATAAGTTTAGCAACTTTTTGTAATTGCTTCTTGGCATCTTTGTACGGATCCATAGTTTAGATATTTAATTATGTAATATCATTAATCAAATCCATGGCAGCCTTGCAACCATCTGCGGCAGCTGTTATAGCTTGTCTGTATATATAGTCTTCGGCGTCACCTGCTACATACACACCCTCCACACTTGTCGAGCTCTTTGAATATTTTTTGATATAGCCGCCTGCATCAAGTTCAACCTGGTCTCGAAAGATTTCTGTTTTGGGTAGATACCCAATTGCTACAAACATTCCATCAATTTTTATTTTCTTTGTCGATAACTTATCAATTGTTGGTTTTAATTTCGCTCCTTCAACTTTTTGATCGCCAAGTACCTCTTCAACTTCGTAGTTTAACAAGAACTCAATTTTTTTGTTTGTCCTGGCTTTTTCAACTGTTACTTTTTCTGCCTTGAAATCCTCTCTTCTGTGAATCAAGTAGACTTTTTTTGCGTGATTTGTCATATACAATGCGTCCTCAAAGGCAACGTTTCCGCCACCTATAATTGCTACAGTCTTGTCCTTAAAAAATGCCCCATCACATGTTGCACAACTTGATACTCCTCTTCCCCAGAATTTGTTTTCGCTTTTTATGCCAAGTTTCTTGGGAACAGCGCCTGTTGCAATTATGACATAATCTGCTTTGTATTCTTTTTCGGATGATTTGATCAAGAAGGGTCTCCTTGAAAAATCCACCTCATCAATAGTTTCAAAAAGCATTTCTGCGCCCATATTCTTGGCTTGATTGATCATATTTTGCATCAGCTCTGGACCTCTGACACCTTCAGCAAATCCTGGGTAATTTTCTACAATAGTCGTTTGCATTAATTGTCCTCCAGGATTTGTTCCAGAAAAAATTACTGGTTTGACACCAGCCCTGGCAGCGTAAATTGCTGCAGTCAGTCCCGCAGGTCCCGAACCAATAATTGCCAATTGAATTTTTTCCATAGAAAGACAAATAATAATTGAAACTAATATACTCCTAGGGAGTATATTAACAGAATGAAAATTATTCTTCAATATTATTTTACTGGATCGAACCCGCCTTTTGAAAACGGATTGCAACTTACAATTCTTCTTGCTCCCATAAACGATCCTCTAATAATTCCGTACTTTTCTATCGCCTGATACGTATATTCTGAGCAGCTTGGATAATAAATACAAACACGAAACTTAGATGGGTTTGCCCAAAATGAATGATCTGCTGAAAGCGTTTTTTGATATATTCTAATTAGTAACAAGACAATATTTTTTGGAGTATTTATAAGAAATTTGAACATAGCTGATATTAACAATAATTATTTTATCATTTCAAGCGAAATTTTCTTCACAGAAAAGTTTCGGTTTTGTTTCGCGTATCTTTTTACTATACACCCACAAGAAAATTATCCCTAACTCCTTGTCAGAGTTATCCACAAAACAAAATTGTATACAAATGCAACTACATTTGTAACTTATCTACATTTAGGATATTCTTTAGACAATTCAAACGTACGCGAACCAACAGAAAGCCCCTCAAGCCCTTGTGGCTTGAGGGATCTTCTATCACTGCTCACGCGTTTTCTTTACATGTCAAATTAATACTAAATATGGAAAACGTCCAAGAACTCTGGAAAGTAGTGCTTGCTCAAATCGAGGTCAAAATTGATTCCCCTGCACAGTTTAAAACTTGGTTTAAAGATACAAAGTTAGTCAAAATTGGATCTGAAAATGCAGTAATTGGAGTCAAAAACTCTTACGCTTGCGACTGGCTTAAGAAAAAACATCACAAGACAATAAAAGATACCCTAAGCTATGTCTATGGCAAAGATGTTGAACCTAAATATGAAGTAGACCCTGAGCTTTCTTCAAAACCTTTAGAAAAGGTCACACCAGAAGAATTTAGTAAAGAAGTTCCTCTATTTGGACTAAACCAAGGAGTAAGCCAGGACTTGCAAACATTGATTAAAAAGTCTCAGCTCAATCCAAAATACTCATTTTCTAATTACGTTGCAGGGAACTCAAATCGAATCGCACTTGCTGCTGCAAAAGCTGTGGCAGAGAAACCAGGAGAAGTGTATATGCCTCTTTTTGTACAAGGCAAAACAGGTCTTGGCAAATCTCATCTTGCTCAAGCAATTGGACGTGAAGTCCTTGAGAGATATCCAAGCAAAAAAGTTTATTACACCACTAGTGAAGGGTTTTTAAATGATATGGTCAAATCAATTAGAGAGGGAACGAGTATGGAATTTAGAAAAAAATATAGATCAACAGACTTACTAATCATTGACGATATTCAGTTAATCAGTAAATGGGTTGAAACACAAAGTGAGTTTTTTAATACTTATAACGAACTACACAATTCAGGAAAACAGATTGTATTAATATCAGATAAAACCCCTGATCAGATAAATGGACTTGAGCCAAGATTAAAATCTCGATTTCAAGGAGGTGTTGTAGTAGAAATAATGCCGCCGGATTTTGAGATGCGCCTTGCAATTATAGAAAAGAAAATGGGAGAACTTGGTGTTGATTTACCAAGCAATATAACTGAATACATCGCTAGAGAAATAAAAGACAATATAAGAGAACTAGAAGGTGCTTTGCAGAAAGTATCATTATACAATTCTATGCATGAAGCAGGACTTACGATCAATGAAGTTGCAAGAATTATTGGAAGAGATCAAAGAAGCAAAAGAGAAAAAATCAAACCCGCCTCCATATTAAAAGTTGTATCGAAAGAATTCGATATAACGCTTAAAGATCTCAAAGGACCAAGAAGAACTGCAGAACTTGCCCTTGCTAGGCAGATTTGTATGTTTATTTTAAGAGAAGAATTAGGATACAAGTTAGAAAAAATCGCCGAAATATTGGAAAGAAAAGATCATACAACAGTGATCCATGCAATAGACAAGATAGAGACGAAAAAGAAAATTGACGAAGGATTTCGTGAACAATTAGAAATAATTCTTAACAATTTAAATACTATATCAACATAGATATCCACACGATAATTTCGTTTTAAACTTGCTTAGGACAAGAACATCTGAGAGAATATACACAAATACACAGTTACTAATAAGCCTACTATTTTATATATAAAAATATATTTAGAGATGAAAGTATCAATTTTGCAAGAGAATTTTTCTAAAGCACTCAATCAAGCTGCAAAAGCAGTATCAAATAGACCAAATATACCTGTTCTTGCAAATGTTTTGATCAATTGTGAAAAAGGAAAAGTGAAGCTATCAGCGACAAATTTAGAAATTGGAGTAAATACCTGGATTGGCGCGGAGATTGCAGAAGAGGGAGAAGTAACAGTCAGTGCCAAACTTCTTGCAGAATTTGTAAATTCACTCCAATCAGGTAAATTGGAGCTTATTCAAGTTAATCAAACTCTTGAGGTTAAGTCTGTGGATAACCGTGCAGAATTTATGATAATTCCTGCGACAGACTTTCCTGAGGTTCCACAAGTATCAGGAGACCCAACGTTTAGTTTGAATGCCTATCTTTTTGCCGATGCAATCAATCAAACAGCTTTTGCTACAGCAACTGATGATTCAAGACCGGTACTTACTGGGCTTCTTCTTGAGACAACAGGTAGAAAAGTTTCATTAGTTGGTGTTGATGGGTTTAGATTATCCAAGAAAAACTTAAAAGTTGAAAAAGGCAGCGCGGAAGATATCAAAGAGGTTATTCCAGCAAGATCGCTAGTTGAATTAGAAAAAATTATCAAGGAATCTGTTGATGAAGATGCCCTACTCGAGGTTTACCTACAAAAAGGAAAAGGCCAGGTATTATTTAAAGTTGGAAATACGGAGTTTACGACAAGATTAGTTGATGGTGAATTTCCAGATTATACTCAAATAATTCCTGCAGAAAAAAATTACGGATTTAAGATCCTGAAGAACGAGTTTGCCACAAGTATCAAAATTGCAAGTATTTTTGCAAGAAATGTAATAGGTAACAAAGTTAGATTCAAGGTAGATCCTGAAAGTAAGAAACTTGAATTAATCGCAAATGTTGTAGATATAGGTAATAACGAGAGCAAAGTTGATATTCTTGATATTCAAGGAGAAGGATTTGAGACTGCATATAATATCAAGTTTCTTCAGGATATGATAAATGCTATAAAAAGTGACAAAATCTTATATGAAACCCAAGGCATTACCTCTCCAGGAGTCTTTAGAGATGCAGAAGATCCAGATTTCTTACACATAATCATGCCGATGAGATTGGAATAAGGCAGTAGAGAGTATCTAGTAATGAGTATTGAGTGATGAGTAAAAAGTCAAAAATAATAAAATGAAAACAAAGTACTGTAATTAACAAGTTAATTAAATAGTTTTTCTCAGAAGCAGGACTAGATTGGTTTGAAGTATGATGTATTCAGTATTGAGCTTTGAGTATTGAGTAGTAAAACAAATATTCTATACCTGATAGTAAGGTGAATAAGTCCTCGCTACTAAATAAAGGCGCATATGTTTGGATCAATAATCAATACTCAAGTCTCACGACTCATAACTCAAAACTAGTCACTCAACACTCTCTGCTGTATACTATCTTCATGAACAATACCGATTCAACCTGGAATTCTTTCGTTTCTTCTTCAAAATGGGGTGATATTTTGCAATTTTCTCAATGGGGCGAAGTCAAAAGACTTGAAGGCTGGTCGCCTCATTATGTCACAAGCAAAGATACGAAAGTTAGATCAATTGTATTAATTAAAAAAGCCGGCTTTTTGGGTAATTTAATGTATGTCCCTCATGGACCGGTTTTCCAGTCGACAAACGACCTTGCTGAAGAAATTGATTCGTGGAAAGAAGCTTTGCTTTTACTTGCTAGGGAACAAAACTGCTTTCTTATTGAAATCGATCCAAAAATTGGTCATTTAGTCGATAAGAAACAAGAAATTGACAATGTCGATGAGAGTACGAAATTAAAACATCAAATTATTAACAAAAACATCGAAGGTTTAGGGCATTTTTTTGATGAAGAAATAATCGATATATTTATGAAGGCAGGGTTTGAAAAGACAAATAGAAATATGCAACCAGTCTTCAAACTTCTCTATTCTCTTGAATTATCTGAAGACGAATTAATGAGCTTAATGGACAAAAATACTAGATACAATATCAGGTATGCTCAAAAAAAAGGTGTTCAAATTCACGAATATCTTCCGGACGATCCAGAAATTAATGAGAAATTGAAAGTGTTCTATGGTCTTATGAAGGAAACTCAAAAAAGAACGGGAGGATATCCGATTCGACCGTATGACTCTTTTTTGAAACTTTTTGACAGTTTTAAGGGAACAAATAATCTTGCCTTGATAGAAGCAAGTTTCGAGGGTGATGTAATTGCGATGAACATATCTCAGAGAACTCAGAACTGGGCATCAAGTTTCTATGCAGGATCAAATAGGTTGCACCCAAACTTGAAGGCTCCATATCTACTTCGCTGGCATTCTGTTTGTAAGGCCAAAGAATTTGGATCCAAGGTATATGATTTTTGGGGCATTATTCCAAATTCAAAACAACATGAGGGTTATTCTTCAAATAAGCTCAGTTTTGGGGGAACTAGAATTGACCATGTTGGTATAATGGAGATACAAATTAGTGCCTTCAAGGCCCAAATTTTTGTATATTTATTAGTCTTAAGGAAGCTTGTTTACAACTTCAAACGCAAAATATTATAAACGTTTATTTGCCCTGACTTTTCTGCCAATATTAGCTATTGGTGGAGTTTATTTTGTATATAATTTGACCAGTGTTAAAGGCGTTGAGCAAATAAGTGAATTGGAACTTGAATATGATGAAGATGAAAGAATTATTATTATCTCCGATACACATCTTGGGTGTGAAAATGATCTAAACAAGTATGATTATCTAGAAAATATAATTTCTGAAGCGGACAAAATTGTTATTAATGGTGATTTTTTTGATAATTACGAATGTGGGTTTGATGATTTCATGAATTCTGATTACAGAAATTTGTTTCCCTTATTATTAGAAAAAGACACGGTTTATATATATGGTAATCACAATCTTAAAAGGTTTAGTGATGCGGATGTATTGAATTTCTCAAAATATCAAACTGATCGATTTTTTTTAACTATTGGAGAGAAAAGGTATGTTATTGAACATGGACATTTGATAACACCTTCTTTAGAACAAGAATATCCCTATTTGTTTGCGAATCGGGCTGCTATCAAGTTTGGCAGAATGATTGATAGTGTTGGTACGTTTATTGAAAATGAAGATTACTTTGAGAGATATAAGGGCCAAAACGAAGATTTAAAAAACTGGGCAAAAACCAATTTAATGGAAAATGAGTATTTGATAACCGGACATACACATTTAGCGGAAATTGATTTTGATAATCATTTTATTAATACGGGATTGATAAGGTATGGTTATGCAAACTATTTGCAGATATTTAATGGCGAAGAAACATTAGTAAGCGAGGAGTATTAGGCTTTTAACTAATAGAGAAACTTGCAATGTCCGCATAGTTTTTTTGGTAATAAGCCGCACTTGTAAAAGCATCGTTTACCACAGCTTCGATGATACTTTTGGTCAAAATGTAGGGATTTTTTATTGAATCCAAGAAGTTTTTAAAACTCTCAATTGTAAAAAAATGATCAGGCTTCATATCCATGAAGTCCAATGAAATGGCAAAGTCATGTAATCTTCCGAGATTCCCAATGTCTTTCTGGTCAAACCAGGCATCAAAAGGTGTTTTCATAACTTGTGCAAAATTTCTAGAAATGACGAATAACAAAAATTTTGCATGTTCAATCATGTCATTGGTACTTATTTTGTCTGTGGGTTTTTGGAAGTGTCTTATGTATTGTTCTGGGACATTGAATTTATCTTTGAATTTTTCATATTGATTAAATTCGAATTCTTCTTTTAGCCAAAGGTAGCTTGATACCATTTGATCGAATGATTCGGGGAGGAGTTTTCCGTCTTCGTCAAAAAAGGCGAAGTATTCACAATCTATTCTAGTAGGGTCGGTCAATCTTACACTTGCACATACCAAGTCGTCATCAATTAGATGTTTTGCACTCATCACGTTACTTAATATTTCTGCATATCTTTGACCCAAAACTCCTTGTGAGGAATACATTTGTTTTAAATCTCTAAATGAGATTTTGAGGGTTGCTATAGTTATCCCTATATGAGCTCCCATATCTTCAAGTGTGTCTCCAATATATGTCTCAAGAAACATTTCATCAAAGAGCGTCAATCCTGGTATGATAGGATTTGGGTCTTTTGTTTTTGCCTTAAAATATTGAGCATCCAACAACCATCTAAGCGACAAGCCTTTGGTGAGAAGACACCCTACATGTCCATAACCTGACTTGTCAGATAATATTACAGCTTTGTCCGTCCTTCCAGTTTCTCGACCTCTACTTAAAATTGTTTTGGGAAGAGAATATAATTGTGTGGTTTCCGGGTTGCCAGCAATAAATAAGTAATCAAGCAGATCTTCTTGAGTTATTGTATAACCAGGATTGATATTTATTTCAATGGCGGATGTGTCTAGTCCAGCTTGTGTTAACGCATCAACCAAGCCTATTTGATGACATCCCCATGTATTTATTGAGGTGTATATACTGTCTGGTGGTTGTATTTCTAAGAGAAAACTCACTTAAACCTATTGATATATATATATTATATCTTAAGTGGGCATTACAGTTCAATTTGTTTTCTCTTTTATACAATTTAAGCTAAAATCAAGTATGAAAAACTTATTTATAGGCACTTCTCCAAATATTCAAAAAGACGATATCAAACTGATATTTGCAAGCCTTTTTAGACCTTGGGCTTGGAGAGAGGAAGAGGCTGTTTATAAGTTTGAAGAAGAGATTGCAAATTATGTATCAGCAGACAGCAATTCCTTTGCAATCGCATTCGATTCGGCAAGGACATCTTTTTTCAAATTGCTTGAAGCTTGGGATATTGGGAAAGGAGATGAGGTGTTAGTTCCCAGTTTCACTTGTGTAGTAATTGTCAATTCTGTGTTACAAGCAGGTGCTACTCCAGTTTATATTGACACAGACCCTGATACTTTCAATATTTCCTTAGATGATTTAAGAGCAAAGATTAGCAATAAGACTAAGGCAGTTTTAGTTCAACATACTTTTGGTGTGTTTATCGATGTTCAAAAAATTAGAGAGCTTGTCGGAGATGATATAAAAATCGTCGAAGACCATGCACACTCTTTGCAGAGAGATGTTTGGGACGACAAAACATCTGATGCATTGGTTCTAACATTTGGTATAGAAAAAACTATGACATCACTTCGAGGAGGTATGGCGGTTGTGAGAGATGAGGCTTTGTACAAGAGTTTGAAAGACAAGCAAAGAAACCTCAAGGAGTTTAGCTATAGAAGAATATTTGTTTGGTTAATAAATCCCCTACTCTGGGCGATTATCACGCCTTTATATTTTGTAGGATTAGGAAAATTTACTATTGGGAGGTTATTTTCTCAAGCTGGGCATAAACTTGGCCTTATGGGAAATATGGTTGAAGGATGTGAGTATCGAGGATGTTTCCCAAATTGGATGCCAGCTAAGATGCCAGGAGTATTAGCAGAAATTGGTCTAAATCAATTAAGAAAATTAGATAAATTCAATGAACACAGAAGGATAATTGGTCAAATTTATGACGAAGCCTTTGGTAACACTTATTCAAAAACTGCAAAATATACCCCACTTAGATATCCTCTTTTGGTAGACGAGCCAATAAGAGTTCTTGCGAAATTAAGAAAACATCATGTAATTGCTGGCAATTGGTACAACAGGATATTATTTACAGATCCGAAATACTTGGCCGTTCTTGGTTTTGATCCAAAAAGTTGCCCGATTACGATCGAAATTACGCCAAAAGTAATTAACTTGCCAACTTTTATAAAGGTGACAGAAGAAGATGCAAAAAAAATTGTGGAGATAATTAAAAAATTTGACTAATTATTTATGAATACAAATCCAAAAGCTAAAAGAATATTGTGTTTTGGTGACTCAAATACCTGGGGATATATTCCAGGACAAGCCAAAAGATATGGTCCTGATTTAAGGTGGACTGGGATTTTACAAAAGCTACTTGGAGAAGAATTTGAGATAATTGAAGAAGGACTAAATGGCAGGACAACAGTTATAGATGATGATCAGAAACCCGGAAGAAACGGCGAAAATTATTTACTTCCTTGCCTACTTACACATGATCCAATTGATTATCTAATTTTATTTCTAGGTACGAATGATATGAAGGAAAGGTATAATCAGACGCCTTCGGATATTGCTTCAAATATTGAAAAGCTTATTAAATTAATTTATTCGACAGCATTCAATCAGGCAAAAAATTCGCCGAATATATTATTAATAAGTCCAACTATTATTGATGAAAGTGTAGAAGGTGTGCAAGAAAAATATAAAGGTGCTGAGAGTAAATCAAGATCACTTGGTGTACTTTATGAAGAGATATCAAAGCAATATGATTTACAATTCATTGATCTTGCTGAATTTGTCAAACTTAGCAAGGTTGATGGCTATCACTTTGATCGAGAAACGCATCAGCAAATTGCAAAATCATTCTATGAAAAGATAATGCAGGATTTCCAAACGAACTAAAAGGGGGATATTTTTCAAACGAGTTCCAGTCTGGCATATTCTTTGGCTAGTTCTTTGATCCCGGAAGCGAATTTGATTCTGATAATCTCATCGTCAATGTATATTACTTCGCCAATGCCAAAATATTCACTTCTTACACGAGAGCCTTGGCATATATCTAGAGTGTCATAATAAGACGAGGTCTCCTCCTCTTCTTGTATATAACCAAAACTAGAACTAACTGGCTTGCAGTCTTCAATGTATTCAATTAAACCTTCTGGAATCTCGTCGATAAATCTAGAACGAAGCATGTCTTGATAGCTTCCCATATAACTTCTACGGCTTGCGTATGATAAATATAGTTTCTTTTTGGCCCTGGTAAATGCAACATACGCAAGCCTTCTCTCCTCTTCCAGTTCGTCAGGGTCAGCGTAACTTCTTGAATGTGGAAAAATATTCTCTTCAAGACCACATACAAAGACATAGTCAAACTCTAAACCTTTGGCAGCATGAATAGTCATCAAAGTCGCCTTGTTGGTTGATGTATCTTTGTCAGCTTCCTTTGCCTGTTCTTCAAGAAGTGAGATGTCTTCTAAGAACGATTCGATCACATCTGAGGCAATTTCACCTTTGTATTTGACAGAAATATTTACAAATTCCTTGATATTCTCAATCTTGGACAGACTTTCTTCACTTTTGTCGTTGTACTCTTCAAGAAGATTGCTTCTTTCTAATACTCCTTTTAGAAAATCGACTAAATCCATGGTCTTCAAATTCGCGCGAAGGGATAAAATCAGGTTTGTGAAGCCTTCGATTTTCTTTAATTGGCTTGCCGATAAAAAGAGTCGAAGAGAATCTATGTCTTTAGCTTCAAGCGCCTCGAAGATTGATAATCCTTGTTGGGATGAATACGCAGTCAAATTCGTAAGCAAAATATTACCAATCCCACGTCTTGGTGTATTGATTATCCTTTTTAATGAAACATTATCTTTGGGATTTGCGATAAGTCTGATATAGGCAAGGATGTCTTTGATTTCTTTCCTATCATAAAATCTGACATTTCCGACAATCTTGTAAGGGATCTGATGACTGATCATTGCTTCTTCGAGAATTCTTGATTGTGCATTTGTTCTATACAAAATGGCAATATCATTTATATCTGATAATTTCTTGATCATCTGGGCAATATTTACTGCTTCAGACCTATCGTCTGGTGCTTCGTATACAGAAATTAGATCACCATTATCATTGTCCGTCCAGAGTTTTTTCTTTTTCTGTCCTTTATTGTAAGAGATTACCTTGTTTGATGCTTCAAGTATTGTCTTAGTTGATCTGTAATTTTGCTCTAGCTTGATTGTCTTGACCTCGTCATAGTCGTTTTCAAAGTTTAGTATGTTTTTGATATCTGCTCCTCTCCACTTATAAATACTTTGTGCGTCATCGCCCACAACAAAGATATTCTTCCTTTTTGATGCAAGAAGCTTTGCGAAAGTGTATTGAGCGTAATTTGTGTCTTGATATTCGTCAATTAGGATATACTTGAATAGTTCCTGATATTTCTCCAATACTTCCGGGGTTTGCTGAAAAAGAATAATTGTCTTCATTATCAAATCGTCAAAATCTAATGCTTGATTGGATTCTAGGGTTTTTTGATACTCAGGATAAATCTTGGAAATCATTTCTTGGAATAGTCCTGTAGCGTACATTTTGTAACCATCTGATGTGATAAGCTCGTTTTTTGCAGATGAAATTGTATTGAGCACTGCTTTTGGCGGGAACTTTTTGATATCGACATCCAGCCTTTTTAGGATTTCTCGTATAATAGATTTCTGATCAGTTGGATCGTATATCGTGTAACTTGAGTCAATACCTATGTGATAGCCATCGATTCTTAAGATTTTGGCACAAATAGCATGAAAAGTTCCCGCCCAGAATAACGTCTTAGACGTTACAATGCCGGCATTCTGACCTGAAGACAATTCTTTTGCTATTCTGTTTTTGATTTCTGTAGCGGCCTTGTTGGTAAATGTCACAGCAAGAATCTCTTCTGGCCTGGCAAGTCCAGAGGAGATTATATAGGCAATCCTTTGGGTTAGAACCTTTGTCTTGCCGCTACCTGCGCCAGCAATAACTAGTACTGGGCCTTGTGTTGTAGTGACCGCTTCAAGCTGTTTTTCGTTTAATTGAGTTTGAGAATTTGTATTTTGCATTTTGACGGTGATAGTTTAACACGAATTTTATTAAACGTTTTCTTTTATCTCTGCTAAAATGATTTCATGCGAAAAAAATATTTTGTAACAATCTTGATCGTTGCTTTCGGATTTCTTTTTTTTACCTCCCAGAAGGCTTTTGCCAAGTTTGAAACTACTATTACAAGAGAATATTATCTTCAAGACGACTTCTCCGTTATGGTCAAAGAGACAGAAGTGATCAAAAATAATACTTCTAATTTATATGTTCCAGGCGGAGCCAAAAAGGATTTTGAAATATTGGCAATTGAAACTGGTAATCTGGATAATCCCACAATATTACAAAAGGCACTAGATAGTTTATCAATAAAAGCCAATGGTCAAAACATCTCATATACTTCAAAAATACAAAAGGATATTGCTTCAATTTCTACAAATTTTCCTGCTGCTGTATCTCCAGGCGGTAGTGTGACATTTGTGATGGAATATAGACATCCTGGAATGCTTGAGACAAATGGTGCTCTAAAGGATTTTTTCGTCAATGGGTTTGCTGTAAATAGCACTTTTGAGGATGCTTCAAACTCAACAAACTATGAAACCTTGGTGTTTGTTCCAATTAATTATCCTGATATAAATTTTATTAACCTGTCTTATCAAGAAAGGCAATCTGGAAATTACAAAGTCTACTCTTTTTCAAAAGAAGATATGCTTGGCAATTATCTTTGGATCCAGTTTGGAAGAACTCAATATTACAAATTCGAGATAATTCAAAACATCAAAAAGTCAGAAAGATTAAATACAGGTAATTTGAACCGCTATGAGATCGTAATTCCAAGAAATATTATGACTGCTGATATTGATCAAAAAATATACTATGAAGCTATCACGCCTGAACCAGAGTGGATAAAACAAGATAGTCAAGGAAATTTGATAGCAAGTTTTAAATTAAAAAGTAATTTTGATGGCAATATCACCATAAAAGGATATGCTTCGATAAACAAGGTGAATGATTTGGAAATAGCCAATTTCGGTAATTTGTCCGAGATAGGTGGCGAAATGAATAGTTATTTGGCAAAAGCTGATTATTGGGAAGTAGATCATCCAACAATTCAAAATCAGGCAAAGGTTTTGAAGTCTTCAAACACCGATATTGCTAAACTTGTGCTTGATACCTATAATTTCGTCATCGACAAGATAGATTATTCAGATGTCAAAAGATTTGGATTAAATGAGAGACAGGGCGCAGTAGCAACTTTGCAAGGAGGGGCGGCTGTTTGTATGGAATATTCTGATTTATTTTTAACATTGATGAGAGCGCAAGGTGTGCCTGCTAGAGCTGCTTTTGGTTATGGTTATGACCCAAAGTCTTCGTCAGATACACAAGAGAGCCACCAATGGGTAGAAATTTATGCCCCAAAAATAAAGCAATGGGTGGCTGTAGATGTAACCTGGGGTGAAAATGGGCCAGCGTTGATTGGTGGAGATATGAATCATTTCTACACACACGTAGCTTCAATTTCTCCAAATGAGCCACCTGCAATAGTTAGTGTTGGCTATGGAATACTTGATCTGGAAGTTGCAAACTACAATATCGAGGTAATTGAAAGCCTCCCTGAAGGGCAATATACCCTCCAAGAGGATTTACTTGTCAGATACAAATTTCAAGATGAATCTTTATCAGATAATTTATCAGGACTGTTAAGATCAAAAGTCGAAGCTACTTATTCAAATCTACTTAATCGCCAAAAGCTAAGTCTTGATCAGATACTTGCCCTGTTTTTTGTAGCCATGCTCGTTTTGATCGCAGCTTTGATATTGTTTGCTACAATCCAGAAGATTAGAAAAAAAGTTTCTAAATCTGAGTTAGAACAATTGCAATAACAATGATCAATATAGAAACTACCTTCTGAGTGAGTATTTTTTCTGGAGATATCTTCTTTGCTTATTTTAGGCAAGAATACTGTCAAAAACACCCCAATAACAAGTACGAAAACTGGTTGGATGCCAAGGACGATATTTACTAAAGCCATTGGGGCTATTGTTAATGCATAATTATAGGACAAAATAGCAAAGGTATTGAGTGATTGATTCACAATATTTATTGAAAAAGCCTTCGCCTTATAAATTTGTGTGATTGATATAAACGTGTCTCTGACATTTTTGACAAACAAGATAAATCCAAGAAACACCAAAAAGTATCCAACATTTTGCCAAAAGGAAACTACCACAAAAGGGTTGTTATTCGAGACAAGTTTGAAAATTAGAGAATTAAATGCAAGCATCAGAGAAGAAAACGTCATCATCAAAAGCACCTCAAGTTTTATCTGTGGAATTTTTTGTGAAAGATCTAAACTTATCCCTACTACTCCAATTATTATTAATATGAAGGCAAAGATTTGCACTAAGGTTAACGATTCGTTGAAAAAGATTTTGCCAAGTATATAGATAAATAGTGTGCTTAATTAAAACATTGGTACAATAATCGAAGGGTCCGTCTTTTTAAGAGCTAACATATAAGGCAATACGGCAAGAGGATAAAGTATGCCTCCAAAGATAACAAGAAGTATTTCGGTAATTTTTAGCTCAAAGACAGAAGTGTTGATGAAATACAATATTGGTATTGAGAAGATACTGATCATGCACATGAAAGGAATCGTAACGACGATATTTCTCCCTTTGATATATTTATCAATGAATACTTTGTCTAAATGGTTTGTAACCGCCCAAAGAAATGGAGCGAGTAATGAAAAAAACAACATAATAATTACGTTAAAAGATTACATCTTCTCGACAGTTCTGATGCCCATTAAATCAAGTCCCCTCTGAAGTACGATAGAAACTGCTTCTGTAAGCATGAGCCTAGCGTCCCTGGTATTTTGGTCTTCTGCTTTGATAACTTGGAGGTTTTTGTAAAAACTATTAAACCTGGTTGAAAGCTGCAAAAGATAGGTGGCGATTATGTTTGGACTATAATCTCGACTGGCATTTTCAACGATTTCAGAAAATCTTTCCAAAGTTTTGAGTACGTTTATTTCATAATCACTTGTAAGGTATCTTTCTAAATTTACTTCATAGTTGTAGTTTCCAGCTTCTTTGAGAATTGATTTGGCTCTTGCATAGGTATATTGAACATAAGGTCCAGAATCTCCTTCGAAATTTACACTCTCGTCTAGATCAAATGCAAGATATTTGAAAGGACTGATTTTCAAGAAAGAGTATTTCACTGCTCCAACGGCAATCGTTTCTGCAACTTCGTCAATGTTTTCAACTTTGCCCTTCTCTCTTACTATTGGCTTGATCTTGGCAACAGCTTGATTAAGTACATCATTTCCGAGAATTACTTGGCCTTTTCTTGAAGACATCTTGCCCGATTTCAGACCTACAAATTCGTAAGCATTATGATACTGTTTATCCTTGAACTGCTCAGGCCAAAGAAGCTCTTTAACTTTGAAAGTGACCTTGAAAAAGCTAATTTGTTCGACAGCTACATTATGCACATGAAGATCCACAATGCCATATTCATTGTTTTTTATAACTGCAAGTCCAAGCTCTTTGCCTTCATATGTCGGAAGTCCTTGTGAATTAATGAAAACCCTTGTATCTAAGCCATATTTTGCACCATCAAATACAATAGCTCCTTGGCTTTTGGTTAAAATCTTTGCTTCAAGCGCTTTTGAAATGGCATCTTGCACAAATGGCAATGTCTCTGATTCCATATACTCTCTTTCAAATGTCGTATATACTCTCTCGTATATTTCGTGAAATTTCTCCAAACTCCAGTCTTTTCCAATTCTCCAAAGTTTATTAATTTCTATGTCTTCTTGAGAATATATTTTTTCATTTATAGCTTTGATTTCAGCTTGAGCATTATCGTCTTCCTCAAAAGCCGTAGCACCTTGGGTATAGCATTTCCCAAGAAGTGCTACTTTTTCGTCTGCGCTTTGAGGATATTGGTCTTCAGGAACTTTTATAAACGCCCAAAGACATTTTGCTATATGCATGCCTACATCTCCTTGATAATTCACACGAATAACTTCTGCTCCTTGGGCCTCAAACAATCTAACTAGAGATTCCCCCAGGATGATATTTCTCAAATGGCCAATATGAAAAGATTTGAAAGGGTTGGGATGAGCAAATTCGACCATTATTCTTTGACCTTTGAGTCTCTTATTGTCACCAAAAGACTCCTTGTTTTCTAATATCTTCGAGATCACCTTTACAAAGCTAGCATTATTCTGCTTGAAATTGATAAATCCCGGGCCAGCAATATGAGTATCAAGTCCTAAGTTTTGAGTGTCAAGTTTATTTACAACCATTTTGGCAATATCAGGTGGGGATTTTTTTATCTCTTTTGATAGTTTCATTGCTACATTCGTAGCCCAATCACCGTGGGATTCATTTTGGGGCCTTTCTAGGTGAATGTCTTTTGGCTCAATAGTAATATCATATATATCTTTGAGGGCTTTTGAAATTGATTTTTGAATTGTCTCTTTCATCAAAAGTTATTAATACGTTAAGATTGAAACTTAACCGTATCTTACAAAAAAAATGCCAAAAACGCCAGTAAATTAAGCTATTTTGATATTTTCTATTGCTACTTTGACAAACTCCACAAAAAGAGGATGAGCAGATAACGGTGTTGATTTGTACTCAGGATGTCCTTGAGTTGCGACAAAAAATGGATGAATTTTTTTTGGCAATTCGATAAATTCAACAAACATTCCATCGGGGGATTTCCCAGAAAAAATCATACCAGCTTTCTCAAGTTGCCCTTGATAATCATTATTGAACTCAAATCTATGTCTGTGTCTTTCCTCAACTATCCCCTTTTTCTTGTCTGCAAAAGCTTTGTGTTTATCATAGATACTATAGACATAGGAATCTTTATTTAAGACGCAAGGGTATGTTCCTAGTCGCATTGAGCAGCCATCGCCCTTAATTACTTGATATTTCGGATCAAAAGGAATTGAGTGAATAATTTTGTTTTTGGATTTTGGGTTGTTCTCTTCTGTATCAGCGTCTTTGATCCCAACAACGTTTCTGGCAAATTCAACTGTCGCAAGTTGCATACCATAGCATAGACCAAGATAAGGAATCTTATTTTCCCTTGCGTATTTGATAGCTTTTAGTTTGCCTGAGACTCCTCTTGAACCCCAACCAATTGGGACAATTATCCCATCAACATCAGATAGTAGAGAACTAATATTTTTTTCTTGCTTGTCAGAATTGATGTATTTCAACTCTATCTTGGAATCATTTGCGATAGCACCGTGCTTAATGGCTTCGATTAATGCATAATATGCATCAGTTAAGCTTGAGTCTCCTGTCCCAAAGTATTTTCCGACAATTGCAATATTTACCTTTTTCTTTTTGGGTTTAAGCCTTTTTGCAACAAACTTCTCCCAGGAGGAAAGTTTGATTTCTTTAAATTTTAATTTGAAGTTGGTCAAAAGCTGTTTATCAAGTCCTTGTTTTTGAAGATGTAGTGGAACCAAGTGGATGTCCGGCAAGTTTTCATTGGAGAAAACGTTTTTTGGGTCAATGTGAAATTTCATTGCGAACTTGTACTTGCGTTGAGTGTCAATCGGAAGCTCACTTCTAACAACGAGGTAGTCAATATTTATGCCCATGCTCATTAGTTCTCTGATACCCAATTGGGCTGGTTTCGTTTTAGGTTCACCAATATGAGCTGGTACTGGTACGTATGTGACATGAACGTGCGCAACGGGCTGAGTCAATCCCAGGATTCTTGCCGCTTCATAATACAACCCGTTATTATTTTCGTACTCCCCTACTGTGCCGCCAAGTTCAACTACCACAAAATCAGCATTGGTCTTTTTGGCGGCACTTCTGAACCTCTCTAGTATTTCGTTTACAATGTGTGGGATTGGTTCGACGTCTTCTCCGTCATATTCCATTCTTCTTTCTTTGTTGATGACAGTTTGGTATAACTGTCCCATCGTCATGAAATTGTCGTGCCCGACTTTTTGATCCAAAAATCTTTCGTAATTCCCTAAATCTTGGTCTCCTTCTAGACCATCAAAACACAAAAACGGATCTCCGTGCTCAATAGGATTAATAGTTCCAAAATCAACATTTAAATTATTTTCACATTTAATTGGACATACATTATAGCCATGTTTCTTAAGAAGCATTGAGATTGAAGCTGCTGTAACCCCTTTGCCAAGTGCACTTATTACTCCACCGGACACAAAAATATATTTCACCTGCTTATTTGCTTTAGGCATTTGGCTACAATAAAAATTAGAGGGATTTTTGGTTTAAGTGATATTAGAATAGTTAAGAATAAATGTCCAGGAAAAATTATTTTTTTGCCACTTTTTTGCACCAACTAAGTTAAGACAAGTATATATCAAGCATGTTAAAATATTTGTATGCCAAAAGACGAAATCTTAAAAAATCAATTGAACAAAAAAAGACAATTAGAACTTGAAAACGAAAAAAAGGACGAAGAGAGAGAGATAGATAGGACAAAAGATATGCTTGATGAAGCACTTGATAACCTTGAATTTAAGAAAAAAAACTCCAAGCCACAAGGCAAAATTGCCAAATTGAAACACTGGTGGTTGCAAAAAAGTTTAAAGCAAAATTTACTTATTTTAAGCGCATTTGCTTTATCCCTTCTCTTGTTATTTGTTTTCTTTATATATATTTGGTGGACAGGCAAAGATGCAATACTCTTTAAGTCAACACTAGAAGGCAAGGTCTATGATAGATACGAAAAAAACATTGAAGATGTATCAATTAGCATTGATGGGAAATATAAGACAAAAACAAACAGCAAAGGAGAGTTTGAGATAAAGGGTCTAGATAACGGAAAAGTAAAGGTCTTGTTAGAAAAAAAACGGATATGAGCCAGTAGAAAGAAGTATTGCTATAGGGCGATATCGAACATATAGAGAATTCGAAATTGTTGAGCTTCCCAAAGGAAGTATCAAGGCAGTTTTAAATATGCCAGAGGGATTTGATCCTGCACTTGTAATTATTGAAATTGGCGGAAAAGAGTACGTAATCGAAGATGAGAATATAACAATTGATAATTTGTATAAGGGTAATTATGAACTCATAATCAAGTCTCCTGAGTTTGTAGATATCAGACAAGAAGTAGAGATCAAGGCTGGTGAAAATGACTTAGGCATAATTGATCTAACCCCTGCAGCAGATATTGTAGCGGATATATATGATTGGACAACAGATAGGACTCTTGCAGAAATCAAGTTTGAGGGGATCGATAGAGAGTATAAATTCAAAGACGAGAAATTTATTATTGAGGATTTTGAGGATATTGATAATCTTTTTGCCCTAAAGTTTGGGGCAAATGGATATATTGATAACAGAATAGAAAGAAGAATTGTATTGGGCCTAAATGATATTGGCAAGATCTATTTATATCCGGATCAAGATTTATATACAATTAGCAAAACAGGGAGATTGGCTGGATTAAAGATGGATTTAAGTAGCACCAATATTACAGCGATAAGCGTAGACGAGATATCTGCCATTGATCCAGCGAATATCAAATTTGTTCATAACAACATCTTGTATAGATATGACAAAAAAACTAATCAGCCCCAAAAAATCAATGAATACAAAAGAGGTTTGATATACCTCAATAATACTTTTGAGACTATACTGGAAGTAGTTGATGATAGTGGAGAGTACTTAGTATATAAAAATGCATCCGACAAAGTTTTGACAAAATTTGAAAAATTGCCAACAAATGTATTAGTCTCAGATGATGGAAGATTTGCTTATTTTTCTTTTGAGGGAGATATGATAGCGGGTCTTTATCAGGTTGCTTTAGAGTATGGAACGACAAGACAATTAATTGATCAGGAAATTGATCTGATTGCTATTGACCAAAAGGGAGAACAGATTATTTATAATCAAGCTGGCAAAATTTATAATTACAATACAAGAATTTTCAAATCTTCTGCAATAGATGCCCCCTCATCGTCAAAAGCAGTGTATGCAAATAACAAATGGTACATTCTGACAGGTGATAGTGTTGTAATAATGGAAAATAATTTCAGAGCTATTGATAGCTTGGATTTATCACATAGCATTGATTCGATAACACTTCAAGGTGACTTATTGGTATTAAAATCGACTAATCAAATATATCTGATTAACACTGCTAATCCAAATATTATACAAAGCATTTTGTTTAATATTTGATAATAAAGCTTATCTTTGTAGTATAATTTGGCATTATTATCTCCTTTCAAATTGTCCAAGCGCAATCAAATAGAAGAAATCAAAGAACGATTGGATATTGTTGATGTTGCAGGTAAATATCTAACTTCCATCAAAAGAAGTGGCGCGAACTACTTTGCATCTTGCCCTTTTCATAACGAGAAAACCCCCTCTTTTTCTATTAATCAGGATTTGCAAATATATAAATGCTTTGGTTGTGGAGAAAGTGGTGATGTGATAACTCTTATTCAAAAACTTGAGGGCTTGACCTTTCCAGAGGCATTAGAAAAGACTGCCGAGATGGCTGGTGTCGTACTTGAAAAGAAAGCGTACACTCCTGAACAGGTCAAATATGTTGAGCAAAAAAAGAGAATAATTGATGCGAATAATCTGGCTTGTAAATACTATAATTATTTATTGCTCAATCATAAAACCGCCAAAATTGCACAAGAATATTGTAGCAAGAGAAAAATCACAAAAGAGATTATAGAGAAATTCCAAATAGGCTATGCACCAAAAGGATACGAATTCTTAAAAAAGTTCTTACTCAAAAAAGGGTTTACTGAAAAAGAGCTTGTCGCTTGGGGATTGCTGGTAGAAAAAAACGGCAAAATATATGACAAGTTTAGATATAGGCTTATGTTTCCAATATTTGATAATCAAGGCAATGTGATAGGCTTTAGTGGCAGGCAAATTGAAAAAAGTGATTATGGTCCAAAATATCTTAATTCTCCAGAAACGATCGTATACAAAAAGAAAAATACCCTCTATGGTCTATATCAAGCGAAAGAAGCAATAAGGAAACAAAAGTTTGTAATTTTGGTGGAAGGAAATGTAGATATTCTTTCTTCATCAAGAGTTGGGGTAGAAAATATCGTCTGCCCTCTTGGGACAGCGCTAACTGAAGAACAGTGCAAGTTGATGAAAAGATATGCCGATAGAATTTTTTTGGCCCTTGATACTGATGAAGCAGGAGAAAAGGCGATAATTAGAGGACTAAAAATATGTCAAAAGGTTGGGTTAGAAATAAAGGCTCTTGATTTGAAAGATTTTCAAGATTCAGATGAATTGATAATGCATGATGAAAAATTATGGAAAAAGACAGTTGATAATCCTATTGAAATTATTGAACTGTTTGTTCGAAGGTTCTCCAAAAAGTACGATCTTGGCAGTCCAAATGGCAAAAGCGCTTTTGTGAAAGCGCTTTTGCCATTTATCAATGCACTTGAAGATGATGTCGAGAAACAGGCCTATATCAAAAAGATTTCTGAACAAATAGATCTTCCAGAGCAGACAGTTTTGGCAAGTATCTCCAAAAAGTCCGTCACTTTGGCGAAGGCTGATTTTGATCCTAAACCATCGAAAACAGCAGAAAGGGCAGTATATAAGAAGGTCGATTTGAGTAATAGAAAAAACTACCTTGCTGCATTGTTATTGCAAAACCCGAAATACATCAAGGAAGAATCATGTCTTGATGTTTATGAGTCGTGGTTTGTTGATTTTCTTGTGAACTGGAAAAACAATGCAGACAAGAAGCTGTTGGATCAACTTGAAGAAAAACGGAGAATTTTTCTTGAGGATTTGTTGATGGCAAATCTGCCTGAAACTTCTGCCGATCAGATGGAGATAGAGATAAGGAAGCTATTTGCATCAATTGAGAAGTCAAAGTTAAGTCAGCAGATCAAAGAACTAAAAAAACAAATACAAAAAAAGGAACTTTCGGGTGAAGATGAGGTTAAGTTGTTGGAAAAATTAAAAATTTTGTCCAGAAAGCTTCTTGACGAACCAGCAAAACAACTTTAAATTGTTCTAGATTAATAATACAAAATGAGTAATCTAGACGATTATCAGTCTGACGCTAGTGCTTCAAGTATTGATTATGAAAAACAATTAAGGCTGGACGAGAAACTCAACGAAAGAGATATGAAAAGACATCAAGGTTTCTTTGCATCACTATCTGAAAAAGGTAAGGTCCAAAAAGCCTTTGCCAGCTTGGTCGTTGTTGCGGCCTTAGTATCAACCGGTTTTATTGCATATCAAGATCAAAGAAACCAACAGATAGAAGATTCATCTGCGTATGATTGTAATGAATTTCAGGTCAAAGTTTATGATACTGATAGTTACACATGCAAAGATTGTCCTTTCGGAGAGTTTGGCAAATTGAGTTTGTGTCAAAAAGAAAGTCCTACAGGTATCTGCGAGCAAACAGGTTCAGGATGCTTCGTTCCAGATTTATAGTTATTGTCCAAGCCGCATGCCAGGATTGCGATCAAGCTTGCTATGATCATGTGGCAGGTATTTGTCTTTAGAATTTCTCTGGCTTGATAAATAAGCAGATATTCCTATCATTGCGGCATTGTCCTGAAATAGTTTCTTTGAATACGGATAGTATACTACTGGTTGAATATCTATTCCTTTTTTTGTTTCCCTTGCGAGTTTTCTTATAGAATATCTAACCTTCGCATTGCTGACTACTCCACCCCCAAGTAGAATTGATTTAACAGGGTGAGTTTTTAGAGCCTTTTGTACTTTATTTATGAGCGTTTCGATAGCGGCATTTTGGAAACTGGCTGCTATATCTATTATCTGTTTTCGATTTAGATTAATTTTTTCTTCGCTCACCTCTAGGTTGGTATCTTGGGTCCAGGACTTACTTTTTTGTCTATTTTGTACTCTACTCTCCCCTGCTAGGTCTCGTGTGAGATATAGAACTGCAGTTTTTAAGCCAGAATAGCTGACGTTGAGGTCCGGGCTATTTTGCATAGCAATTGGTAATTTGTATGCATTTTCGTCTCCTCTTTTGGCTAGTTCTTCAATAACTTTGCCACCTGGGTATCCTACTTTGAGTATTCTTGCGACCTTGTCATAAGCTTCACCAAGAGCGTCATCTAATGTTTCTCCTATTATTTCATACTTCCCGAAACCTTTTACATAAATAATTTGTGTATGTCCACCTGATATTAATATCCCTAAAGCAGGAAAGTTGATTTCTGTCAGTGGGTCTGCTTGACTATTTAAGCCTCTGGCAAATGAGCTTAGAAGATGTCCCTCCATATGATCTACCGCGATAATCGGCAAATTGTATAAGATAGAGATTTCTTTGGCTTTTTTGATTCCTACTTCTAGCGCTATAGCAAGTCCTGGTCCTTGTGTAACAGCCACTGCATCGATTAAATTATAAATGCTCTTTATGTCTGACTTTGCAATTTCGTTAATCGCACCTTTTTGTTTTGACTTCTTGGCATTCGAAATGGCTTGCCTGAGTGCGGTTTCAATCACTTTGTCAATTCTGTTTTCATGTTCCAGACGAGCTATGCCAGGAACTGTACCACCCCATTTTCTATGCATCTCAATCTGGCTAGAGACGACGTTTGATAGGACCATGTTTTTGTGAGTGACCGCCACACTCGTATCATCGCAAGACGTATCAATGCTCAAAATTGTATTTATTTCTTTTTTCATGATCTTTTTAAATTTATATATTTATTTAAAGCAAATATTGCAATTAGTATGGCCACTAGGATGAAATAAAATGTTTGCAATTTGTTTATCTCAGCTAGATATCCACCGATGATACCAAAGATTATATACGGGGTTTGAGTTAGCATTGCAAGGGTTGAAATAGTGCTTGCCCTATATTTTGATTCAAGATTCTCATTTACCACAACTGAGGCCCAAGGCACCACAAATCGACCTAATAGAGTTATAAATAGCATGATAAAGAAGCCAATATAATAATTTGTAGTAATGAAGAGCAAGGATAGAATCAATATCTGTCCAATATAGAGAATATTAATTCCTCTGACATCCTTGAAGTAATTTCTAATTGATGTGAAAAAGTATAGAGATATGAGTGAGATTGCATTGATAATTGCATAGGTATAACTAAGAGTCTCCCCAGTGTAGCCAAAACTTTCACCAACGTACTGTCTGATAAATCCCTGTCCCCATAGTCTATATACACCCCATGAAGCAATGATAAGCAAAATTACTGGTTTCAAATTTATGCTAAATAAATTCTTAAACCCAATAATTGTGTGTTTCTTAAATTGCGAAAAGGAAAACTTATCAGTATCAACTGAAGGCTCGGTTAGAAACAGACTAATAATTAGCGCAATTCCAACGAATATTGCCCATCCAAACCAAGGATACTGAGGGTCAATTCTATAAAGCATGCCACCTACTAGAGATACGATCACAAAAACCAATCCTGTGAGTGCGTAATAGCTTGAGGTGATTTTTGAGAAAAGAGACTCTTTTTTTGTTTCAACTAAACTGTCATATGACAATGCCTCCATGCTACCCGATATAAAGGCGAGTCCTGCAAAAGCTAGTGAGTTGCCGAGACCGAGAAGGGAAATTGTTTGTCCAAAAGCCATGATTGCTGTACCGATAAGTTCGATTGCAAGTCCAAGAATAATCGTTTTTTTCTTCCCCAAAAGATCTGCAATGGCACCTGACGGGATTTCTAAAATAAATCCGATCATAAAAGCAAACGTATCTAGGATACTTAGTTCGAATTTGTTCATGTAATTGAGCCAATAGAAGGTCCAATTGCCCATCACAAACCAGCCGTTTGTGAATACTCCTAGTAGATAATAGATTTTTATGTTTCTTAGCCCCCCTGTTGGGAAGATATAGTCAAACAATTTCGCCATATATAAATAATTGCCTTAAAAGCTCTAATCGATTGTAGATTTTATCAAATTTGGTAGAATAGTTGTAAATATTACTTATTTCAAATATGGATGATTGTGTTTTCTGTAAAATTGTAAATGGCGAAATTCCTTGTTATAAGATTTATGAAGATAGTCAATTTTTGGGATTTCTTGATATTTATCCCGCCAATAAGGGTCAAGCGTTAATCATCCCAAAAGCTCACACAAGTGCTCAATTCTCGCAGGTACCCGATGATGTTTTAACAGGCGCAATACTTGCTGCAAAATCTCTTGCAGCCAAGATTGAATCTAGTGTTGATAATGTAGCAAGGTGTATAGTTGCTGTTGAAGGATTTGATGTGGATCATTTTCATATAAAAATATATCCGACATATCTTCCGAATCCAACTGACGAAGCATTTGGCAGGGGTGGTCAAAAAGCTAATGAGAAAGATCTAAAAGATTTGCAGGAATTGATAAATCAAGATTAGTTCTTATACTGATATATCGAGATTTCTCTCCCAGTCTCTGAAGTCTGGCTTATCGAAATAATATACATCTCTTGGGTCAATTTGTTTATATAGTTAATTATCCCCTCTACTCTTTCGGGCCATTCGATAGATATAATTGATGCATTATCACGTAGCGCATTTTCGAGTCCAATGTCTTTAAGGATTGTTTCGTTTTCGCTCTCAATTTCATTAAGTCTCCAAAAATCATAATGATAAAGTGTCTTTCTTGTTTTAGGATTCTTATATTGCCTTTCAAAAACATAGGTAGGAGATAAAATTGGTTCATTAATTTCTAAATATTGCGCGATAGCTTTTGTTGCGTGGGTCTTCCCTGCCCCAAGATCTCCCGAAAATAGTATAACTTTCAAGTCTGGTTTGTTAGTTAGAAATTCTTTAATAATGTCGATCGTTTCTTGTTCTGAGTTTGATATCTTCTTGCCTGTCCTGTGAAAAGATTTAAGTATCTGCTCGTGAAATTTTGTTCCTCTTAGAACGCTAGGTACACTTGTTGTAGTATCAATAACTGTAGAAGATGGCCTTCTAGGCAACCTGCCATAATCAATAATTAGGTCAATTAATTCTTTTTTCCCTTCTGGCAAGCTCTCTAGCAGACTATCAATGCTATATGGTGTACTACCTCCAGAAAGGTTTGCACTTGTTGCGGTGATCCCTTCATCTAATTTTGATACTATCTGGATTGGAATTATGTGATCAGGAATTCTAATTCCTAGTGTCCCTGTTTCACTTTCAAGTCTTCTGTCTGTATTCTCCTTTGATTTACTAATGACTGTATATGGGCCGGGTAAAAAGTTTTTGTAAATATTCTCGGCAGTTTCATTGAGTAAGACGTATTTTTCTGCCATTTTTCGATCTCTAAGGGCCACAGAAATAGCCTTGCCTTCAGGTCTGCGTTTGTAGCGTATCAGTTTACTCACGCCCTTTTTGTGGCTTGCTAACGAGCCAATCCCATAACAGGTTTCGGTGGGATAAACAACTATTCCACCATCTCGTAGTACATTTACTACTTTTTCCAGATCTAAATCAGTTAATTTATCTTTTGCCTTAATTATTTCCATTGCTAATTTTATCATAAGACAAAAAAAGGGGTAGATATATCTACCCCTTTGTAATTAACCAAGCTATACATTTAAGCTATTAGCTCAAATTTATTTGACCATTTCCTTGAAAGCTTTACCAGCTTTAAATACAGGAACTGTTCTTGCAGGAATCTTGATTGAAGCACCTGTTTGTGGGTTTCTTCCAGATCTTGCTTGTCTTTTGCTTGGTTTGAATGTACCGAAGCCAGTAAAGGTAACTGTGTCACCTTTTTTAACTGTTGACATGACTGATCCCATGAAAGCTTCTAGTACATCACCGACTGCTTTTTTTGTTAAGCCAGTCTTTGATGCGATTGTGTCGACCATTTGTGTTTTGTTCATTTGTAGTAGCCTCCTTTCTTATTGCCCCTGAACTAAAGGGGGTTTATTTGTTGATAACAAAATCAACACCCATAGTCTATTATGTAATTCGCTTTGTGTCAAGCATTTCTCTTGTCTGGTAATGGATTTGCGTAGTTCATTTAAAATAGAGACAAGATGAACTGCCAAAAGCGCAATCTAATTCGACGCTCTCGGCACTATGTCCGGTAGTTATGCTTTTTGGAGATTGCTGGACAGGCTATTATGTCATAGAAAATTCAACGAAAAGTGTGAATTACTCCATCTCCTTATCGATTCTTGTAATTTTTTTCGCAGAAAAATTTTCGATTTCTACTAAAACTGAGTTAAAGATTTTTGGTCCTTTTGTCTCTTCTTTGAATTTTTGCTTGTATGGATATTTGAAATTAGGTATCACGGAATCAAATGAAACCCAAAGCGAAGCTTCTTTAGTTCCGCACATCCCTACATCGCTCACAAAAGCGCAGTTGCCTTCTTTTGTTGATCTTTTTAATAATTTGGCATCAATAGTACCAACATGAGTATGTGTTCCTAGAACTGCTGCTGTGTCATTTCTGACATACCATCCGAAGCTAGCTTTTTCTGATGTGGCCTCAGCATGGAAGTCGATAAGTATTGGAATATTACTATTCTCCCCTACTCTTTTCTTTATTTCTTCTTGAAATTCGTCGTATGCCCAAAATGGATTTCTAACTTTTTGTCTCATAAATTCTTGTCCCAAAAAAGCTGCAATTATGATTTGCCCTTTCTCTCCCAAATCGATGATATCCCAACCTTTTCCTGGAAGATATTCTCTCCCCTCGTAGTTGTATGGTCTAACTATTGGAAGGCTTTGATCTTCTATCTCAATTTTGAATTCTGGTATATCCCAAACGTGTTCTCCTGTCGTGAAATAATCAATACCATATGATTGCAGTTCGGAAAGAATTTCACGTGTAACTCCCCTACCCCCAGCGGCGTTTTCTGCGTTAGCGATTACAAAATCGACTTGATACTTTCTACGAATATCTGGCAAAGCACTTTTCACCGCCTCTCTTCCAGGTCTTGCAGAGATATCGCCAATGAAAAGAATTTTTAAATTGTTATTATCGTTCATGTGTTAATTATAGTTTACTTTGCAAAATATTGCTATTGAGCCGTATTCTTGTATTCTTGTTTGATTGATAGACTGCCTAGATATAGCAGTGTGATGTTATAAAATATAAGTTAGTAATTTGGAATTTTTTGAAAATTGTTTGGAAATACTATGAATTGAAGAAGTATTTGTTTGATAATATTAGTCATGGACAAGTCTTTGTTGCTATAATCTAGTATGAAATTAAAGATTATTCAGATAGGTGATCCTGTCTTAGAACAAAAAGCCAAACCAGTTAAGGACATAAATGATCCGGCTCTGCAAACATTGATCGATAATATTCTTGATACTTGCAATTTCGATCTTGATAAAACAGCTGGTTTATCTGCCCCTCAAGTAGGGGAGTCACTTGCTGTATCTGTTTGCAGACGCTTTGATATTTCTGATGATTCAGTCGAATGGGAGGTTATGATTAATCCGAAAATTATAGCTAATTCTTCAGAAAAGAGTACTATGTGGGAAGGATGTTTAAGTATTGGAGAAGGGGATAAGACTTTGTATGGTCCGGTTACTAGGCCCAAAAGAGTCACAGTCGAATATTTAGATAGAGCAGGGGAGAAAAAAAGGTTGACGGGGGAAGACTTCTTTAGTCATGTGATACAGCATGAAGTAGATCATGTAAACGGGATTCTGTTTATCAAATATGTCCAAAATCCAGATCAAAACCTATGGTTATCAAAGGAAATTGATAATTATTTAGAAATTCACGATACTTTTCCTCCAATTGTGTAGTTTTTCACGTGAAATATTGAGGAGCTCTGAAACTTAAGGCTTCTGCTATTTCTTGTTTCTCAACATTATCTTTTTGTTTAAGATCTGCAATTGTCCTTGCTACTTTGAGAATTTTAAAATATCCTCTTGCCGAGAGATTGTATTTGGCAATCGCCTGTTTGAGAATTAATAGAGATGATTTATCTAGTTTGATATAAGTATATATTTCATTGTTTGACATTTGGGCATTACAATTTATGTTTCTTGATTTGAACCTCGAATTTTGCATATTTCGTGCACGATTGATACGATCTTTAACTTTACTAGATGACTCCTGTTTTGTGTCCGACTTTTTAAGCTCTGTATACTTGACTTGATTGACCTGTACTATCAAATCAAATCTATCATATATTGGGCCACTGATTTTCTGTAAATACCTTTTGCGCTCGTAGGGTGAACAAATACACGGTTTTTTGTCGCTTCCAAAATAACCGCACTTGCATGGATTCATAGATGCAATAAGCTGGAAATTGGCAGGGTAGGTGACTTTGTATGAAGCTCTGGAGATATGGACGTTTTTATCTTCTAGTGGCTGCCTCAGTGCTTCAAGCGATTTTTGCTCAAACTCAGGAAACTCATCAAGGAAGAGTACCCCATTGTGCGCTAATGATATCTCTCCTGGCATTGGATTTGATCCACCTCCAACAAGAGATACTTGAGAAGATGTATGATGAGGTGATCTAAAAGGTCTGGATGTGATAAGCGGATAATTTGGATCAATTGATCTGGTTATGCTATGTATTCTTGTAACCTCTAGGCTTTCTGCAAAGGTCATATCTGGCAGTATTGAAGGCAATGTCCTTGCTAGATAAGTTTTGCCTGATCCGGGTATGCCTGAAAGTAGCAGGTTGTGTCCGCCCGCAGCCGCAATTTCAAGAGCGCGCTTTGCCTGGATTTGTCCTTTGATTTCGGAGATATCATGTATGTTCGGATCGTTTTTTATTACTTTTGTCTTAGAATTTCTGATTGGTTTAAGTATTGTTGTATTGTTTAGGTGGGTGACTATTTCTTTGAGTGATGTGACACCGTAGATATTTACGTTTTTGACAAGTGCTGCTTCAGAGGCATTTTCGTACGGAAGAAATATCTCCTTAAAACCTTTTTTTTGTAATGAATCGATAAGAGGTAGTACTCCACTTATTGAGCGTAAACTTCCATCAAGTGCCACTTCTCCTAGGAAAGCAAATGTTTTGAAGTCGAATTCTTTGATTATCTTTTTGGCCAAGAGTATTCCAACCGACATAGCTAGATCAAATATTGGTCCTGATTTGGGTATATTGGCTGGGGCAAGATTAATAATTTTGTGTCCTGTGCCTATATCAATATCGCTATTTCTAAATGCTGACATCATTCTTTCTCTTGATTCTTGTACTGCTTTATCAGGAAGTCCAACTATACTAATCTTCCTTTCGCCTCTAGTTATATCGGTTTCAACCTCAATGATCTGTGCATCTAAGCCCATTAAAGTTGCTGTATATACTTTTGAGAGCATTGTTTATAGATAAATATATTGCTTGATTAATAGTGTGTATAATATTCCTATAAGATTAAAAAAGTATGAATTTTGTATTAAATATTAATTAAAATATATGTTGTACTTTAAAAAATTCAAATACTGTCCAGTTTGTGGTAGCGAATATTTAACTGGCGACTTTGATGAGGATTCGACGATGTTTTTATGTAAGCAATGTGGGTATAGGTACTATCAAAATATGGATCCAACTGTTGCCTTGATAATTCCAAATGGATCAAACCCAAATGAGGTTCTTTTGACTAAACGGAACATGAATCCTGGTCTTGGTCTATGGGATACGCCTGGAGGGTTCTTGAAATATGGAGAAGATCCTGAAAATGCATGTGTCAGGGAGATAAAGGAAGAATTGGGTATGACAATTGAGATTGATAGAGTATTTGATGTATTAATTAATATATATGGCTATCAAGGGGTGGAGTACAATCATACAACTTTGTATTATCTTGCAAAACCTATTTTCGCTCTTCCTGAGATTGCCGATAAACAAGAAAATTCGAGTGTGAAGTTTTTTGATATAAGGAGGGTAGGGGAGGAAGAAAAAACTTTTGCTTTCAAGGCTGATATTAAGGCATTAAAGGAGTATCGCAAATTCCTTGCAAAAAATTCTTGACAAAAATTTCCAATATTTGGTATATTTTAGCAGACAGGGGGTGCGGGTGCTAAAGCTCTTTGTCGTATTTTTACTTTTTATCAAATATATTATGAGAATGACTGTTTGGGATCCATTTGCTGTAGCAAGACGAATGAGAGATATCGATGATTGGAATGATATGTTTGAGTACGATGAGACAGAACTGGATATGTATGAAGAAGAGGATAAAGTGGTTGTGAAATTGAAGGCTCCAGGATTTGACGATAAGAATGTGAACATCACAGTTGAAGACAATACTGTAACTATTACAGGTAGCGCGGAAACTAAGGAGGAAGAGGAGGATAAGGCAAAGAAATATTATAAAAAAGAGATAACTCAAAGATCATTTACTAGAACAGTATCGTTGCCATCAAAAGTTTTGGTTGATAAAGCGAATGCTGAGTTTAAAAATGGTATTTTGCAACTAACTCTTCCAAAAGCTGAGGAATCAAAACCAAAGAAGGTTGAGATCAAGGTTAACTAAGATTCGAATTATTAGAGTAGAGGAGAAAGGGAGGCACAAGTGTCTCCCTTTTGGTTATACTATCGTATGGTATTCAAACAAATTACTTTTTACTATAATAATATTTTTATTTAGATCGTATGAGTTATCAATATACATATTTGATGTGGACATTGATTTTTGGATTTGTCTGGTTAATGCTGTATTGTTTCAGAAAGGATGTACGAAAGGAAATGTTGTTGATAAGTAGTATGTTTGGGATAGGTGGGATTACATCTCAAGTAACAAATATTGCAGATTATTGGGATCCAATCATACTGTTGAAAGAATGGTATATGGTAAGGAAATTATCTATGATTATGCAAGTACTTTATACTCGGATCTTGATAAACTGGTTGATATACAAAAGCGTGTAAAAGCTCTGTCTGGGCTTGGGTTGACTGCGCCGCTTCTGTCTATTGCATTACGAACGACGTTGTTTACTGAATTTGAGAAATCGCGACTAAAAGATAGTAGGATTAACCTACGTGATTTTTTTACTTATGAGTGGATTACGGAGTTTCTTGATGATATGATTAGAGCCAAGACAAATGTTGATGTTGGCACTAATTTGGATGAGCTGTACGATATGGCTGTGTTGAAATCAAAAATTAGAAAAGTTGCTCTTTCCGCTATTGTTGCAGAGGCTGCGATAGAGAGTATGGAAATCGAAGTTGGTGATTCTCTTTGTGAGATCCATCGAGACGATGTTTTTGAGGCTAAGGAATTTAATGCGCATGTAAGGATAAATGATTACGCTTTCTTTAACGAAGAAACAATAAGTAAAGATCATGGATTTTTTCGGGTTAAGATTCTGAAAGTAGATGATCTTAAAAGTCATGATAATGGATTAGTTCAGATTGAATTAATAGCAGAAGGTGGTAATTCACAAAAAATTGAGAACTTAGATAAAGTAAAATTGCATAAAGTTGGGACTAAGATTGGAGAGGCATTGTTAAGTAGAGGGATTATTACTAACACATCAAATATTCAAAATTTGCCTAGTAGTGTATCGGAAACTAGTATGATTTTATGGAATGCCATGAAGAATGAAGTACTTAAATCATCTGATGGGGTTATTACTTCTGCAGAATAAAAAATAAAATTTAAGTGTCAATTTTCAATCCTATCAAAGGAGTTTGTTTACCTCACTTCCACTAAATCCCACCAAAGAATTAGGCGTTCTTTGAGGCCATTATTACATGTCTGCATAGTAAGTGTTGGGGTATCAGATTGGCTTGTATAAACACTTGTTTCGCTTGGTTCAACAATTTTTGAAGTTCTAAACGAATATGTGTAAGTTATTCCGTTGTAATAAATATAGGCAATATCCCCTGGTTTGATCTTATCAAGATTTGCAAAGAAGCCGTTTTGTTTGCCATCATAGTTTGACCTGTGTGCAAACAAATACACATTACCGTCTTTTGTTGCCTCATCAGGAAGAAGTGTGAACTTACCATGTGCAATATATTGATCTAGGACAGGTATATATTCTTCTTTGTATCTTGGGTCCGTATTTGCCCAGATATCGTGTTTGAGATTAATTGAGGGGATTTCTAGAGCGAAATTCGCATAAGTTTCTTCAGTCAGATTAGTTTCATTATTGGCAGTCGTTTCTGCAAGAACAGGCACTGAAAGGCTATCATTAAGTAAAAAACTATTATTTGCTGTTTTAGATTCTTCAGTGTGTTCTTCATCAACAGTACTTTCTACTTGTTGATTAATACCAGTAACTAAATTTAGCAAAATATTGCCAAATAATACTATTAGTATTAAATTTGAAAGAATAATTAATTTTCGCATATCACTATTATATATCTACCTCAATTATATCATTATTAAGTCATTTTCTTGAAATTTAAACAGTACTTCTGTTATCATTAAGCATTGCCCCAGATGTTATTTGTATGGGGCTTTTTTATTTCATTTTTCTTTCTCATGGAAAATTCACAGCAAAATGGTTCAGAAAAGAAGGTTTTAGTTGTTGCAAACCCAGAGCTCAAATCTCAAGATATACTTGCTTTAGGTGCATTATTGCATATCCTGAAAGAGGGAAAAGAAAAGGTGGAAATACTAACTCTAGGCAAGGTCAATGAAAAAAAGGCTGAATTGCTTCCTGAAGGTGTCGATGCAGTCAATGAGCTTGCAGGCCAGAAATTTTTGATACAGTTTGTTTCGCAAGAAGATTCAGTCGAGAATGTCCAATGGAATCAAGATAACAAAGATCTAAATCTATATATCACAATGAAGCAAGGAGATTTCAAGCCAGAGAAGATGAAATTTGAAGCCTTAGGTGGAAACTATGAGAAAATTTATGCTCTAGGCATTACGTCAATTGACCAGTTAGCACCTGCAATAAACGATGGTGTTAGATATATTTTCAAAGATACTGAAATTGTAAGTTTTGGTGCTACATTAAAAGCTGATGGCGCCAAGATCAAGGCACAAGAAAATGAGAAATTTGTCTCGACAGGGGAAGAAGTTTATAAATATGCAAAAAATACTGGCAAAAAAATTAGTACTGATGCAGCGAATTACATTTTATCTTCAATCCTATCTTCAACTGACGGATTTAAGTTGTCGATTAATGATGCCCAGACATTTATAACTTGTGCCGAACTAACTAAAATTGGTGCAGATATTAAACAAGCAAATTCATTAGTAACGAAATTTAGCGAAAAAACAACTAAATGATCAAAGAATTTTTAGAAATATCTAAAAAGGTTATTATTGTTACCGATCCAAACGCAGATTTTGATCAATTTGCCGGATTTATAGCACTTGCCAAATTTCTACGTGACGAGCAAAAGGAAGTGTCTCTTTTGTTCCCCAAAAACACCAAAACGAATTTGTTCCTTAAGTTGTTTCCAACTGAGGATATAAAAGTGATGGACAAAACAGCTTGTGATAGTTTTATTGTCAGTCTTAGAAAAAATGGTGCAGTTGTTAAAGAAGTTAAGTGGCAGGAAGATCAAGGAAAAATAAATATATACGTAACAACACAAAAGGGAGATATCGACTCTGAAAATGTAAATATCAAGCCAAATATGAACGTATTCGACGCAATTATATTATTTGGAATAGAGGATCTGGAGAAAGCTAAGAATTATTTTGCATTAGAAGATTCGTTTTTTAATAAAGGCAAGACTATTCAAATAGGCAATCTTCACAAGGACCAAGGGGCGTATAAATTCAACGAGGTAAGTGATATATATTCAGTTTTAGTTTATAAATTGGCGCATGATCTTGGTATAAAAATATCTGGGATGATCCAAACAGACCTACTTTCTGGAATCCTTTGGAAGACTAAGGGGTTGTTTAGAGTATCAGATAAATCAGTAGTTGAGGTTATCTGTGAACTATCCAAGTCACAAGCAAATATCAAAGCAGCCCAAGATAAGGCCTTTAGACAAAATACAATGCAAGATATGCAAATACTTGATTTGGTTATAAAGAATTTGAATATTAATTCAGATAACGTTGCTTACAGTGTCATTCATAACGCTCAGACAAAAGGCGTCAATCTTGATTTCATTATCTCTTCAAATTGGCACCAGCTAGATAAATTAAAAAATGTAGACTATGGATTTGTATTATTTGAGTATGCTGATCATGTAAAGGGGCTGGTATTTAGTTCCGGAATAATCGATTTAAATGAAATTCTGACTGAGTTTAAAAGTCATGGCGATGAGTATGAGAGGTATTTCCAGACAGACAAGAAGATTGAAGAAGTTAAGGAACTATTACTAAAGGCGAAGAAGGACAATAAATCAGCACCTGTAGAAATTATTAAAGGTGAAAAAAAGCAAGAGGAGAAGAAAGCTACAAAAGAGGAGGGTGAAACAAAAACAAACTACGATCCATTAGCCCCGGCAAATGTACTGCCGGACCCACTCGCTTTGGAGAAGCTTGAAGATAATGACCAGAAATCTGGTTATAATCCACCCCCTCCAATTAATCCAGTAAATTAATAATTGTATTAATAAAAATTTATCAATAATTCATGAATTTAGTTATTATGTATGTTATAAACTTCTAGTTTAATACTAATTTATGAAACCACATATTTGTGTCATAGAAGACGACATATCACTTGCAAACTCAATAAAAAAGTTTCTCGAACTGGAAGGATTCAACGTTACCAATTTGCATAATGGCAAAGAAGGTTATTTATACCTTCTGGATAATTATAGATTTGTGGATGCTGTTATTCTTGATATCAATTTGCCAGGCATGAATGGACTAGATATATGTCACGACATCAGGCAGAAGGCTATAGATATACCTATATTGATGCTAACCAATGAACTTCGTACCGCCACGGTTGTTGACGCTTTTGATATCGGTGCTGATGATTATATAAAAAAGCCATTTGAAATTAAGGAACTCAAAGCAAGAATTGATTTACGACTTCGAAAAAATTATCAAAGAGGGGAGAGGATTATCAAACATCGTGATTTGGAGATAAATATCTCTCGAAGAGAGGCTAAATACAAAGGAAGATTGCTCAATCTTAGACGCAAGGAATTCGATTTGTTGATATTTTTGCTTAGAAACAGGGGGCAGGCAATAGCTAGAGATGAAATAATATCGTGTGTATGGAATTTTGATCAGATGCCATACCCAAACACGATTGATGCACATATAAGTGTCATTCGAAAGGAAATTGATGACAAAGATCAAAACATCATCAAAACAATACACGGGATTGGATACAAATTCGTTGATTGATTGAATTAGTCCTGACCCTGATTGCCTTGCAAGAATGATTCAATATCATTGACCAATATGTCTCTTGGCTTACTTCCCTTCGCTGGACCCACCACGCCGTACTTTTGCAATTCATCAAGAAGTCTTGCAGCTCTGTTGTACCCGACACTTAGTTTTCTTTGAATCAAGGAAGAAGATCCTTTGCCAGCAGCGACAACCACTCTTGCAGCATCAGCAAAAAGCTCATCATCAGAGAATTTGGCACTTGCTCTAGCTCCTGCAGGAAGATTTGGATCAGCCTGTCTTTCTATTATTTCGTCATTGTATTCAACCTCATCAACTTGACCTTTAAGGAATTTGACTACTCTTTGCACCTCATCTTGGGTGATAAGTACACCTTGAAGTCTATAAGGTTTGTTCTTGTCTGGTTCCTTAAATAACAAATCTCCCATACCAAGAAGGGACTCTGATCCGATTTGATCTAAGATAACTCTTGAATCAATCTGTGTAGTAACGCTCATTCCGATTCTACCTGGGATGTTTGCTTTGATCAGACCTGTAATGACATCAACTGAAGGTCTTTGTGTAGCCAAGATCAAATGAATACCCGTAGCTCTAGCTTTTTGAGCAAGTCTGACGATTGAAGATTCAATTTCTGCTCCTCCGGTCATCATCATATCGGCCATCTCGTCAATTACTATTACAATATAAGGCAATGCTGCAAACCCCTTTTTTCCATTATATCCTTCAATATTTCTAACCATCGATTCT
Organism: uncultured Candidatus Saccharibacteria bacterium; assembly: GCA_964444125.1. Taxonomy (GTDB): domain Bacteria; phylum Patescibacteriota; class Dojkabacteria; order B142; family JAFGMG01; genus CAYUFB01. Next base: position 44,371 of record CAYUFB010000002.1, read on the forward strand.
CTAAAGAGTGTATAACGCTGTTCCATTTCTGCTAATGCCCATTTCAATGCGTTATTTACCTTTTCCATTTCAGTGATAACAGGTGTTAATAGGTGAGGAATTCCGTTATAGTCCGATAATTCCACTTGTTTTGGATCGACCATGATGAATCTAATCTCATCTGGTGATTTGTACATCAAAAGACTCATGATAAAGGAGTTGGTCAATACTGATTTGCCTGATCCTGTTGCTCCAGCAATAAGTAAGTGGGGCATTTTCTGAATATCAGCGATTATATTGTCTCCTGCGATGTTTTTGCCAACGGTAACAGGTAATTTCCTCTTTGGATTTTGCATCTCATCATCTGTAGCAAGCTCTTTGAAGAAGACAGCTTCTCTGCTTGTATTTGGGACTTCAATACCTATATAACTAGTGCCTGGAATAGGTGCTTCTATTCTAACGGCATTTGATGCTACTGCTAATGCTAGAGCGATGTCATTTTTTAGATTTGCGATTTTTGATACCTTTGTCCCAAGTGGTATGTCTATGGCATATTGAGTCACAGTTGGCCCAATAGCGACATTTACTACTTTTGCATTGATCGCAAAGCTTCTAAGGGTTTGCTCAATGATCTCAGATTTGCCCTTGATATCTTCTCTCGTTTGTTTTTTTGTTGGTGGATTATTAAGCAAATCCATTGGTGGTAATTGCCAGTTCGGGTATTGCAACTCTTCATTAGCAAGAGTCTCTTGGTCTCTATTTTGTTGATTATTGATAGTTTTAAGTTCTACTGGTTTGTTTTGTTCGGGTAATTTATCTACATTAGAAAAATTGTCCAGCCTTTTATTGAAATCGCCGAAAGTCTCTGCTGGTTGAGGATTTGTATCTTCCTCTTTGACTTCTTTAGAAGCAATTGCAACGAATAATGCTTTGATATTGGTAAATATTTTGCTGAAAAACTCAGTAATTGTCATAACAAATATTAATGGGATCGAGATGATGAATAGAATAATTGCAAAAAGCATAGTGAATTGAGCAAATATCTGTCTTTCGAAAAATCTTGAAATATGATATCCAGCAAGTCCTCCAATGCCTCCATCTTGTGCTGTCTCAAATAATAGCTCTTTGTCCGCAACGAGAGTGAAAATGATTAGCAAAGAAAAAATAAACAGAAACTGTCCGAATAAACTTCGTGCAGAATTGAGAGTATATTTCACATTGAACAAGCTTAGCGAGGTATTCAAAAAGAAAATCCCTGCTAATATGGTGACATTTCCAAAAATTGATTTAGTGAATTTGAGTACTGCCGATTCTGAATTTATAAGGGTGATTGTGCAAAGTATAAACAGCACCAAGAAAACTAAACCCAAGAAAGTTTGAGTCTCTTTGCTGTTGTATGTCACAGATGTTCTTTTTTTTGGTCTTCCTCTTCTTCCCATCGTAAATAGTGTACAGTTTATATATAGAAGGGGTCAAGGCGGGTCGGGGCAAAATTTATTTAATTATCGAGTAATCAAATTGCAAATCACCACCGAGTCGCCAAAAACTTATCCCAGCGAGATTGCTTTTCTTAGCCTTTTGATAGCGTTTTTGGACATCGCTTTCGTCTATATATACCAAGATTCTGTCATTTCCATCTCTTTTGTAGGATGCATATCGTTCGCCCCAAAGCGGAATCTCTTCAATTGTTGCATTATATTTTTCGGTTATCTCCTTGATTTGATCGTAGGTATAAGCGTCAGCTTGCAGTTTCTCTTCGGGAGCTTGAGGCATCAAGTTGGTTACTATGTTGATCTCGCTTGCTGCCCAGTTGTAGCCATAATTATGTACCCCAAGGTGAATCTTTTTCTTTGGAATTTTCTTTATTGCCTCGTTGATCACCAGGTCAACCCAAAGAATTGGAGCTATTGGTCCGGGTGTCTTTTGGGCCTGACTGGAATAATCATAAGCCATAATTCTTATTTCATCTGCATGTTTAGACAGAAATGCCCAATCTTGAACTTGTCTAGTTTCTTTCAGGGTCGGATATATTGTATTTTCGCCCCATTTGGCAAGTACTGTAATCGAAAAGGTGAGATTACTACCCTTTTCCTTTTCGATTTCTCTTATTCCTTTGTTAAGTTTGATTACAAATTCTTGATATTTTTCTTTATCGCTTAATTTCGTGGATTCATAATCTAGGTCGATACCATCAAAGTTATTCTTATCGATCTCATCAAGTATCTGTTTTAAATGCCTATCAAAACTTTCTTGATTCTGTAGTACCTTTGTAAAAATCTCATGATCAAACATTGCAATTGATGGTACAAATGCAATTTCATTGTCCTGGGCGTATTTTTGTAAAGATGTAAATTTTGTATTTTTCTTCAATAAGCTTCCATCTTCGTTTACTTCATATAGAACTGGCATAACTAGATAAAAAGTATCTGGGTTTTGCTCGAGAGTCTTAAGGCCTCTTTCTATATCCCAGTAGGGGATCCAAGCGGAGATTTTGGTCTCTTCTGAAGTTGTTTCTGTTTTGTCTTGTTTTGGTGTTTTGATTATCTCTTGTGTATCGGTTTTATTTAGAAACAAATATACCCCAAGAAATACAAATAGTATGAAAATTATAAAGAGTATTATCCTTCTCATTATTGTTTATGTAATTTGTACTAAAATTGCACCAATTATTGCGAGTATCACGGCTATAATCTTTTTAAGAGCCAGGTCTTTTTCTTTCAGATATAGGTATTCTGCAAAAAATGTAATAACTAAAAATGATTCCGTGGTCACAATTATTGTGCTTTGTTCACCAGTATTTAGTGCATTATTTAGAAATAGATAGCCAAATGCAGCAAATACTGAGGAAGAAATAATTAGTTTGTAATCTTTTGTAAATATTTTTTTCGATCTATTCTTCCAGTCTGGCATCATAATTACATTGATTATTGCCCCAAAAGCTAATACTAAAAAGGTAAGTTGCATGACGCTAAAATGTTTAAAAAAGTAACTGTAGGAGGTAATTATGAAAGCATAAATAATTGTTGCAGCAAGTTCTAGATATATTCCTCTTGCGGATTTTGTGTTCTTTAGGTTCTGGTATAAAAGTAAGCCTGCAGATACTGCAAAAAACAGACCAATTAATTTGATCGCACTAAATGATTCTCCTAGCACCAATACGTCTAGAAAAAATATCCAGACCATGCGTAATCTACCGACTGCACCTTGGATAGAGGGGGATATGAAATTAACTGCCTTGTTTTTTAGATAATTATGAAGTACGACAAACGAAATCATTAGGATTATCATTGTCCATGCAGTAGGGTTGTTTGTGAAATTCTTTTCAGATAATAGAAAAGGAGATACTATAATCGCTCCAATAAAGCTGAACCAAAATGAATAGGCCCATGCGTCTTTGTTACCCTTAAGTAGCTTTCTAGTTAGAATGCCCGCTATTGTATAAAACAGCGCTGAAAGTAAGGCATATATAAACCAGTTCATTTATTATTATCTAATAAGTTTTTTCATTTTTTCCTTCCAAAGAGTGATTTTCTCATGATTGCCTGATAGAAGTACCTCAGGAACTTTCAATTCTTTTCCGTTCAAGTTGTATACGGCTGGTTTGGTATATATAGGATATTGGATGGTGGAGTCATCATCATAAAACGAATCGGTCTTGGGGGTTGATTCATTGCCTACAACATTGGGGATCAGCCTCGAGACACTGTCTACAACAACCATTGCTGGTATTTCGCCTCCAGTTAGGACATAATTTCCTATTGATATTTGCATATCGCAAACTTCGTCTAATATCCTTTGATCGAAGCCTTCGTAGTGTCCTGCAAGTATGATGACGTGATCAAAGTCTTTTGCAATTCTTTTGGCTGTTGATTGCTTGTAGGTTTCACCTTTGGCAGTCATCGCTATTACTAATGAGTTTTCTTTTTTCAGTTCATCAACTGCTTTGGCCACAGGTTCAATCATAATAATCATTCCTCCTCCGCCACCATATGGAGTATCGTCAACTTGTTTATATCTGCTTTTTGACCAGTTTCGTAAGTCGTGAATGTTGATTTTTATTATTCCTTTCTCTTGTGCTCTTTTAAGAATGCTTTCTGAAAATGGTCCTTCAAACATTTTTGGAAAAAGCGTGAGTATATCTATTTGCATTGTTGATTATTAATTTAATTGATTATACAGTATTTAAATACTATTGGTTTGGTTATTTCTATTATGAAAATGATATAATATTTTTATGGAAAAAGAACTAAAAAAATTAATGAAAGCAAATAAAACATTGTTTTGGGATATATCAGAAGAGGCTCTAAATGGGCTTTCTCAAAATGCTGTGGTAACAAGGATTGTTGAATATGGAGATATGGGCTCTTTCAAGAAATTAGTTGACCTAAATGCAGATTTATTGAAGGATCTTGCAAATTCCCAAATGCATAAAGGTAGAGTGAACTTGTCCAAAAGAATCATAAATTTTATAAACACATATTTTGAGTACAATTCATAAGCAAGTTTTAAATGATAAACAACTTGAGCTACTTCCTCTACTACATAAGTTTTATAAATTTTATTTAGCAGGAGGTACTGCTTTGGCTCTCCAAATTGGGCATAGGAAATCTATTGATTTTGATTTGTTTTCAAAAGAAGAAATAGACAAAAATGCAATATTAAAAGTACTTGACCAACGAAAGGTTAATCAGATTATTGTTGATAGTATTGACGAATTCACGTTTGTTTACGATGGGGTAAAATTGACATTTTTAAATTTTCCGTTCCGGATAGAGGAGTTTGTTGATTTAGAATTTGTAAAAGCTGTTGATTTTCTTACGATTGCTGCTATGAAAGCATATGCCCTGGGTAGACGTGCTAAGTGGAAAGATTATGTTGATATTTATTTTATTATTCAAAAGGAATCCATTAATTCTATTATTCACAAAGCAGAGGAACTTTTTGGAAATTTATTCTCAGAGAAGCTTTTTCGTTCTCAGCTTTGTTATTTTGAGGACATTGATTATTCAGAGAAGGTTGACTTCGTAGCAGATCACGAAGTTAACGATGAACAGGTCAAGGAAACATTGAAGCGGATTGCTGTGACTTTCTAAATTTTTTAGTTAGACTTTCCTTTTAGCTTCCTTTTCCAATTTTCAAACTTCTCATAATAATGAGTGAAGTTGTATTTGAAGCTTACCGGTATGTCTCTAGCATGGATCCACTTTTCTGCACGTCCTCCAAATCCCACCTTAAATAGTCCAAGTCCAGCCCATGGGTCTTCCATGTCAAGTTCGTTTTTTTCATTTAATGGTAGTCCCCAGAAATTGTGTTTCTCTAAACCACGTTTCTTTGCTTCTTTAATTGCTTCCCACTGCATCAGATAGCTGGCAGGGATTTTTTGATACTCGCTTAAACTTCCTGAGTGATGATAAACACTTTGATTATTGTAGAAATTAAATATGGCAGAAGCTATGTATTTGCCTTCATATTTTGCAAGAAATAGAACATTTTGATCGTCTTCTAAAAAAGCTTCAAATTCATGCTTTATATAATCAAATGAATATGCTGTCCATTTGTGCCTTTGTACAGTATCTTGGAATATCTCCCAAAAAATTTCCAGTTTGCCTAGATCTTTCGTTTGTTCAATAGTCACACCCATTTTTGTCGCTTTGCGAATTAAGTATCTGGTGTTTTTGCGCATACTTTGCAGTAGGCTTTCCTCTGTGTCGTTTAGATCAAGAACCCATGTTTCTTCCGCATCAATCCCATGCATTTGGGATTTTTTTGTTTCGGTTTCTAATATTTTTGAATTTTCGATTAATGGGCTGATTCTTACAAACCATGCACCTTCATTTTTTGCCACTTGTTTTAGCTCGCCTATTACAAACTCTACCAATCTAGTATCCTGCCAGTTTATAACTGGGCCATGTCTAAAATGGAGATACTTGCCTCTTCTTGCTTCAACCTTCGTTCCAAGTGCAACCCCAATTAAATTGTCGTTCTCATAAATACCTAAGCGAAAAATTTTTTGTTTTTGGCTTATTAGAAAATTTCCCCAATTCCATGATTGAATAAATGAGGTAGGGGAGGTCGTTTTTCCTGCATTGTTTGTTATAAATTCTTCCCAATTCTTTTTGTCTTCAATTTCTTTAATTAAATACATTTATTAATTTGTGATAATTAGTTTAATTAATTGTGGAGAAAATCGACCTTCAATTAGTATATTGTCACCTTCTTTAACTATGTTGTTTAGGAGTTTAACAATATCTAATTCTTGAGTTATGTGATATGTTTCAAAGTCCGCACTAGTATTTTTTATCTCTTCTATTAGTTCGATATCTGTAGAAATCAACACATCCGAATCTTTGATGATATTTTGCGCAAGTTCTTTGTAGGCTGTTTTTTTGAAACTACCAAGTTCAATTATACCTTTTGTGATAACAAGTCTCTTTCCTTTGGTTTTGCTAAGAAGTTTTAGTGCTGATTTGAAGCCTTCTGGGTTTGTGTTATAACTATCGTCTAATACATCGGATTTGTTTATTCCGATTTTCCAAGTTAAGTGTAATTTCTCAAAATTGATTGTCTTGAGTTTGTTTGCGATCTCTTTTGTATCCATGCCCAGTTCGATTGCGACTCCAACAGCTGCTAGGGCATTTGAGATGTTGTGTCTGATTGATGTTTTGACTTCGGTTGGGTATTCAACATCTTTGTAGCGAATAACAAAGCTAAAGCCATCATCCTTTGGCGTTATGTTTTTTGCATAAAGCATGCCTTTTGCTGGATCAGGAAACTCAGTTTTTGACTCAGGTTCAAATGAATGCGCTATTTCAGTTTCCTCGTCGATAGTATAGTACATCAATTTGCGTTTTGTAGTTTTGGTTGCCATCTGTAGACAATGTTGGTTGTTTGCATTAAATATCGCCAATCCTTCTTGTTTTAAGTTCTCAACTATTTCGTTTTTTGCCTTGACCAGATTTGACATGGATCCAAAAAGAGAGAGATGTTGAGGAGTGATACCAGTTACAATTGATATGTCCGGAACCAACAAATTTGTTGATTGAGCAATTTCACCTTTCTTGTATGCACCCATTTCTGCAATAAATACCTCGGTCTCTGCTTTCAGATTTCGAATAATTGACTCTGCTACACCGACTGTGGAGTTAAAGTTCTCGTCGGTTTTGGCTGTTTTGAAGCTATCCTTGATAAGTTCGTATACAATTTCTTTTGTGCTTGATTTGCCATAGCTCCCAGTGATAGCAATCACCTTAAATCCTTTGTGTGCAGTTACTTTTGCTTTTGCACTTTTGATAGTTTTTTTCCTTTTGTATTGCGCAAGAGGTTCGGTCATCACTGCCCAAAATGCAACTGGAAAAGGGGAGGCTAGATCCATACCCAAGACCAAAATATTTGTGAGCATAAGGATGGCAATTGCTAGTGGGATTCTTTGAATATCATAGTCGTCATCAGTTTGGATCAAAATATCATCGAATCCAACAATTTGGTAGTCTAGTTTTTCTTCAACTTTCTCGATCTCTGGTCTTTGATATATTTCATAAATTGTTTTGATTGGTATGAAAAGAGGCAACACCAGAGTTATAAATGCAAGTAGGGTAATCAATAGATTTCTGATGCTTTTTTTGGGGCGAACTAGTTTGCTGGAAAGAATATCTTGTAATCTATCAAGGCCTTCGAAAATGTAGGTCGCAAATGTAAGGACAGGAATGATCAATAAATAGTTTGACGGGACAAAAAAGAATGCCAGAGAAAAGCTAAAGAGAATTAGTTGAACAAAGTTAATTAGTACTGATCTATAGCTTTTGGCCTCGTGATATTTGAGGTATGACACAATCCGATCTACTCTATATTCCTTGATCTGCCAAATATAGGTGTCATGGAAGATATTTCTAATGACAACCAGTATTGCCGGCAAGGAAAAAAATATTACTAGTAGTATAAGTCCAGTCATTATTTTTTATAAAATTATATGCTAAGTATAGCAGTAAGTAATTTGTTCGACTAGACAGATTTATTAGTAACATTATCTTTTTATTTTGCTGCTTGTCGTTAGCGTATGGTAATTAGTTTTGCTCTGTGCTAGTATTCATGTATTATTTAATTATTAAATTAGTGTTATGGTAGAAGTAGTAGCGGCTGAAAAAGTCGAAGCAAAAGTAGTAAATGAAAGTTCCAATGGGACAGCGGATTTGATGGCACTTGGTTCTCTTATTCTAGGTATAATCAATCTTTGTTCATGGTGTATTCCTTTCTGTGGATGCCCAATGTCAATAATTGGACTAGTATTAGGATTTCTTGGATTGAAGTCAAAAAAGAATGCAATGTTTGCAAAGGTTGGTATCGTATTGTCAGGTTTGGGACTTCTAGCATCAATAGTAAATGGAATTGCTGGAGTTGTACTAAATACATCAACTTTTTCATTCTAAAATTTGATAATTAAATCAACTTAAATAAAGCAGCCCAGGAAACTCGGTTGCTTTTTTTTATATATAATTTGTTAATCATATGATGGACCCAGATAAGCCAGTTAGAATAGATGAACATTCCAGAAATATTTGGAGTCCGGAAAAAACGACTCCACAAGACTTTGTTAATTCTTTTATTGGTGCCTTGAATGCTAGACAGGAGCATATATTCTACAAGAACTATCCGCAAAATGAGCAGGTTGGATTGGTAGATGCACAGATATTATCGAAAATAATTAATCAGTATGTCTTGCTTCGGTATCCAGATGTGTCTTTTAATGAAGTGGAAAGGGAAGATATTGGGGAAATAGTCCAAGAGGCTAATCGACTTCTCCCGATGGAATTTAATGACTGGGTCGATGGTTGTTTGATGCCTTTTGGGAACAAGAGATCTAGAGGAAAGAAATATTTTGCAAATATAGTTTCAGGTTGTATGGTTGATGGATCGCATGAACCTTTTTCTGATGAAGACAAAGCCCTAGCATTAAGATCATGGCTTATTGAAGTAGATAGATTTGTAGAAGATCATATTGGTGAGTTTGATAAACAGATGAGGATATTTAATCAACAAACTCCTTTATTAGTTGCGCAATCTTTTTTGGATTAGTCAAAGGGATGCCATGGCTTCCTTCGATAATTTCTAATTTTGAGTTTAGAATTAGTTTATGTAGTTTCTGACCCATGGCAAGTGGGGTTACTTTATCATCTTTGCCCCAGATTATAAGTGTTGGAATTTGGATTCTTTTGAAATTTTCTTCCAAATCTTCGTTTGTAACTCTTCTGAACTGTTCTTGAGTCTTGGAAGAATCTACATAATCTCTTTCTCTAATTATATAGTAATAAATGAATTTTCGAAGTTTTGATTCAAGATTTGTAGGTAAAACGGACAAAATGAACTTGAAAATTTTTGAAAAAGGTAATAATGTTTTTGCTTTTAGAGTTTTGTATCTTAACCCAGAAGAAGAGCAGAGTATAATCTTCTCTACACTAATTTCATCGTTACTTGCAATAAATCCAACCAAGCTACCACCAAAGGAATGGCCAAATAATATGAATTCTTTTTCTTTCACATACTCTTTGATGAAGTCTTCTACAAATTCTGCATAATCTTTGACGCCCCAGTAACTAGGTGGAGCAGGGGATACTCCAAATCCTGGTAATTCTAGGTTGTATACTTTGAATCTAAGCTTGGCTAACTCGTTTTGGAGTGCGCTCAAGCTTTTTATGCTGGCATTCTTGGCCCACCCATGAATGAGAATTATCGCTTTGCCAGTTCCTTTTATTGTGTAGTTTGTCTGCATAGTGCCTTAAGTATACAGTTTGTACAAACGCATGTACAAGAAATTGTGTGCATTTGATAGGTGCACACAATTGACAAAATGTACAAAATACCTTATCATTATTTTGACTTTTACTTTGGTAGGTATGCAGCCAGCATCTTACTGAGGTTTTAGATTAATTGTTACAAAAAATATTATGGCAGTAGATAACACAAAGAAAGCTGAGATAATCAAGAAATATCAGCAATCAGATAGTGATACAGGATCCCCTCAAGTTCAGATTGCTTTATTGACACAAAAAATCAATGATTTGGCTAGTCACTTGAAGACTCACAAAAAAGATAAGCATTCTAGAAGAGGTTTGATTGTCATGGTTGGAAAAAGAAGAAAATTAATCAAGTATCTTGAGAGAAAAGAAGGATCAGTTGTCGTTTCTAAGCTTCTTAGAGATTTGGGATTAGAAAAATAATCAATAGTTAGTAGAAATTATCAAGACCCGGCGAATCGCTGGGTCTTTTTTGTTTGAAATTTGATTTTGATATAGACTGTAGTTGATATTATTTTCAAATAATTGAAAGTTCTTTGGAAAACAACACAATCTAATAAACCAATAGTTAGGCACAGGCCAAAACGTTTCTCATTTAGGCCGAATATCAAGCCAAGGATCAAAATTGACAAAAGAAGCGCGGGTAGATTTAGAAGAAAGCTTACAATTTTTACTCCACTTTTGCGTATTATCAAGTCCAATTTTCAATATGTTTTGATTGTTTTTTCTTTGCTTATTATCGGGTTGTTTTTTTATGGGATCTTTCAGACAAATGTATTTGATGTCAAAAAGATTAGAATAGAGGGGGTTGAAAATGTGGATAGGGAAAGATTGGCTGAAGTTGTCGGTAAGTATAAGGATAGAAACATCTATTCAATAAATCTATCGGATATTGAGGACGAGGTTTTGAATTCCTCTGTTTATATAAAAAATGTCTATGCTAGAAAACAATTGCCTTCCACAATTATCATTGAAATTAAAGAAAGGTATCCAACTCTTGTTATTCTAAATTTTGATGGTGTGTATCTTATCGATGCAGAAAACATTGTAACTTCAAACCCTATAAATCAATCGATAGATTTTAGTGAGGACGAATGGTACGTCTATCATACAAATTCACTTGATAATTTGATTATCAAAAATAGGATAATGGCTAATTTGAAAGAGGGAGATCCGGAATTTGACGAAGAGTCGTTTGATTATGAAAATTATGATGTTACCATCAAGCAACGGATCAAAAACGAAATAAAGCAGGAGATGGATCAGGCTATTGCTGCGCATTTCTCATCTCTTGAACAGGTAGTCAATGAAAGTGAGTATGCAGGACTTCCAAGAGTCTATTTTTATGATGGTGGTAGCTACAATCAAGAAGATAGGTTAGTGCTTGATCAGATCACTGATGTAGAAAAAGTGGTCAAATATTTTGAGAGGCTTGATAGGTATTCAATCACAAAAATTGCCTGGGTGACCAAATTTAGCTTGAAAGTAGAAACCTTAGAAGGTAAGATATTTATGTTTGGAGATAATAGAGATATTGATAAGCAGATAGACGACCTTGATGTGATACTTGTCGAACTGTCCTTAAGTGGCAAAGATTTCACAACAATCAATCTCCAAAGTGAAATCATTGGGGTTAAATAATATACAATTTTTTTATTTTGAGTATGAAAAAATATTTGTGTTTATTGTTGATATTGATAGTGGTTGGGTTCGGATCATTTGCAAATATGGTTTTGGCACAGGAGGCGTCTGATATAATACGGCTAACTTGTACTGAAATCTATGGGAAAAACTTAGAAAGACTTGAATGTAGCGATGATTCAATCTGTAATAGTGAAAAAAGTTACTACTTGGATAATCATGATGGCAAGTGCGAGATCGCTGCTGGTGATTGTAGGCCAGGCTAACTTGTATGTAAAAATGCTGAATCTATACAAGGTTTTTTCGAATATTGTTGTGATACAAATCCATCATCTCTGTTTGATCCTAATAACACGAATATTCCTATTGAGGATAGGGTATCTTGTAATGATGATAAATTGAAAAAGTCAATTAGTGCTGAAAGTAGTCTTGATCAGGGGATGAAGGTAAATAATTGTAGGTCATTGTCTAGTGCAGAAGATGTAAACAATATTACGAAATGCGATTTTGAACATTTTTGCTCAATTGATAATTCTCCATATTGTTGTGATTATACCCCACCAGGCACGCAAGTAGTAGATTCAGTCTCAGAAGACTCATTTAAGTGGTGTAAGGATATGGATGGAGAAGAATTGCAGAGATGTTCGGAATGTATAGGAACAAGATCAAATCCAACAGGGGCGATATGGACGGAGCTTGGATGTATTGACCCATCTCCAGCAGGGATCATAACGAGGATATTCTAGATAGGTATAGGAATTATGGGAGGAGTGATAATAATCAGGTTGATACAGATTTCGTTGTTATACTTGAAAGAAGATGCGCAGAGTATAGAGGAGGCAAGAGATATGCTAACAAGTTTGATAATGGGATTAATATTATTGGTAGGAGGAGTAGTGTTATTACAATTTGTGGGAGTAAATATCCTAGGACTTCCTGAGGGTTATCTTGGAGGTTAAATATTGATAATTGTCAACAATTCCAAATCGGTTCTTTAAATATTTTCATAATTGCTCTAATATTTATTTTGTTTTATTAAGTACAACAGGCAAATTTTGAGTGAAGAATAATTTAATACAGATAGTTGATTGTTGTTATTAATTAAATTATACTACTTACAAGCAAAAAGTTTTTTTATAAGAATTTTTTAATCAATTATGGCAAACAGAATAGTTACAGCGATAGATATTGGCTCTACAAAGATTTGCACTACAATTGCTTCAATAGAAGAAGACAGGCAACCATCAGTAATTGGCGTTGCAAGTTATCCAAGTAATGGTATGAAGAAAGGCGTGGTGGTCAATATAGACGAAGCAATCAATGCAATAGCTTCATCTTTGGAGGCAGCAGAGAGAATGGCAGGGCTTACAGTTTCTTCAGTGTATATTTCCATAAACGGCAAACATATTACAAGTACCAATAACAAAGGGGTTGTTGCTGTTGCGCAAGATGAGATAGTTACTGATGATGTGTTTAGGGCTATTGAGAGTGCAAGAACGGTATCAATACCTCCTTCAAGAGAGATATTGCACGTTATCCCTAGAGAATTTATTGTTGATGCGCAAGGGGGTATCAAAGATCCAGTAGGGATGACAGGTACCAGGCTTGAGGTTGATGCTCATATAGTATCTGCAACTAGCACCTCTTTGCATAACTTGATTAAATGTGTGCAACAATTAGGTCTTAAGGTTGAAGATGTTGTTTTTAGCGGATGGGCAGCTGCAACAAGCGTATTAACTGCAACAGAAAAAGAACTTGGAGTTACATTGCTTGATATCGGTGGTGGTACAACTTCAATTACAACTTTTGTCGAGGATGCTATTACATATAGTGGATGCATTCCTTTTGGAGGTACTAACGTAACTAGTGATTTGGCTATTGGACTTCGGGTATCATTAGAAGATGCAGAGAGAATCAAGTTGAACACAGAAGAACTGATGAGAAGTTCTGCAAGAAGAAGAACTGAAGATAAAGAAAAAGATGAAGAAAAATCCAAAAAGCAAAGCGATATTATCGATATTAGTTCACTAGAAGTTGAAGGAATGAAAACTATTTCAAGAAAAATGTTTGAAGATATTATTGAGGCTAGATTAAGTGAAATATTTGATCTTATTATTGATCAAGTAGAACAATCTGATAATGAGATCAAATTACCAGCAGGTATTGTTCTTACTGGTGGAGCAGCTTTGATCCCAGGCATTACAACTATTGCAAAGAAAGTTTTTGGGGTACCTGCAAGAGTGGGCTATCCGAAAGGACTTGAAGGCTTGATTGATGAAATCAATAGCCCTGCTTATGCAGTAAGTCAAGGTCTGATTCTTTATGGATCACAGGATGAATCAGGTGGCAGAAACTTAGGTATCTCAGGAAGTGTTGGAGACAAGGGTGATGGATTTGTATCCAAGATTGGAAGTTTCTTTAAAAATTTATTGCCATAAGCTTGAACAAAACGACGAAATTGTCTAGACTATGTGTAGTTTCGAGACAGAGAATTTATAAATTAATGTTTAATAAATATAATCAATGCTAGTCAAACCTCAAACAACAAATCTTGCCAAAATCAAAGTAGTAGGAGTAGGTGGAGGTGGTGGAAATGCGATAAATAATATGATTGCAAACTATGATATTGATGGAGTTGAATTTATTGCCGTTAATACTGATGCACAGGCTTTGGCAAATTCAAATGCAGAGGTTAAACTTAGAATCGGGGAGGAGACAACAAGAGGACTTGGTAGTGGTGGTAACCCTGAGATAGGCAAAAAGGCTGCTGAAGAGAGCATTGATATGTTGCATGAGCATTTAGCTGGTGCTGATATGATATTTATAACTGCAGGTATGGGTGGCGGGACAGGTACAGGCGCTAGTCCAGTTGTTGCAGGTATTGCCAAAAACCTTGGTGCACTTACAGTATCAATTGTAACAAAACCCTTTGATTTTGAAGGAAAAAGGAGAATGGATACAGCCTTAAAAGGTATTGCAGATTTGAAAGATAAAGTAGATACGCTTATCGTTGTTCCAAATCAAAAACTTATTGATACGATGGAAAGAAATTTAACATTTCTGGAAGCGATGAAACAAGCGGATGATGTACTATCACATGCTGTCAAAAGTATTTCGCAGCTTATCACTCAAGCTGGACTTATCAATGTGGATTTTGCTGATGTCAGGTCAGTTATGACAAATGCAGGTACCGCTCTTATGGGGATGGGTACTTCTAAAGGTGAGGATAGAGCACTCCAAGCTGCAAAGTCTGCTACCTCAAGTCCTTTACTTGAAGTTTCAATTGATGGAGCAACTGGAGTATTGTTTAATGTGCTTGCTGGCAAAGATCTTGCTTTATATGAAGTTGATGAGGCAGCGAAATATATATCATCAGTTGTATCGCCTACAGCAAACGTGATCTTTGGGGCACAAATTGATGAGAGTCTTGAAGATCAACTTCAAATTACAGTTATGGCAACAGGATTTGAGACTCATAATACAGATTCTTCTGGAGTGATCAATACTTCCAAATCAAGGTCTGGCTCTAGAGATATCTCTGTTGATATGGTAGGAGATGATGATTATAAACAGACAAAACCTAGAGTTCAATCTGGATATGTTTTTCCTGAAGAGGAAAGTGCTTTTTCTGCCCGTGAGATCAAAGATGAGGAAGAAGAAGATTTGGATACTCCTTCATTTTTGCGAAGACGAAAGAAATATTAATTAAGTTCAGGTATAAATATGAGCACTGCTGAATCAACTCCTGATCCAAGTTTGGCTATTCAAGAAGCGCCGGGATTGGATATTGTAGCGCCTCCAGAGATACCAGTATCTTCAGTAAATCCTCGAATTGAGACGCATTCAGCAACAACTCAGATTGGATCTCGGACTGCAATAAAATATATTGATAGATCAGATATGCCAGCTGCAGAAGCAGAAAGAGCCCTAAAGGTAAATTTGGCGCTAACAAAACACGCTGTGATTTCTGATCAAGATATTGCCAATGCACTTGATAAAGAAATGGTAAAAAAAGAGTTGATGAGGCTTGACCGCGGTGCGACAATAATTGATCGAATAAAAGAGAGTGTAACAATGCCAGATTTCAAAGATAAGCTCAAAAAGCTCGCTTGGAATGGTTTGAAATATGGCTATTGGGGATTTTTTGCATATGGAGTACTTACAGGTACAAGCCCTATTGGAGTAGTTAAAGATATTGTCAGTATACCTGGTAGAATAGGGGATTTGGTTAATACGGGTGCAGACAACTTAATTAGCTTTCTTGGTTTGGAATCTAAGCCTGCGGGAGGTCCCCAGAATACATCAGGCGACATACTTCAGTCAAAGATTCCATCTGGAAGACTATTTGATACGCCGGTATTTGATGATGATGGAGAAATGACTAATAAAGGTGGGACATTTTTCAATCTGTTTAAGCCACTTTTGGGAAAGGATCTAGCAACTTCATTGACAAAAACAGTAGGTACACCTTTTGTCGGAATATTTGGTTCTCTTGCACAAAATACGAAGTATCCTGTTGAAGGGAAGTGGGGACCTTTTTTGGCTTATCCAGCGGTTTATTATGGAGGTAAGAAGCTTGGTCTATGGAATGAATTATATACAAGACTTAAAGGAGATAGTACAGGTAACTTAAATCAAATGAAGAGACAAGAAATTGAAGCATTGAAAGAAAAAGCAAGAAATGAACTACTCTCAGGAAACTGGGAAGGTTATTCAGAGATTAGACTTGCCATTGATAATATAGGTGAAAGATATAAAGGAATTGAAAATCAATTAATTCGCCAACGTAGGGCTTTAGTGGCATAACAAATTTATGTTAAATCTAGTTGTATTAGAACAATTAATCAAATTTAGTATCCCTGATAAATCATTGCAGGATAGGTATATCAAGGGGATCTCTGCTGCAATTCAGGATCTTTTTTTCAATTTGTTGAGTATCTTTCTAATTGGGTCTGTCAAAGACAGATTAGCGCTAGAGGGGTTTATTGACCTAGTCAATAAGTTAGAAGAAGATTTTGATCCAACAGATATGGAAAGAACCAGAGATTGGTTAGAAACAAATATAGATCTAGATACGGATGCTTTTATGGATGAATATATAAGTAGGGTAGATAAAATGCAGCTAGACCTTATCAAAATCTTCTCAAAGAATATAACAGAAGAGCAAAAAATAGAATTAATTAATATAATTGATAAACAATTAATAGAATTAGAAAAGAACAGAGAAGAAGTTGATACGATGAAAGAAGCCCTAGAGGTTTTAAGATTTAATCAATAGGTCTTGCAATAGCTACAAATCTTTTTGCATTATTCCCATTTGGGTAACAGGTAAAAAGGGTCAGTGTAGATTTGTTCTTTTGTCCTGTGATGATTGATACATCTTCTGGCTTGACGATTTTGGTTTGCACAACTCTGTATTTATGGGTTTGGCCTTCGATTTCTATGCTTACCTCATCTCCAATCTTGATTTCACTTAGTTTCGAGAAGGCGGCCGTGATATCTTTGGTCCTAGAATAATAATCTCCTCCAGCACTGTGTCCATATATAACAATATTATTATTAATATCGGAAATAGGAAGGCTCGTACCTTTGAAGTGGGCTAGAGCACCTTTTAGGGCTTCTTGATATGCGCTTTCAACTCCACTTTCCACATTTGGTTTTACGGGTAGGGAGTTTAATTCCAATGAAGGGATTGAAATTTTGAAATTGTTTTTGTATTCAAGGCTGACAGGGTCATTTTGCAATACATGTTGAGATAGGGCGTCTTTGGTCAATTCCTTAAAATATTCAGATCCCGGGTTTGAAAGATATGTCTCTTTGGGTCGTATTGAATCTCCTTTGACAAGTTCCGGTCTACCACTTTCATAATAACCAGAAATCTCTCTTGCTCTCTGTTTCATTTCAGGAAAGATCTGCCTGGAAAGGATTATGCTGCCTGCAATGATAAACAATGAAGGGATCAAAATCCTTGCAAGCGTTGAAGTTTTTATCAAGTTATTGAAATCATTTCGAATACCCACAAGCAGATCCCATAATGTCGTTGGTGGGATTTCTTCTTTTTCGATTTCAATTTCTCTACTATAAATCTCTCCGGGGTCACGAAATTTCACAGCTCTTTTTTTGTAACTCTTTAGAGGCATTAGCGTTTTAAGTAAATAATTTTTAATATTGTACTAGATATTGGTGTGTTACGCCAAGAAAATAAAGGGGGGTACTTATTGTCAAATTGCTTGTAAGCTCTGGGGGATAGTGTTAGAATCCATTAGATTTTTTCACTGAATGGTTTTTTCAGTGAATTTTTTGTTATTTCTACTAAACAATTTTATCATTATGGCTATTAATCCTAAGATTAAGCAAAGCGTACAGTCTCTTGTTGATATGGGACTCAGGCAGGGATATCTTACACAAGACGATATTTTAGAAGTTTTTCCCGAAGTTGAAGAAGATATGAAATTATTGGAATACATCGTTATCCAATTGCAAGATTCTGAGGTAGAAATAATTGAGCCAACTGTTGATGAAGAAATTCCTGTTGCACCAAAGCCAAGTCAATTATCATTTGAACAGAAGATCCAAATTCTTAAAAAAATTCGCTCTCATGTGAGTACTGATCCAATTAGGGCATATTTACATGAGATAGGTAGAATTCCATTGTTAAATGCAGAAGAGGAAGTGATCTTGGCCAAGAGAATAGAAAAAGGAGATGAAGAGGCTCGAGAACTTTTAACAACAGCAAATTTGAGACTTGTTGTCTCAATTGCCAAAAAATATGCCAAAAGAGGTTTGGATTTACTTGATTTAATTCAGGAGGGTAATATCGGACTGATGAGAGCAGTGGAGAAATTCGAATACAGAAAAGGATTTAAATTCTCAACATATGCAACCTGGTGGATCAGGCAGGCCATAACCAGAGCTATTGCTGATCAAGCTAGGACAATTCGAGTGCCAGTACATATGATCGAAACAATCAACAAATTAAGTAAGGTCAATTCTGAACTTAGTGCCAAACTTGGGCGAAAGCCTAATCATCAAGAACTAGCAGAAGCTTTAGAAATTGATGTAGATAAAGTACATGAGATTATCCGTATTGCGCAAAGACCGGCTTCACTTGAAGCGCCTATTGGAGAGGAGAAAGATAGCAAGCTTGAGGATATTATCGCCGATGAATATAGCGCGTCTCCATCAGATATTGCGACTTGGTCGTTTTTGCGTAATCAAATAAATGAGATACTTACAGGTCTAACTGATAGAGAAAGGAAGGTATTAGAGTTGCGATTTGGGTTGAAAGATGGAGTATCTAGGACACTTGAAGAAGTCGGACATGAATTTAAAGTAACAAGAGAACGTATTAGACAAATAGAAGCAAAAGCTTTAAAGAGACTCAAAAGCGATGAAGTTGCTCAAGCATTGAAAGATTATCTTAAGTAGTTTTTTATACGTATTTTGCTTGATAAACTTTGAGTACTGTTATAAATAGTACCACAATCAACGGTCCGTATAATAATCCCATCACTCCAAAGACTTTCAATCCGCCAAGAATAGAAAACGCAAGAAGCAATGGATTGATGCTGGATTTGGCATTAGCAAGTTGCGTTCTAAGCAATGAATCAATTCCATTCGTCATTGCAAGTCCAATTCCAAATAAAACTAGTGCTTTGATCACTTCTCCAGAAATCAAAAGGTAAATACTTGCTGGAATCCATACAATACCTGAGCCAATTGGGATTATAGAGAACAAAGCAATCATCATGCCCCAAAATACCGGAGCCTCTAGACCAAGAATCCAGAAAGCAAATCCACCGATGATTCCTAACCCAAATGCAACAACAAAAGTCCCCTTAATTATTGCATTGGAGGTCTCAACGAAATTTTTGATAAATAGTTTATCAACATTGTCATCGAGCGGACTTAGATCCACAATTGCTTTGTACAATCTTGGGCGAAGTGAAAACAAAGAGAAAATCGATATAAGTAGAAGAGAGGCTTGTGTCACAAGGGATAAAGTCTTTGAGACACTTCCTTTTAGCCCGTTAACAATAGTATTTAGAAAACTTTCCGAAAATTTGATCGCAAATTGTTGTACTTCTTCGTTAGTTATTTGGTTTTCGGGATTTGAACTTACTTTGGAGATTAATTCATTTACCTTTTCAAGTCCAACGCTGTATTCTCCAATCAAATCGTGTTCTTGCCAAAATCCTTCTACTTTGCCAACAAGATTATTTGCCTGAAATACTACGATTATAGAAATAACAATTATGGGGATCACAACGGTCAAAATAATACTCAGACCCGCTATCAATGATGCAAGCTTTTGGCTTTTTAGTTTTCTGACCAAGAATTCGTACCAAGGACTAAATATCTCGACTAGTATCAATGAAAAAAATATCACTCCAAGATAGGGGGATATGACATATGCAAATCCTACAAAGAGGATAGCTAAGACCATTAGAAAGAAAAACTCGGTTAAATTCTTTTTGTTAAACATTTTGTATAAATTAATTATAGTCAAAGTCTACATTTTTATTATCAAATCCGCAAGTTTGTTCGAAGAAATTTGTGCTTGAAAAACTAAATACTGGTTATTGAATCAAAGCTATGTTAGCATGAGAAAAGGAAAACTTATGAACATGATTTTGGATTTTTTTAAAAAATATATTTTTGGATTTTTTGCGTGGTGGTATTTAGTCAAAGGCCGTGAGGTGGTTGATTATTTTTCTCGAACGATTCTGAAATATTTCGTTAGATTGAATATTGGGCCAATGCTTGGGAACCTCTTTGCTCCAATGTTCCAAGACAAATCACTTACGGGTAGGTTTATTGCATTTCCAATAAGATTGATTTGGGGTCTTGGGGGATTGATTATTGAATTAATAATAATCGCTATTGGTTTAGTCTTTCTGCATATATATTTCCTTTTGCCAATAGCAGTCATTTATCAGATAGTTACATTTGTAGTGCTTAAATGAAGATAGTTAACAAAAAATTAAAAATTGGTAAATACAAGGAAATGGAGGTTTTTGTTGATTGGGCATACCTTCAAAAGGGTAGAGGACTTAGAAAAAAAGAAGATCTACTGCAACTTGCTTTTGGGCGGTTCTTGTTTGTTATTGCTGTTATAGCAATGACAATTATAACTATTGCCCAAATATCACTTGGTAATTTCATTGTTTTTGAGGCAATCAAAAACGACTCACAAATTAGTTTGGTCTTTTGGCTTGTTTTAGCTTTGTTTCTTTATGCTTCGTATCTACTTCGTGATAGGTCCAAGTTTTTTGATACTCTGGATCTGAAGGCATTGACTAAATTGGCAAAAGATATTGAAGATAATAATAGCCCAAAAGAAGTTGAAATTCTGGATTTCGTCGATTATGACGTATTAAATACCTTAGATAAATTGCTTGAGAATAATCAGGAAAATATTTATGAGAATTTAATGATTGATTTACTTGAATTACAAGATGTTGGTCAGTTAATCAACAGGCTTGGGATTCAAAAAGAAATATTGCTGAACGAAATTGGGCAATTAGATATGACAATAGAAGGTGATAAGGTTTATCAAATTAATAAACTGCTATATCAATCATTTGTCATGGGGCTTGATTATAAATTTAGTTTTATTGGTGAATGGATAATTTTCTTGAAATTAGCTCTCGATGAATATAACCAGGTTTTTATGAAATTAGGAATTACAAAAGGAACTTTATTATCTGTTCTGGAGTGGACAAAGGCGCAGGCAATGGGTAATAGATATAGGAAATTATGGAAATATAAAGCATCTCTAAAACCAAGAAGCACTGTCAATCGAAGCTATACATCAGCACACACACCTACTTTAAATAAATATTCTAGAGATTTGACCAGGGAAGTAATTGATGGAGAATTTAGTTATGCGTTAAGTAGAGAGACTGAAATTGCTGATGTGATTAGGTATTTGAAGCCAGAAAAAGGTGCTGTATTGTTACTTGGTGAAGCTGGTGTAGGAAAGACCACAATCCTAAAAAGTATCGCAGTGAAGATGGTGGTAGAGGATGTCCCTTCAAACCTGAAAGATAAGAGACTTGTGGAATTTGATTTTCACCGTGCCGTGACGCAAGCACTAGATACCTCAAAGCTTAGAGCTTTAATTGAAGATATTATAGTTGAGGTTGGCAAATCCAAAAATGTTGTATTGGTTATTGACGACTTGGATGAATTGATTGGATTGAAAGATGATATTTCAGATGAAATTGTCTCAACTTTGCATAAAGCGTTGTCTAATAATTCAATTAGTCTTGTTGCTACTTCATCAAATGAGGGGTATATAAAATCTATCAAGCCAAATACGCAGCTAGCAAATATTTTTGATGTTGTGCGTATTGATGAGCCATCACCAGAAATTGCTCTACAGATAATATTTGACGAGAGATCTAAGCTTGAGGATATGTACAATATCAAAATTCAATTTGATGCCTTGAAATCTGCTATTGAGCTTACTGATAGATATGACAAAACAAGGGTCTTCCCATTTAAGGCAATTGACACATTAGAAGATGCTTGTGTCTTGGCTCTTGAAGAGGGACTAGGTTTTGTTTCAGCTTCTCAAGTTGAGGCTGTGGTTAGCAAAGATGCAGGCATCAAGGTCGGGAGACTTGATGAGACTGAGGGGCAGAAACTACTGCAACTTGAAGATAGGATGAAACGCAGAGTGATCGGGCAGGATAACGCTATAAAAGCAGTAGTTTCTGCCCTGAAAAGAGCTAGGGCAGGTCTAGTATCAAAAAATAAACCTCTTTCGTCATTCCTGTTTTTTGGCCCAACCGGTGTGGGCAAAACTGAAGTGGCGAGAACTTTGGCTGCTGTTTATTTTGGTGATGAGAAATTGATTACTAGAATTGATATGTCTGAATTTCAAGAAGAGAAAAATGTCTCAAGGTTGATTGGTTCGTCTGATGAAGATGGTTTTGTGGGAGGGCAATTGACTGAAAAGGTGAGAGAGCATCCGTTTTCTCTAATTCTCCTGGATGAGATTGAGAAAGCAAACCCCAAAGTCTTAGATTTATTCTTGCAGGTTTTAGATGAAGGTCATATCAAGGATGGTCTAGGAAGGGTCGTGGATTTCAAAAATACTATTATTATTGCGACGTCAAATATTGGATCTAAATCTATTGCTGATAGTTTCTCAAAAGAAATTTCATATGAAAAAACTGAAAGAATGGCGAAGGAAGAATTGAAAAAGTATTTAAGGATTGAATTTATTAACAGATTTGATAAAGTGATAATGTTTAAACCATTATCCAAAATTGAGATAGAAAAAATTGCTGGATTGATGATGAACCAGGTCGTAGATAGATTGAAAGAGCAAGGGATAGGTTTGAAATTTGAAGCTCAATTATTAAGCCAGCTTGCACAAAAAGGTTATAGTCTAATGTATGGAGCAAGAGAAATGCGAAGGGTTATTCAAGATGAGGTCGAGACGAGAATTGCTGATATGATAGTGGCAGGCAAGCTTAAATCAGGGGATACTTTAACTATTAAGTCCTTGGAGGAATTTGAAGTATGAGAAAGGTTTTTATTTTTGTTGCATTGCTTTTACTCATATCCTTCACTGGATTAATAAAGATTAAGGCTCAAAACAGCATATTTAACAGGAATTCTACACATGCTTCTTATGCGACATATGTTTTTGATTGTGCGGGAAGCGAGATTGAATTAGCGGTGCCAAATGTTGTGCCTTCTTCTTATGATAGTTTTGAATATTATGTTGAAAGGAGTGCAGGAGATGAAATAGTTGTCTTAATATATAAGCAATTAAATAGTTCTCCTCAGTTGGATGCGATAAGATCTTTTTCGACTTCTGGTACCGGAACTATTCCGTTAGACATATTGGATTACCAAACCGGTAGTATTCAATATAGAGTTGGTATGGCTATGAATGAGGTCTGTACTCTTCAAGGTAGCACGGATACAACCGTTTCTATTACTATTACAGACAATATAAAAACCACTTCGGACTGTCCTAATGGTGAATTTCTCCAGATTTCTAATGGAAGAGTTGAAAATAGTAGGGTAATTGTTGATATAAATGCTTGTGTTGATAGTTCGTCAAGGTATTCATTTATAGATTTAACAGATAATCCTACCTCAATCATGGATGAAATAGGCACTGGAGAAATTGCAAGAGAATTGACAATAAGGAAATACGATAGTCCTATACGAGTAATTGTTGAAGGATATATAAATGGTTCTATGATTAAAAGATATGCAATTGACTTAAACGTTACAACAGAAATAATTGAATCGGTCTCGGAAGACTCATTTAAAGGATGTGGAGAGATGGGGGAGGATGAGAAGGCAGCGTGTATAAGATGTGTAGGTACTAAATCAAATCCAACAGGGGCGATATGGACGGAGCTTGGATGTATTGACCCATCTCCAGCAGGGATCATAACGAGGATATTCCAGATAGGTATAGGAATTATGGGAGGAGTGATAATAATAAGGTTGATACAGATATCATTATTGTATTTAAAAGATGATGCACAGAGTTTGGAAGAAGCGAGAGATATGTTGACAAGTTTGGTAATGGGATTGATATTGTTGGTAGGAGGGGTAGTGTTGTTACAATTTGTAGGAGTCAATATCTTGGGCCTACCTGAAGGATATCTTGGAGGTTAATGCTATTAGCTTGACCCCGAGTACTTGTAACTGTAGACTGATAATTAAATATTAAATTGATCAATGATGTCATTTCAAAGATTGGTTGTTTTCATGCTAATTTCATTAAGTTATCTAGCTCCTATGGCTGTTATGGCAGAGACATTGGACACTTCAATAGGTACTATCCAAAGTCCATTGGGAGATACTGATATGTTTGGGCTCATTGAGAGACTTGTAGGATATGTTAGGCCAATTATTGCAATCACATTCCTTTTTGTAATTATTTATGGAGGTTATACCAGGATGACCGCAGCAGGGGATCCGGAAAAAGAGAAGAAGAGCAATTCAATTCTTACAGCAGGGGTAATTGGTTTTGCTATTATTGTCCTCGCTCCTGCGGTAGTTAGATTAGTTAGCTCACTTATAGGAATACAAGGAGATGTTGTCTAAATATACAAAAATATTAAGCTTTATCACCGTACTAGTTGCGGGTTATTTTTTGTTTGTTACTGGCGTTCAGGCACAGAATTTTTCTGAATGTATTAGGGATAAAACAGTTAATCAAACTGGTTATGTCTGCAGTTTGTGTGGTGATTCTGCCATAGATGCCGAAAGGGAATCAAATTGTGATAAACGTGTAATTGAAGGATATAAATGGGATGCAAGTACCTGTAGTTGTATAAACACAAAGAGTAGTTGTTCTGGGATTTCTGAAAATGTTCAAAAGAGTCGCAAAGTTCAATGTTTTGCCAATGGGAATATGTGGAATTATTCAAGTTGTGAATGTATAAATAGTCAAACAGCAATGCCAATTGTTATGTCGCCTACCGTTGATAATGGATTAGGTAATGGATTGGACGATACTACTAATAGTATCATCGGTATTTTTGATCGGGTCTTTTTCAAGACTAATTTCGATGGATCTGTCGACAACGTCTCTGAACTTATCAGAATGGCGTTTATTATTATTTTCATGATTATTGCTATTGTGGCATTTTTCTTAGGTATTTATGGAATGTATCTCTATAGTACAGCATTTGATGATGACGAGAAGGTTTCCAAAGCACAGAAGATTTTCAAAGATGCTTTGATTGGACTATTTATTGCTATTGCAGGTATTGTGCTTGTGCAGGTAGTCGCGATATTTTTGGGAGTAGATAGTGCTGATCTTTTTACTTTTAATGTAAGCAATTAAAATAGAATTTATGAAGAAAATTTTTTTCATTTTCGCAATAATTTTTATTTCTCTTGGCTCGTTGGGGCAGGTATTTGCACAGACTCAAGAGGAGGTTCAAGAAAATGGGGTTAATATTCAAGTTGGAGAGAATACCTTAAATCTAGATATCTTTGACCCAACGGGAGGTTGGGGGAATGTAGGAATTCTTGCACTATTGGGTTTGATTGGACAATTAATTTTTGGTTTACTTGTAGTCGTTTGGATATTTATAGCTTTGCTATCTGGTTTGAAAATAGTAAGAAGTCAGGGCAAAGCAGAAGATATTGAATCTGGCACTGGAGCTATAGGCAATATGCTTAAAGGTATTACGTTTGGTCTCCTGTTTTTTGTAGCAGTGTCTGTTATTGGTATGATCACGGGTGCCGGCACTGTCTTTGAATGGTCTGATAATTTGCAGGAATGCTCATGTGAAGCATCAGTTGAAGGAACTCCTTGTTATACATATAAATTCCAGGCTGAGGCCAGTGTGGAAGAAGAAACTGTTTGGGCATGTGAGAGAGATCAGCATGGCTCAAAATTCGGCAAAGGATGGTTTTCTAGTTTGGATTGACTTTTGTTTGTTAAATCGTTATCCTGATTTTATATATTAATTTAAATTCAAAATGAAAAAGTACCTTACAAAAGGAGCTTTGGTGTTAGTAGTTTCGTATTCGTTCGCTAATGTGGCATATGCACAAAGTCTTCTACCTGCATTTATGGATGAGTTTTTAAATGATTGGAATAATACAAATTCTGTCGATAAGATTAGTGGATTTATCAGGCTTGCTTTGACACTTGCATTTGGTGTTGTAATCCTTGCTGCTGTAGCATATTCTATTATGGCTGCTATCAAATACATCAAGAGTCAAGGAGATGCTGGTCAAGTGGAAGAAGCGAACAAAGCTATCAAAGCAATATTTCAAGGAGTTGTAGCTATGTTTGTAGGTATTATTGGGGTTGTTTTGGTATTCTTCATATTCAATGTCGCTCTTCCAGATCCAAGTATACCTTCTATTTGTGTGAAATGTCCAGAAAGTAATACTTGTAGGGTTTGTAGTGAAGGTAAACAAGAAAAGGGTGGAACGGATTATGTTTTGTCGGGTAATCCAAAATCGCCAGCAACAGAAGATGAGTGTAATCCAAAAACAGATACTATAGATTGTGAAGATTATTAATTGTTTTGCTGGGTTAATTAAAGATAATAGGTGAAAGCAATTTTATCGGTTCGTTTTATAATCATATTTTTGTTAATTGCCTTCTTGCTGGTAGGTTCGGTTTTTGCTCAATTTGGCTCTGGCGATGAACCTGCCAGGCTTCGTGACCTTGAGCCTCTTTTGGTGCAACTGATTTATGTGATATGGGCACTTGGTGGGATAATATTTACAGCTGCGTTGATGTTTATAGGGTTTCTCTACATGACAAGTGCTGGAGATCCTCAAAAACAAGAGGCTTTGAAGAAACGCGCGACAAATTGGCTTTTTGGACTGATTCTGTTTTTCGCGGGATACCCATTGGTGTTGACTGCGTACAATGTTTTAGATATAGGTCAATCAAATCCGGATTGTTATAAATCAGTTTCAACTCCTGGGTTTCATTTTTTCTTCCCCGATGTATGTACTGATCCACTAGAGGGAACAGAGTTTCTTGTTGGTCAAACGGTTCAGAAAGCAAATTTAACTGAAGAAGAATTTATACAGAAACTTATAGATGGAAAAAGATGTGTCTTAAATGATAAATATGCTCCCGTAGAAAGCTATATATTTTCAAAAGATGATTATAAATTGTATAAGTACAAAATGGAAAGCAATGGGAATTGCTTGAAATATGATATTGTAGTACGTAATTCAGTAGATATGAGGAATAGAGAGTATTTATATGTTTTCAGAGATGGTAAAATATTTGAGGAAGATGGGACATTCTATGTTTACGGAGGCAACTGTAGTAATGATGGTATAAAAAACACGGGCAGGCAAGATATGTGTTGTTTGGGTGATCAGGGAAAACATTTCGTTGTTCCTTCCAGGACAGCTTCTGAAAATGATGAGCAGGGAGGATCCAAACGTCAGTATGTCAGAATGCTTGATGGGACAATAACATATTTTTGGTATGATGCAAAAGGAAATGATATTGGTGCGTGTGATTGTGAAAGGGATGGAAATACAACTGGGAGTGGTACTACTTGTAAATCTTTTTCAGGTGTAAGAGTATCTTTAGATTTATCTAATATCAGTGGGGTCCAAGTCCCATAGTATCGTATATATGATTAAACATTATGCTCAAACTACTACACATCTCAGACATACATCTTGAAGCGAAGTTTGGTTTCCTTGGTGACAAAGCTAGTCAGGCAAGGGGTGCAATAGTGAAAGCTTTTGAGAGATCTATTGATGAAGCAATTTCTAATAATGTACATTTTCTGATAATTTCTGGAGATCTATTTGACACTCCGTATCCATCTCAGACAGCAATCGATATTGTCAAAAAAGGTATCAAGAAACTTGAAGAGAAGGGCATTTATACAGTAATTATCCCAGGCAATCATGATTATCTTGCAGCAGGATCTGTATATTTATCTCCTGAATTTTCAGAGGGATTGAATAAATTGATATTGTTTAACAATCCGAAAGAAATTAGAAGAGATATCGTAGATTTAAATTTAAGTCTATATGCAAAGCCAAACGATACTTCCAAAAGTCTTAAATCTCCTATTGTATCAAATGATGAAGTAGAGCAGAGTAAGAATGAATTTGATGCCCAATACAAAATTTGCATTGCGCATGGATCTTATGAAATGGGAAATGGAGAGATGAATTATCCTATAAAGAAAGAAGATATTGCAAATTCAAAGTTTGACTATATAGCACTTGGTGATTGGCATGGGACTAAGGATGTAAGCCATCAAGATCACAAAGCTTTTTATCCTGGATCACTTGAGCCACTTGCCATAGATCAAAAATCGAGCGGTAAAGCATTATTGGTGACAGTTGAGAAGACAACTACTGTAGAAGAAATACAAATTGGCAAAATTAATTGTGAAAAACTTGAGATTGACATAACTCAGGCAGAAAATATTATTTCAATAATAGAAAAGAACTTAGATAATTTGATTGACCACAATAAAAATTATATGATCCAGGTCGATTTGATAGGCGATAGAGATCTTCAGACAAGATTTGAATTCGAAAAAATAATTGAATATTTCGAAGAAAAGTATTTCTTCATTAAATTTAATGATAAGACAAAACTGAAATTAACAGATTTGGATCTTGCAAATTATCCTGACTATACAATAATTGGCAAGTTTATTCAGAATTTGCGCAAAAGGGATGATGTAGACTCTGGTCTAATAGACCAGGCGATTCACAAGGGAGTCAATCTGCTTGATAGAGAGTAGTTTCCCTTGCTACTAAATAAATCTCCAATTTGCTAAAATGAATCCATGAATATATCTGCCATAAGAATAAAGAACTTTAAGAAATTTGATTCAAGACAATTTGAATTCAAAAATGGCATAAATGTAATAGTAGGCGAAAACGAAGCAGGCAAAACCTCATTGATGGATGCAATAATCTCTGCTTTATACATTGATCCAACGACTAGATCTCGTACATTGTTAGATACGTTACTCCCGTGGAGGGGTACTAAGAATATGGTTTTAGAGCTAGATATCGAAAATGGTGATAAGAAATATAGACTAACGAAAGATTTCGAGAAAAAGCTAGCAGTTTTTGAGAATCTGCTCACCCATAAAAGGCTAGATAGCGAAGAACTGATTAGAAAAGCTATCAACAATCTTCTAAATATCCCGACAATTGGAATATACAAATCAACCGCACTGATAAAACAAGCGGAACTTGCAAGGATAGAAAATTCCACAGATATGATGAATGCAGTACAAGAGAGTTTGACAGGTACAATGCCAGGTAGAAATGCCAAATCAGTACTTGAGGAAGTAAAAAAAGAAATGCAATCTATGACAGTTGGGTTAAATAGGCCCGCGAAAAATCCAGGCAGAATCAAGGTGCTACAAGATCAGTATCAAAAACTGACTAGTGATTATCAAGAAATGAAAAGTGCATACGAAAAAACGGTCGAAGCTAGAAAGACTGGCAAAAAATCCAATGATGAGCTGACAGAAATGAACAAAAAAATCGAAATTATTCAGAAGCTCATAGAAAATCATAAGCTTTTTGATGAAGCAAATAGAGAAGTAGAAGAAATTACCCGCAAAATTCAAA
>CAYUFB010000003.1:0-63916 GCA_964444125.1 uncultured Candidatus Saccharibacteria bacterium
TATTCTTCTAAATACCCTCTTTCTAACTGTTCAACTTTTTATGGGACAGCAGTGTGGATACAATCATAAGAAAGTAAAACATAGTGAGAACGAATTCGCTAGACCAGACGGTACGCATATCAACGGGGTAGAATCATACTGGTCGTGGACAAAGAGAAGACTTAACAAGTTCAATGGTGTCTCAAAAAGACTTTTCTCAGAATATTTGTTAGAATCAGAGTGGAGGTTTAATCACAGGGATACCTTAGAAGAGGATCTTAAAAAATTAATAAGAAAATTGTAAGTTAACTGGGCAAGACCCATAATTTTTAACAGTATTGTTATGAAGAAATCATTGCTTGTTTTGATTATTGTTTTATTATTGATACTAGCAGTATCGGGAATTCTATTTCTCACAAAAGATAAACAATCACAAGATAATTCTAAGGATAATGACGATCAAATTTGCGGTATAGAAAGTTGTCATGGATTAGATATCGTTTGCGGGCCGGGTGTCCCAGAAGTTTGCGATATGATGTATGCATTAGGGGATAACTGTAGACAATTTGCAACTTGTGATATTGTAGATGGAGACTGTACATTTGTTGATAATCAAAAATTTGATACATGCAAATCCTGCATCGAAAATTGTCAGAATCTAAACCCTGAAGGTGGAATTGATGTGTTTGAATGTGAGGCAAAATGTATAGAAAATATTTAGGTTGTTGAGATTAGAATTAATAAGTATAATCAAGTAATTTAATTGTTAAGATTTTCTTCATGAAAAATCTCAGATGGAACAAAACTTTCCGGTTGGTGGTGATATTTATTTTGATTTTAATAGTTCTTTATTTAATTTATTCATTAATATAATAAAATGGCTATACCAAAAATTAAGCAATTACAAAGTGCTTCTCCCAAGACCAAAAAAGGTCTTTTGGCAGTATTAATTACAGCGTTAGTTCTTCTTCTGGCATCATTTGGGCTTGAATTGACCAATAATGACTGGGATATCGAGAAATTATTATCTGGAGAATCCTGGTCTGATTCTAGAGTCAGGCGTGACAAAGATGGCAATATTGTTACTTCCGGTGGTAAATATACTGATGAATACAATTGTGATGATTTCGAAACACAAGATGCTGCCCAAAGATTTTTTGAAAAAGCTGGAGGAGTCTCTAATGATACCAATAGGCTTGATGGAGACAAAGATGGCATCGCTTGCGAAAGTCTTCCAAAGGAAGTTGTTAATGAATAATTGTGGTTTCGTTTGAAGGGATTAATCCCATAAAGCTTCGTATCCAGAGATTACTGCGATATTCGAGAGAAACATCCAAATAATGATGTCGTCAAGAGGGTATGTGTGTCCGTAGATATTTAATGGTATTAAATATTCTCCTGGCCACCACCAATGTCCCAGATACATTGATAGTGCTTCATGAAATAAAAACATAAGGCCAAAAACGATTGCCGGCAAAATGAGCCTTTTAATAATATGCCTTTTGTATAAACCTAAAAGTATAAATATTGGTGGGAAAATTATAATTCCAAGCATATAGTAATCAAATCTTAGTATCCCTGGTTTGATATAGTATAAAGTGAAAGTTCCAATAAATAATGTTAGATATAGTAATAGCAATACTTTCCATCTTTGTGATATTTTTCTATTGTTATCTCCATCATAGAAAAATTCATAAAAAGTTATTGGATAAATGATATTGATGAATCCATATAGCATATTTTCAACAGGGGCTATACCAAGCAATCTTGGAAAGCTGGATTGAACATCCCAGCTGTCTGTAAGTCTTGCAAGCAATTCAACCGGGATTATAAATAGAATCGATAGCATGCTGAAAATTAGAATTTTGTTTTTTGATAATGTAATTTGTGAAAACAAATAAACTAACCCTGGTAAATACACAATTAGAATGTTGACCATATAGCTTGGCTTAATAGTAGCTACAACAAATAAACCAAGGAAATATAACCCTACTATGACTAAGAATTGCTTTAACTGATTTTGCCTTATTAAAATATTTGGATTTTTGCCCATAGAACAATTCTAGAGTATATCTTGAAGAAAAGGAATTAATATTTTTCGAATTGTTTATTTCGTCTTATCTTCCTCTTGTTTATTTTTTCTCATTATCTTTCTAACCTTCCTTACAATCTTCTTCCAATTGACTGCAACGATGTACGTTACTCCTGCTACAAAAATTCCCGCTAGTGAATCTATCACATAGTGCTCTGCTCCATACCAGGTGGCGAAAGCTATAAGTAATGGAATTAATAAACTTGGAATAGCTTTCTTGCCATAGAGATTGATGAGAAACAAACTCGCATAAAATGGCCAGGCTGTATGATGTGATGGGAAAGCAGCAAAGTCATTCCTGCCATAAGTTGATACCATACTCAATCCATCACTTGGTAGATAGTTATTGTGCCAAAGAATTCTGCGAATTTCTACAAGGTATCCATTATCCGATGCCCACCAAGGGGGTGCAGAAGGAAATATCGCATAAATAAATACATCCACAATAGAGAAAATTGCTAATCCATAAGCATATGGCTTAAATAATTCTCGTTTCTTGACCCAAACAATAAAACCTACTGCAAGCCAATACCAGAAAAATGTTGAATAGAAGAAAAAGAGAACGTAGTCGTACCAGCTTGCTATCCAAAAGTCTTTTCTAAGCGCATATTGAAGCTCCACAGATGGGATGTCGTCTAAAAAAAAGAATAATGCTCTCTCCCACTTGATAAGAGGCTCAACAATTGGACTAATATTGAATTTATCATGAATATTTACGGCCCAAGCTCTTAATGCTTCATAAAGATAAAATAACGCCATAGGAGGCATCCAGTCTTTCACAAATTTCCAGCTTTCACCTATACACAATGACATTATAAGCAAAGTCAAAATAATAAAGTCCATGCCAAAAGCTCGTTTGAAAATATTTATGATTATCAAAACAATAATCATAATTAATAGGAGGATACGGCGGGAATTTTCATTTTTTAGAACTATGTCAAATTTCGAAATTATGATGGACAATCTTTCCTTCAAATTTTTCTCCATTTTCTTTTTTGTTATAAATTTAGTCTGACAATTATAAAAAAAAATCACCAATTTATCCAGTAAACTTTAAGGAGGTGGAGGTTATGATGAGAATATATAAAAACGATTAGTATTAGAATAAGGTTTTATTATTGGGAATAAAAATAGAAACATAGAATCATATCAGGCCAGATATCGGATTCGTCTGGGTGATCAGTCCATAAATTTGATGTTCTATAAAAAATGTACAACTTTATTCAGTCTATCAAATTTATTAATTACGTATATGGTATCTTGTTGTACAAATAATTTTGAGCTTACTTAGGAGAATTAAGTATACACTTGTTTACTTTCTTGGTTCAATATTGGTACATGAAATTGTTTGCAAAACTCTTGCTAAAGCGGTCTCTGTGCTCTTCTGAACATAGATTGTTTTGTATGATGCGATTGGAGAAATCCTAAACTTATGTCTCTAGTCTTTTTGTGGATAAGTGTAATCGCAGGATCAAAAAATATAACTTTTCACTCTGAGATAAATATAAGTAAAAAATTTCACTAGACTGGATTATCATTTTGAAGTAATATTAGTTTGTGACACATTATTAGTCATTTACACGTTATATTGAATTAAATAAGTAAAAAATATGGCAACATATACAACTACGATTAAATCTGGGAATACTAAGAAATCTAGATTTTCCAAAAGATCAAAAAGAAATTATCTATCAGCTTCATCACCAACAAGCAGAATCAGATCTGGTTCAAAAAATTTGAAAAGATCATTTTCTGGTAGATTGAGTCCAAAGAACAGAAAAAGGCTCAAGAAAGCTATGTATGCGACTATCTCTGCATTTGTCCTGGTTCTATTTATTGGATTTATATTTACACTTTGGTATCTACAAAAGATAAGCAAAGACCTTCCAAGTCCAGATGAGCCATTTGGTAGCAAAAATGTTGCAAGCGTGATTTATGACAGAAATGGTACCCAATTGTACAAGGTATATAGTAATGAAAACAGAGATCCTCTGATACTACCCTCAGATGAGGCTAAAATTACAGAAGTAGTTCCAGAGCATGTAGTTTGGGCTTTTTTGGCAGCCGAGGATGTGAATTTCTATGATCATTCAGGCTTTGACGTCACTTCAATGGTCTCTTGCGGAGTGAAAAATATCGCCGGTACGTCTACTTGTGGAGGTAGTACAGTTACTCAGCAACTTGTCAAACAAACTGTTTTGACAAGCGAAAGAAGACTAGAAAGAAAGGTTAAGGAATTATTGCTTTCTATGCAGGTCGAAAGACTTTATACAAAAGATCAAATACTTGCTATGTATTTAACTGTAGCACCAATGGGAAGCAACGTATACGGTGTCAATACTGGTGCGAAATTTTATTTCGGGAAAGAACTGAAAGATTTAACAATTGCCGAAGCAGCAATCCTAGCATCTTTGCCACAGAATCCTAGCGTATTATCTCCTACTCTATCTACCGCACCAGAGAAGTCTGAAGCAATGCTTGCAGCTAGGAAAGAGTATGTATTAAGCCAGATGTTGAGACACAAGGATAAAATAAATAAAGAAACTGGTATAGATGATTTGATCACAGAAGAAAAAATCGAGGAGGCAAAAAATCAGGAATTAGCTTATCAGGAGCCAAGGATTGATATTAAGGCTCCGCATTTTGTCTTTTATGTTCAACAACTGTTACAAGAGAGAGGATATAACAATGGTCAGCCATTTACATTAGCTGAGCTTGAAACCGGGGGTTATAAGATCAAGACAACCTTAGACTATACGTTGCAGCAAACTGCTGAAAGCGCTGTTACAAATGATGGAATTGGGGTTTATGGTGCAAGATATGGAGGTCATAATGCTGCATTGATTACAACTAGACCATCAACAGGAGAAGTATTGGCATATGTGGGGTCTAAAGATTATAACGGCGAAAAGGAAGAAAAACTGTTTGATCCAAAAGTAGATATTTTGACTTCTTTGCAACAGCCAGGATCATCGGCTAAACCAATTACGTATTATAACGCTTTTAGAGATGCAGTAGCTGCACCAGGCACACAATTGATGGATATTCCAATTAGTATCGGTAATTACACTCCCAAAAACTCTGACGGGCAATTTAGAGGATTAGATAGCGTAAGAAATCATTTAGTTGATTCTCGAAATATTCCAGCGTTGATATTGGTTGAAGCAACTGGTGTTGGCAAATACATTGATACAGCCAATAAATTTGGATATACGACATTTACTGATGTATCAAACTATGGCCCTTCTATCACTTTAGGAGCTGCTGATGTCAAAGCAACAGAGCATGCACAAGCATTTGGGGTATTTGCTAATAGCGGAGACTTTGTTCAACAAGAAGTAGTATTAGAGATACAAGATAGATACGGCAAGGTAATTTATGAGCATAAGCCTGAAAGAGTAACAGTAGCTGACAAACAAGCAGTATTTTTGGTAAACGACGTATTAAGAGGAGTTCCTTCTGCTTCACCAAGTGTATTTGCTGGTGATGGTAGACAAGTTGCAGCCAAAACTGGAACTTCAGAGGAACAAAAAGATACTTGGTATGTGATGTATAGTCCTGATTTTGTAACCGTTGGATGGCTTGGTAACAATGATAATACTCCAATGAGACGGGGAGCTTTTGGTTCTACTAGTGTGAAACCATGGGTACAAAAATACATGTCATCAATACTTGCATATTTCCCTGAAAAAACTAGTTTCTCAAGGCCAGGAGGGATTTCTACTAAGCAAATTTGTCAAACAGTCAATGGTGAAAAACTTTGTAGTACTGGTCAAGATTTAGTAATAGATGATCGAATGCCACCAGCATACTTATCTAAAAAAAAGTTCCTAGTGTGCGATGATCAGCCAGATAGGATAGCTCGTGAAATAGATCAACAAACGGGTCATGCAGTAGAAAAAGAATTTATGACATATATAATGCCGGTTGAATCATTGCAAAAGTTTGCAAACGAATACTTATCCGGGCATGGAATGCTTACCCCAACGGAGATGTGTACAATTGAAAGAAGTCCAAATAGTGGTAAACCGTGGGCAACTATCTCATCTCCTACAGCTGGAGCTACATATAGCGATAATTTGAGTATTTCTTTTAACGCTTTTACTGCAAGTGGAATTATAACAAAGGTCAATGTATATATAGACGGGACTTTTGTAACTGAAGTGAAAAATCTGCCATATAATGGAAGTATTTCGTTGGCTGATTATTCAGAGGGAGCGCATACTTTGAAGCTTGATGTCCATGATAGCAATGGAAATGTCGGAAGCAACTCAGTTGGATTTGTAGTTTCCAAAGGAAGTTTCCAAATTACTTCTCCAGCATCAAGCGGTTCTTATACAGTGCCACTTAATGTCACAGCGAAATATAATGGGACTGGTAATCCAGGTGCAGTCAGTCTTTGTATCAATAGTACTTGTTCAATATCAATGACAAAAAGTGGTGATAATTATAGTGCTACAATAAATACTCTTGCTTCTGGGACTCACAGCATATTTGTTAGAAGTAGTACTGGACGTACAAGTCCAACTATGCAAATAGAGATACCATAAAATCAATACAATAATTAAGATAATTATTGATTATTTATGATTGGCTTCTTAATTCACCTTGGAATGATTTAGTAATTTTTTCGATGATTTCAGTAATAATTTTGTTTGCCTCTTCTTCTTCTAAGGTATGTGTAAGAGATCTTAATTCTACATTGAATGCTATGCTTTTTTTGTCTTGTTTCTTTTTGTCTTCGTAAATGTCGATTACACTTATTTGTCGAATAATTTCATCTGTATTATTCTCAATTGATTTTAATATTTTCTCTACTTCAGTCTTTTTAGGCAACCAAAAACTCAAGTCTCTATACAATGCCGGGAAAGTTGATATGGGTTGATATTTAGTATGATTTGAAAGATTTGATTCAATAATCTTTGTTAGATCAATCTCCATAATTGATAAATTACCGTTTATGTTGAATTCGTGTCTAATTTGGGGATGAATATTGCCAATAATGCCTATAGATTTGCCATTCAATTTGATTAATCCGCTTTGTACAGGATGGAAGCTTTCAGGAAAATCCTTTGTTGTTCTGCCATTTAGATTTTCTAATTCTAGCTCAAAACCCCATGAGACTATTTTTTCATAAAAAGATTTAAGGTTTGAGAAGCTATCATTTGTCTTGCTAAAGAAACCTACGCATAGATGATATGGTTGTGCTGGAATGTTTTTTTCAGCACGATTATTCTTATCAATAATTCTACTGATTTCAAAAAGAGAAAAATTATCAAACTTATTTTTTATATTTAATTCGAACTTCTCTAGAACTGATGGAATTAGACTATTTCTCATATAGCTTAATTCTGGACTTAGTGGATTGGTAATTTTTAAGCAATTACCAATATCAAGCCCTGCTCTTTTGGCTAGCTTTTCGCCTATCATCGAATAGCTAAGTATCTCAATACCTCCAAGATTTACAAACTCATTTTGAATATATTTAATATTTTTTCTGGTTAAGTTATCCTTTGATGGCTCAATAGATCTACTTGGCAATGATGGTAAAAATTTCTGATAGCCATACATGCGGGCAATTTCTTCCAAGATATCCTCTTTGATATTTATGTCTCTTCTAAAACTTGGGATTTTTAGTGTAATTCTATTGGATTCATCCACGAAGTTTAATTTGTTTTCTTCAATCATCTCATCCCCCAATACTTCAATTTGCAAGCTTTCCAAGATATCAACTATTTCGTCTTTAGTTAATTCCAGACCAAGGATTTTTTTGACTAGATTCATGTCAAAAGTCAAAGACCTTTCTTCCTCTGGTTCAGGGTAGATATCTATGATATCAGAAGCGATTTCTCCTCCTGTCAAATCAATAATATTTGTAGATACATTTTTGATTGTGTCTATGACCATATTAGGATCAAGTCCTTTCTCAAATCTCAGGCTAGCTTCAGTTCGAATTTTTAATTCTCTTGAAAGTCTCCTAATGGTATACATATCCCAGTTTTCGACCATTATTGCAATATTCGTAGTCTCTTTTGTAACCTCAGTTTCAAGCCCACCCATGATTCCAGGGATACCAATTAACTTCTCATTGTCAGCTAATACAACTAGTCCTTTGGGTAACTTGTGTTTAACTCCATCAATAGTAATTATCTCTTCACCTTCTCTTGACTCTCTGATTATTATTTTTTTGCCAGCAAGTTTGTCATAATCAAAAATATGATTTGGTTGCCCTTTGTCAAGCATTGTGTAATTGGAAATATCAACAATATTGTTGACTGGTTTTTGGCCAAGGTGGGCAAGTCTTGCCATTAGCCAAAATGGAGATTGTTCTACAGAAATTCCGGCAATGGTAATAATTGAGAATCTTTTGCAAATTTTTTCATCTACTTTTCTATCAACTGTTAGAGCTAATTCAT
Organism: uncultured Candidatus Saccharibacteria bacterium; assembly: GCA_964444125.1. Taxonomy (GTDB): domain Bacteria; phylum Patescibacteriota; class Dojkabacteria; order B142; family JAFGMG01; genus CAYUFB01. Next base: position 8,488 of record CAYUFB010000003.1, read on the forward strand.
TTGTTTTTGTAAATGCAGAAGGAGTTCCTTCGTTGTTGATCTCAAGATTAAAATTTGCTGCAATTTCCCTGGCTATTCCAAGGTGTGAAAAACAATCTGGCCTATGAGTCAGTGATTTGTTTTCAATTTCAAGAATCGTATCTTGCAGTATTGAAGTTAGATCAGATCCTACCGGTTCACTTTTTGATAAAATCATTACGCCTTTGTGCTCGTCAAATAGGCCTAACTCTTTAATTGAACACATCATACCTTGTGACTTAACTCCTTGTAGATCTTTTTCAATAATCTTATAACTCTTTTGTTCCCCAATTTTGCCCAACGGATCAAGGATGCTTCCACCTGATAGACAGACTGGCACTTTGTCACCTTTTTGGGCGTTAGATGCTCCTGATACCACTTGTATCGTTTTATTTGAGCCAATTTCGATCTTGCAGACAAGTAATTTCTCATTTTTTGGATGGGGATCAATTTCTAGAATTTCTCCAACAACAATTTTGTCCAATCCTTCTCCAGTTTGATAATATTCTTCTACTTCAGCAATTGTATTTGTAAGTTTTTGTGCAACTTCAGCAGCATCTACCTGATCTATAGAGTTTAAATATTGTTGGACCCAGTTGAGTGATATTTTCATTTAATGACAACTAAATTATTAAAATTGTTTGATAAATCTAATATCCCCTGTGTGAAACAGTCTGATATCTTCGATATTGTGTTTGAGCATGATCAATCTTTCAAGTCCAAAGCCCCATGCAAATCCAGTGTATATCTCTGGATCAAGTCCAGCTTCAGAAAGTACATTTGGATGAATCATCCCGCAACCCAAGACCTCCAACCATCCTGTGTTTTTGCAAACTCTACAGCCTTTCATGTCACACAAAACACAGCTTAAAGCCATTTGGCCACCTGGTTCTACAAATGGAAAAAAATCAGGCATAAATTTGACTTGAATATCTTTCTCAAAAAAACTTTCGAAAAAAACTTTTAGGGTACCTAGCATATCTTCAAGTGTAATTCCCTTATCTACATATATTCCCTCTACTTGATAAAAAGTATGCTCGTGTCTCGCATCGGTTGATTCGTTTCGAAAGCACTTACCAGGTACTATTGCACGTATTGGAGGAGTATTTGATTTGATAATACGATTTTGCATAGAAGACGTGTGAGTGATAAGTACATTGCCATCTTCTGTCCAAAATGTATCCCAAGCATCTCTAGCAGGGTGCTCTTTGGGTATATTTACACTCTCAAAATTATGATAATCATCGTCAATCTCATAAGGTAGATATACTTCAAAACCCATCTTGGCAAAAATCTCTTCTACCCTATTGAGAATCTGGCTAATTGGATGCAGATGACCCTGTTGCATTTTGCTTCCTGGGACTGTAATATCCATCCAATCTTGGATTATGCTTTTATCTAATTCCTGTTTCGCAAGAAGATTTCTCTTTGTATTTAGTTCATCGCTGATGATATTTTTGGTTTCATTCGCTAATTTCCCGATACTTACTCTAGTTTGTGAATCTAAGGTTTTTATAGATTTGAGTATTTGATTGAATTTGGATTTTCTAGATAGAAATTGTAACCGAGTTTTATCTAATTCTTCTGTTGTTTGAGCTTTTTTTATTGATTCTATAGCCTTATTTTTGATTCCTTGTATGTCAGAGCTAATATCAGTCATCTTGAATTTGTTAAATAATTATAGGCAATTATATTAGTTTATATGCTATCTATCAAGTAATATATTATGTTGAAGTCTGATAGTTTAATCTATACAATGATAAATAGTTAATTAATTACATAAGTGGTACAGAGTACAAGAAATACGCGTCTATATCCTATCATCGGAATGGTTTTGATGATTTTGGCTTTGCCTATGGTTCTTGTATTATTAGATTATGCATTGAACATAAATACAGAAGCTGATGAATCCATAACACCCAAGGAAATTGTGATTTCAAACATTTCTGATACAGGAGCTACAATAAGTTGGGTCACAGAGGTGGAGACCACAGGATATGTCAATTATGGAACTGCTGCAGATACATTGAATTTAATAGCAAGTGATATTAGGGATTTGAGCAAGAGTGCTCCAGAAAAATACAAAACACACATAGTCGAAATTAAAAATTTAAGTCCTTCAACTAATTATTTTTTTGAGGTTAAATCTGATGGACAATCATTAGTGGAAGGTGCTAATTTCAAGACTGATGCAATAAATGAGTCAGTTCCCTTGCCTAAGACTCTTAAAGGCAAGGTCAATGTCGAAGAACCTTATCTATTGGTTTATTTCTTTGCCGGGAACAACAGAACCGTTTCAGAAATAAGGTCAACTTATACAGCTAATAATGGTACTTTCACCTATGATATCTCAAATATTCAAACAGCTGATGGTTCAAGTGCATATCCTATGGAGGGAGCAAAATTTGTTACATATGTAAATGGTCTAGAGAACGGCAAGGTAAGAGTTTTTCACGATACTGACGCTGATCCTGGAAGTTTGACCTTGGATACAACGGCCGATATAAGTTTTGACACAACAGTAACTATCCCATCAGACTCAGCACCAAGTACTCCTTCAACACCAACGACTCCAACTACGCCAAGCACGCCAACTACTCCTACTTCGCAAGAACCTGGAATATCTTTGATGAATAATATGTTTGCTGACTCAGATGCCTTAACAGATCCGACATTGCCAACTAATGTTTTTGTGAGCAATGTTTCAGAAACCAGCTTTCAGGTAAATTGGATAACCAAAGAGCCAACAACAGGGCATGTGCTGTATGGCAAGACAAGTCTTGAAAAAAGAGCGATGGATCAAAGAGATAGCAATCCCGATGTCAAAAGGTACACGCATAGTGTGACTGTGCAAGATTCTGCAATGACGGCAGGTCAGCAGATACTTTTTAAAATTTCCTCAAATAATAAGTATTATGGAGTTAATAATGGTACTTCGGCATACAAATTTATTGCTCCTGCGATATTAGATTCTCCTCCTACCCCTCAAGCGATACTTGGAGAACTTGATTATTTATCTGGAAGTGTTTTATCTAATCAAAAAAGGGATTACATAATATATGGCAAAGTAAGTGACCAACAAAGTACCTCTTCAATCTTTGTCTCAACTGTGCCTGCATTTAATAGTAATGGTTGGAGTTTAAGTATTGGTGGTGCTAGAAATGCTGACTTATCCAAAGCAATATCTAGTCCTTCATCTGTTGAACTCTATGTGATAGGAGAATTTAATTCAAGAGCTCAAAAGTCAATTACTATATCAGAAGATCCAATTGAAGTAAGTATCCAACCTGGATTAAGTGTGATAAACATTGGACACGATGAAGTGTACCCTTCATTAGACAAGATATCTGGGACAGCGAATGCTTCAAGTAATATAAATTTACAAATCGGGTCTTTCTCTACTTCTGCAACATCTGATGCTGCAGGAAATTGGACTATCAATCTTTCTGATTTATCACGAGGCAAATATGTGCTCTCCTCATCAAGCTCGGGGGAAGTTTTGGGGTTATCATTTCAAATTAACCTTGCAGGACTTCCAGAAACAGCTTTTGGGCTATCAAGTTCCACAATTTATCTGATTATTGGATTCGCATTACTGACTTTCGGAATATATTTGAAAGTATCGATCAAGAGACAGCAAATTTAATTTGTTTATTTGCTTTGTGATTTTTTGACCACTGCTTCGAATGCTTCAGGATAATCAAGAGCTAGTGCAGCAAGAGATTTTCTATTAAGTTCGATTTTTGATTTGGTCAAATTAGACATGAAGTCACTATAGCGAATGTCAAATTTTGTCAAACCTGCTGAAATCCTTTTGATCCAAAGCTTTCTAAATTGTCCAGCTCTCTTTTTTCTGTGTTGAAAGCTGTATTGACCAGCATGAAGCAAAGCTTCTTTGGCTCTTTTGTACAATTTTGAATAACTAAGTCTAAAGCCTTTTGTTTTGGATAAGACTTTTTTATGCTTTTGATGTTTGGTTTTTCCTCTTTTTATTCTCATGATTGATTTAATTAAATATTTAAGACATTAATTGTTTAATTTTTTTTGCCTGTGTCTTGGATCCAATAGTACCACCTCTTTTTTGTCTATTCTTTGTTCTATTTGATTTGTTTGCCTTAAGATGGGCATTATCCATTTGCTTTTTGTGAACGATTTTGCCACTTGCTGTAGCCTTGAATCGTTTTGCAGTAGCCTTATGTGTTTTTTTCCCTTTTGCCATTATTTATTATATAAAAACTATTTCTATTTCTTTGGTTTAATAATAATTGACATATTGCGCCCTTCTCTTTTTGGTGATCCATCATGTTCGCAACTGTCTGCCAATCTTTCTAATATTTTTGTCATTAAATCCATCATGTGATTGTAGTTCGTCCTTCCTGTTGCTCTAATTCTCAGTTTAACAGGATGTCCTTTGCCCAAAAACTCTTGCACTTTCTTTAATTTATGTCCCAAATCTCCTTCATCGATAAACGCCTTAAACCACATCTCTTTTTGTTCAGCGCCTTTGTTCTTTTTCTTCTCCTTCTCTTTCTTGCTTAATTCGTATTTGTACTTCGACCATGACATAATTTTAGCTACAGGTGGAGTTGCTTTTGGAGCAATCTCAATTAGATCTAATTCACGTTCTGTAGCGATCCTCAATGCATCTTGTGTATTCATCTCGCCAAACACTTCTCCTCCTTCTCCAACTACAAATACTCTTGAGGCTCTAATATATGAATTTCTATTTACCCTTTCGATAACTTTATAATTATCTTTTCTAAGGTTACTATTATATTTTGCTATTTTGTTCAAAAACTAATAATTATACTATGGGATTTTATCAAACTATTGCGTATTTAGCTAGTAGATAGTTGGATTATCTTTCTGACTCCTCCTTAAAGTGTTCATAAAATTCATTAATTTTCATAATACCCATGTCTTCTCCAGTTCGAGGGCGAACTGATATAACTTTGCTACTCTCTTCTTGCTTGCCTACTATTATCATAAATGGAATTTCTTCTGCTTGAGCATCTCTGATCTTGTTTTCTAATCCTGTTGCCCTTAAATCCATTGATGTGCGAATATTTAAATTATCAAATTCTTTTTTAATCAGTTTCGCATAGTTATCTTGATTTTGAGATACCGGCATAATCATAGCTTGAGTTGGAGCAAGCCAAACTGGTAAAACTCCTTTATGATATTCAATCAGTAAGGCAAAAAATCTCTCAATAGAGCCAATAGCTGAATGGTGGATTAAATAGGGCATTTCCTCGGCACCATTTTCATTTGTGAAATGAAGCTTCGTCCTGTTTGGCATTATTAGGTTCATTTGGATTGTGGCGACTTGCCATTCTTTGCCAAAAATATCTTTGATATGGAAGTCAATTTTGGGTCCATAAAAGTCCGCTTCTCCAATTGCTTCTCTTGCTACAAGCTTCGATTCTTCTAGAGCTCGAATGAGTATTGTCTCTGCTTTGTGCCATAATTCATCTGAGCCTAGGTAATCATTTAGTTTTTTTGTATCACGCCTTGCAAATTGTAGTCTATAATCTTTAAATCCGAATGATTTAAGTAGATATAAAGTGAAATTAATAAGCTTTTGAATCTCTTCTTGTGCTTGATTCGGACTTACAAATATGTGAGCTGCGTCTTGAATAAATTCACGAGTTCTAACCAAACCTTGAAGTTCTTTGCGTGATTCTTCTCTGTATGATTTTGCAAATTCAAAAATTTTGAAAGGGAGATTAGAGTATCCTCTTCTTTGAGATCTATACACGTCTATATGATTTGCTGTCGGCATAGGTCTCAACATATATAGCTCTTTATCGATTTCAAATGGTTTAATATCAAGATCTTGATAAAATTCAAGATATCCTGTTTCTTTAAATAAACTTACCTTCGAAATGTTTGGGGTATTAACTTCTTTGTAATCTCTTTTGAGTCTTTCTGCGCGTAAAAAATTTTCAATGATATTTTGGATCTTCATACCTTCTTCAAGCCAGATAGGTAATCCAGAGCCAATTTTATCTGAAAAAGAAAAATAATTACGTCTTGGACCTATAAACTTGTGTTCTCTTTCTAGTTTTTCTTCTTCCCACTTAAGATGATTATCTAAATCTTCTTGAGTCTCAAAACCTATTCCTTCAATTTTGTATAGAACTGGTCTGTTTTCATCATTTTTCCAATGAACTTCTTGAATATCAATAAGTTTAAATGCACCTAATTGTCCGGTATGGTTAAGATGTGGGCCTCTGCACAGGTCTATAAATTCTTCTCCAGTTTTAAAAAAACTGATTTCCTCATCGGGAATTTCTTGAAGCAATTCAGTTTTGTAAATTTGGCCTTGTAGGTGCAACATGTCGAAAGCCTCGTTTCTTGGAATTAGTATCTGATTGATTGGCAGCTCTTCTTCAATTATTTTGTGCATCTCTTTTTCGATTTTTTGTAGATCAATATCATCTTTTGTAGCATTTATTTCAACTTCATAATAGAAGCCATTTTCAATTGCAGGTCCAATGCCTAATTTTGCTTCTGGGTATATCCTAAGTACAGCTTGTGCTAATACATGCGCAAAAGAATGGCGCATTTTTTCTAATTTAAGTGAAGTCGGATTATCGTTTGCCATATTTTATTATTACAGTCTACTCATCTTTTTTCAAGTAAGACTTTTGATTTATATGTTTCACGTTAATATATTGATTTGTAGCATGTTTCACGTAATTGGTGGGCGGTACAAGATTCGAACTTGTGACCCCACGCACGTCAAGCGTGTGCTCTACCAACTGAGCTAACCGCCCACGTCGAAATCTTTTTCGGCTTCCATAAAGATTATAGATAACTTTACTTCAGCCTCCAAATATTTCTCCTCTTAAGTATCAACTCCCTAGTGGTCGTTGATACTTTTAAAAACAACAAAGACACCACGATCTAAATATACACTCAAATAATCCTATTTCAGTTTCCATAATTTCCTCCTTTAAGTTTTGATTCCCGTTGGTCATCAAAACTTGTAAAAGACCATCTTTCCTACACGTCTAGGTATTATATCACTTTTTGTTCTTGATGATACTATCTACGATTCCGTATTTCACTGCGTCACCAGCTGTCATGTAGAAATCTCTATCAAAATCTTTAAGTATCTTGGCTTTGCTTTGACCTGTATTGTCTGCCAAATCTTGAGCTAATTTGTCTTTGAGTCTAAGTATTTCTTTTGCAGTTATTTCAATATCACTGGCTTGTCCCTCTGCCCCACCTAGTGGTTGATGTATATGCACAGTACTATTGGGTAGGGCAAATCTTTTGCCTTTTGTGCCACTTGAGAGAATCATTGTGCCCATCGAAGCAGTGCTACCTATAGCAACAGTAATGATATCGCATTTGACCAGATTCATTGTATCAATGATCGCAAGGCCTGCATACACCCCTCCGCCAGGACTTTGAATATACATTTTTATGTCTTTGTTTGGATTTTCTTTTTCAAGAAATAATAGTTGTGCGACTAGTGCGTTTGCTACTTGTGAATTGATCTCAGTGCCCAAGAAAACTATTCTGTCTTTTAAGAGCCTTGAATATATATCATACGCTCTCTCTCCGTCTCTGGTTTTTTCAATGATTGTAGGTACTAAATATGACATTATTTTGGATAATAATATGGCTGATTATACCATTTAATAGTCTACATAAACAAAAACATCCCTTCCGGGATGTCTTTGCTTGCACTTTTAACTATTTTTACTGCCTTTTGCTTTTTGAGAAATTAATTACTTAACTTCTCATGTTCATAATATCAGATACTTTTTCTGAGTGTCAAGCAATATGTTCCAAAAATTTATTTTTTCTGCAATGAATGTTACGTGCGCTTGTTCTTGTGGTTGGGGTGTTTGGAGAGATCGTTCAATAAACTGTTTGTGGATAATTAGTTAACCGAACTTTTTGTTCAAATTATTACCAAAATTTACTATTTTGATGTAATTGTTAGAGTATCTCCTTGTGATATGTTGTTTTGCTTAAACCATCCAGCATTTGTTTCTATTACATATTGAGCTGGCCTTGAAGACGTGTATCTTACTGATGTATCAAGTGGTTTGGCATTTTCTTCGATATTGATGATTGTATATCCTTGATCAAGAAAGGCTATATCAAGAGGAATATAGGTATTTTTCATCCAAAAAGTGCGTATTTGACTATCAGGAAATAAAAATATCATACCTGAGTTCTGATCTAAGCTCTTTCTATTCATCAAGCCTGTTTTGTATTCTTCTTCGTTGCTGGCTTTTTCCAAATACAACAACACATCTCCGGTTTCTGGCGACTTCATAAGGTAGTCATATTTGTTTTCTGAAAGAATGTTTACTGGGGTGTATTTTTCGTCACTTGATAAAGATGAAATGATTGCAAGAAATAGTAATATAATACTTGTAGGCAATAGGAATAGCAGAAAAAGTAATTTTTTTGAAATTTTGATTTGTTTCATTAACAAAAACCTAAACGTTTAAAGTTCTTTTCTATTTCTTTTTTTGGAAATTCCCAATACACTGGTCTACCATGAGGGCAAGTTGCAGGTTTTTTACATTTAAACAAATCGGATATTAGTTGTCTCATTTCGGTCAAATCAAGTTTCTTCCCTGCCCTTATGCTCCCATGACAAGCGAGACTTGCAACAAGTTTGTGCAATATTTCAGATTTATCTAGATCGAAGACTTCATTCTCTATTACTTCGTCGATAAATCCTTCAAAGTTGAATTTTGATAGAATCGCTGGAATAGAATCAATCTTAAGAGTATCTGAACCAAATATATCTATCTCAAGACCAATTGATTTAAATAATGCTAATTTTTCTTCTACCAATTTAACTATATTCTTATCAATATTGATAATTATGGGGACAAGTAATGGCTGACTTTGTACATCTAGTCCTGTTTGTACCGACAACATAATTTTTTCATAATTAATGCGTTCATGTGCAGCATGCTGATCAACAAATACCAATTTATCCTCTCTTTCAAAAAGTATATATGTCAAGAAAAATTGATGAAAGTTATAACTAAACCCCTCGAAATCAAGAGAGTCATTTCTAACTGGATCTTTTGTCATATCCCCCGTTTGTCTGGTTAGTAGTTTTTTTGTAAAGGCTAGACTTGATTGCACTTGTTTGCCAGAATCTCTTAGTACGTGAGATTTGTTATTTTTTGAAATGGAAGAATAGATCTTTGGTGGCGATGTAATAGCGCTGTTCCCGTCATATGATTGGTAAGTATTGTCAAGTAATGTATGTTTCACGCGCTCCTGTGCGTTTTTCGAAATAGCGCTTTTTGTTGCATGTTTCACGGAATAGAATATGCTTTGAGTGTTTTCAAATTTGACCTCCATCTTTCTGGGATGGACATTAATGTCTATCAATTTGGGATCGATTTTGATATTGAGAAAATAAGGTGGATAGTATCCTTGATGTAATAGAGATTGATAACCTTTTTCTACTGCTTGAGTCACAAGATCAGATTTGATTGTTCGATTGTTTAAAAAAAGAAATTGCATAGCTCGACTTTTTTTCGATACTTCGGGGCTAGTGATGAAGCCTTCTATCTTTATATCGGGTGCATCATAATATATTGAAACTAGCTGAGAAGATATTTTTTTGCCAAAAATATCAAAGATTCTTGTTTTCAATTCTTTGGTTGCCGGTAGATTGTATATCTCTTTTTCGTTGTGAAAAAGCTTGAAACTAATTGTTGGATGAGCAATTGCGTGGCGGATAAAAATATCTGAAATGAGCTTGAATTCGGTTGCATCGCTTCTTAAAAACTTTTTTCGCGCTGGAATGGTGCTAAAAAGGTTCTTGACTTGTATGCGAGTCCCTTTAGTTATTGAACCGCTGGATTTTTTTAGTGAATTTTGATTTATTTGGACTCTAGTGGAGTCTTGATTATTGAATGTCTGTAAATCAATTTCTGATACTGATGCTATACTTGAAAGTGCTTCTCCCCTAAATCCCATGGTGTATAACGTCGCAAGATCGTCAATTGTCTTAATTTTTGAAGTCGCATGCTGTTGAAAGGCCATTTCTGCGTCTACTGGTGACATCCCTACCCCATCGTCAATAATCTCAATTAACTTTTTTCCTGCTTCTTCGATTCTGATTACAATAACGGATGAATCAGCATCGATGCTGTTCTCTATTAGTTCTTTGACGACACTTGCAGGGCGCTCAACAACCTCACCTGCGGCAATTTTTGCGATCGTTGACTTGTCTAGTTGTCGAATTCTATTCATATAATTCAAGTATTAATTGCCATAAAACCAAGTATAACACAGATAAATCAAATTCATAATAATCGAATAAACTATAGTTAAAGTAGAGAGAAGGATTGAAATAATCAGATGGGAAATGTTACGTAAATATTAGTACATAAACTCACGAAATCACCAAGAATATATATAAGGTATCTTATCCTATAGGAATGCAACGAAAAAAATAGAAGGGTTACGTTTTGAGACTAGTAAAATGACAAAAACAAGGGGCGACATATACTTTGGTGTGCTAAAGAAGTGCACTGGCCACGGGGAATTCTGTATTACCTTATTCGATTGTCGAGAGGTGCGAGATCTATCTAAAATAAATACAAATTAGAATTACATTGAACAGCAATACAGCGTACACAAAACAGCGTTATGGCTTGTAATCTTCAATGTAGTTTCTACGACAGATACGTGACGTTTTATCTGTTAGGATTAGAACCTTACAAGCGTCAGGAAATCAATTGTAAATAAGTTATTGATATGTTCTAAACCAAATAGAAAGAATCTATACTATTGGTAGCTATGTTTTATTGACCTGAAGGCATTGATGTAACTTGTTGTAAATTTTTGTTTTCTCAATAGATCCCAATTTTCTCTGCTTGCATTACGATTTTTTCATAATAATTGCAGCAATTAATTTAATAATGATATATCCTATAGTAGTAATGTTCGGGTCCCCTATTTTTTACTGTTTGTGATTGTCTTGATCATGCTGCAGTGTTATTATATTTTGAGCTAGATTCTTGGGTATACTTTTCTCTTTTTTAGATTTAGTACTTCTTTGAGACGTTTCTAGTGTATATGAAATATATTTTTGTTATTTGTTGTGATTATTGTCCTAGTTTGCAGGCTTCGATTTCTTAGCCGTATTGGAGGTTATCATTGTGTGTGATCATTACGACTATTATTCTTGAATTATTGATATTTACTGTAGAATTGTTTCACACTGGGAATTCATGAAACGCCTGTTGGGCGCTACCTCTCACCGAGTATGAATATTTCTGACTTTGGTTTGATGCCAAGCTTTTTTTCTGCTTCTTTTGTGATTAAATCCATCAAAGCCTCTACATCACTGGCTTTCGCACTTGAGATGTTCTCTATGAAGGCAGCATGTTTATTTGAGATTTGCGCTCCTCCTATAGTTTTTCCTTTCAAATTTAGTACTCTATCTATAATATACCCCCAACTTGATGATTCTAGATTTAGCTTAAGTCTTTCTTCTTCGGAAATATTTTGCCAAACACATCCAGCCGATTTCTGAGGTTGTGCTTTTTTCCTTTTGGTCCATTCTTGATATACATATTTGGCTTTTTCTTTATCTCCTTTATGAAGGGTGAATATTCCTTTAAGTATTATTTCTTTTTTATTATGAAATCTTGAATAATCGTAGGCAAAATCGCATTCTCTATTTGAAAAAGGGACTTCTTCTAAACTATCAAGATCGAGTGCAATGACTTTGTCAACATACTCTGATAGGTAATGAGTGCCTCCATGAATATTGTTATAAATTGCGCCTCCAATGGTACCTGGAATCCCTCCGAACCATTGAAGGCCGGTTATACCATTGAAGATTAATTTATTTATAGTAGCAGGTAATGATGCGCCAGATTCGATATGCACAGATATAACCGGCCTGTCACTCTCGTCATAATCAAGATCTTCAAATGAGTAATATTTACTTTCTTCAACTTGATCAAGTCTTGACGCAATCGGTTCGTTAAGTGATTCTTTTATTGCGGTTTCGCCTTCTTTGATTTGAATATTTGATGCAAGGTTTTTGATTACTAAGCCTCTTATTCCTTTATCTCTAATTAAAACATTGCTACCCCATCCAAGCATCGTAAAAGGTATCTCGTATTGTTTTGATAGCTTTATAAGAGCTACAAGCTTGTCTGTAGAATCTACAGTTGCCAAAATGTCTGCCGGCCCTCCAATTTTGAAGGTTGTATAGGGGGCAAGCGGCTCATTGAGCTTGTATTCAATTTCGAGTTTTCTTATAGATTCTAAGAATTCTTTTGAAATGTTCATGGTGTCAGTATACAGTATTCAGCATTCAGCGTACAGCGTACAGTATTCCCCGCCAGAGGCGGGACCGCCTTTGGCGGAAGTATCCAGTATCCAGTGTTCAGCATACAGTCTAGAGTGTGCAATAACCTTTGCATGGGAGGATAAACTTAACTCACAACTCAATGCTCTGGCCAAAGGTGGGCAAGCGCTCAGGCTAATACCGCCTTGATACGCCTGACGCCTGCGGATGAACTTTGTTCTTTGATGATTTTAAATTTCCCTGATTTGGCAAGTTCTTTTGTGTTTGTGACATGCGGTCCTCCACAAAACTCTTTACTGAAGATTTCTCCATCTGGTTTTTGGACAAAATATACTGATACAATTTCGCCATATTTAGCTCCAAACTCCATCTCTGCTCCAAGGCTTTCTGCCTCCTTAATTGGTAGTTCTTTTCTTTGTACTTCCCAGCCTTCATCGATAGCAAGATTAACTAATTCTTCAATTTTTTGTATTTGCTCCTCTGATAATTTTTCTGCATATTCAAAATCAATTCTCAGCCTTTCTTTGGTTATATTGCTTCCTCTTTGATGAATATTGGGGCTGACAATTTTTTGTAATGCTGCAAGTAGCAAATGATGTGCAGTATGAAGCCTTGTTGTCTCTTCTGAATGATCTGCAAGTCCACCTGTGAACTTCTGCTCTGCCCCTTGCCTGCTTTGATCTTGATGAAGTTCTTTTTCTCTATTAAATTGACTAATAATCATATTTATCTCCTCTTGTGCCAAATCAGCGTCGTCATTTTTTTGATCTTCAATTTCTTCTATTATCATTTCAAGTGGAAATCCATAGGTCTCAAATAAATTGAAAGCTATCTTGCCGTCAATTGGTTGTCCTTTGCCTGTGATTTTCTGAAATTCTTTTAGGCCACGCTCTAACGTTCGTCTGAATTTAATTTCTTCTTTTTCTAATTCGTTAAGTATTAAACTTTCGTTTTCTTTTATATGAGGATAAGAATCTTCATATTGAGCAATCAATATCCCGGCTAATTCTCTTGCAAAATTATCATTTATTTCTAAAAATTTAGCTTGTCTGATCATACGTCTGATAATTCTTCTTAAGATATAGCCCTGCTCTTTATTTGAAGGCACAACTCCATCTGCTATGATAAATACGCTTGCTCTTATATGATCTGCTATTGCTCTAAAATGTTTGTTTTGAATTTCTCTTGCCTTCAAGTCATCAATATCTTCATCCTTCCAAACTTTGCCTGATAACTCTTCGATTTTTTTGATTGCACTTTGAAATAGGTCTGTGTCATAGTTATCCTTAACATTTTGGACAGCTGCGACGATTCTCTCAAATCCTCCACCAAAATCAATATTTTTTGTAGCCATCTCTTCCCATTCAAGATTACTATTTAATTTGTATTGAAGAAAAACGCTATTGCCTAATTCAACAAACCTTCCGCTATCATCTGTGATTGAGTGATTCCCGGAGAATTCTGGATTTGATACTGCCTGCATATCAAAAAAAAGTTCACTTGAAGGACCACCAAGTTCTCCAACTGCTTCGCCTCTTTGCCACCAGTTGCCTTGCTCTTTGCTTAGACCAAAGATTCTAAAGTTGCCTTTGGTGATGTCTTCGGGGTTTTCGGTATAATCTGCTTTCAAACCGTATTCTTCAAATAGCTTTTGCCATATGTCTATTGACTCTTGGTCTTTTGGAACACTTTTGTTGCCCTTGAAGACAGTGACATAAATTCTATTGATATCAAGCCCAAAATGATTCACGTATAAATCAAGAAAATTTGGGAGCTGCTCTTCTTTGAAATAATCATTTAGTGACCAATTCCCTATCATTTCAAATAATGTATGATGTGTAGTATCTCCGACCTCTTCTAAATCTTCAGTTCTAACACATCTTTGGATGTTTGCAAGTTTGTTGCCAAGTGGGTGTTTTTGGCCCATTAGGTAATTAACTAGTGGAAACATGCCTGAGTTTACAAATAATAATGATGGATCATTTTGAGGAACTAAAGAAACTCCAGGGATGATAGCGTGTTGTTTGTCTTTGTAGAAATTTATAAAAGCTTCTCTTATCTGTTTCGATGTTTTCATGTTTTTGTCGAATTGAAATAATAAAAAAATTATAGCATTTGAACGGATTTCAAGGAAATTATTACAATGTTTGTAGCAAATAACGGAAAGAAAATAAACTTTCTTGTTATTTCACTATATAACCAAACCCTCTGACGTTTTCAATAAAGTTGTCTGCTTTATGCGTCTGAAGTTTTTTACGGATTCTGTTAATGTATACATTGATAATATTTGGATCTTTCTCTTCAGAATGAACCCATACGTTTTCGAGAATTTTGTGTTTTTCAAGAATTTGGCCTCTATTCAATAATAGATACTTGATAAGTTGATACTCCTTTTTTGAAAAAGGTATGACGTTTTTATTAATGGATATTTGCATGTTCTCAAAGTCGAAAGCTAAATTGCCAATTTTTATATTGCTTCTGATAATGTTGTGGCCTCTTTTGACAAGAGAATTGATACGTGCCATTAGTTCAGGTAGTTCAAAAGGTTTGGTTAAGTAGTCATCTGCTCCAGCATCGAAAGCTGTCAATTTATCATCAAGAGAATCTCTAACAGTGAGCATAAGGATTGGTGAATGATCGCCCTTTTTGCGAATGGATTGAATAACTTCAATTCCAGTACCTTGTTTCAAGTTATAATCAACGATGAATGCTGCAAATTGATTTGGTTGAATTTTTTTTGCTTCATCGAGGCTTTCAAATAATTCTACATCTACATTTTCTTTTTCAAACGCTTTAAAAAGAATATAACCAATTTTTTTTGAATCTTCTATAACTGCTATTTTCATAATGCAAATAGGCTAAGATTGCTTAATTCTAGCACGAAGATATGTTTTTGCATAATCCAATAGATATTGGTTATATAGCGTTTACAAACAATTTATAGCAATTTGTTTAAATTTAATGTGCCCTGATATTACTTATTAAATTGATGACTATGGGCAATAATTTAAACCAAAACTACTCTTCCTTGGAGTATACAAACAAGCTTGAATGGAAAATTAATCAAATTATTAAACAGCTTTCGCATTTGCAACATGAAAAGGATGAGGAAAGCCTTGTTCTTATGTCTGATTTGACTGCGCAAAGAGATAGGCTCATTGAGCAACTACAAAAGGCACAGCAAGTTAAGCAAAATGAGGCTAAGTCCAAAAAAGATAGCACAGGCATAGGCTCCTGGATAAAATTGAAAGAGGGACGTAAGAATATTCAAATCAACTTGGTGGATGAATATCTAGTAGATGGCAATGTCGGGAAGATCTCCCATAAGTCTCCATTGGGCAGAAACTTGCTAAATAAACGAGCTGGAGAAAAAATAAAAGTCGAAACGCCTGCTGGCTTGAAAGAATATCAAATACTGGAGATAAAATAAAATATTGATTAGTAAGTATTAGAGTCATAAAAGGGGACGCTTTATAAAGCGTCCCCTTTCCAATATAATCAGCACTAGAATTATTATTTTGTGTATGAGTCAACTAACGGATATTTTTTCACAACTATACGAGCTATCCCCTAATTCACTAACTAGCCAAGAGTACAATTTAGATACAATCAGTGCATTTTTGAAGCATTTAGGCAATCCTGAGAAGAAGTTGAAATATATCCATGTAGGTGGTACTTCTGGCAAAGGTTCTACGGTTAAATATATTTCAAGGATTTTGGAGTACCAAGGATTAAAGGTTGGTGAGTTTTATTCTCCGCATATCTTTTCAGTAAGAGAGCGTATTGAGCTTAATAATCAATGGATTTCTGAACAGGATTTTGAAAAGTCTTTTCTTTTGGTGAGAGAAAAGATGGACACATTTGAAGGTGAGAGAAAACCGACTTTTTTTGAGACGCTTTTTTGTATGGCTTTGTTATATTTTGTTTCAAAAAAAGTCGATGTGGCAGTTATTGAAGTTGGATTAGGTGGCAAACTTGATGCAACAAATGTAATTGACGCAGTAGTCAATGTGGTCACAAATGTTGGATTAGATCATACAGAGGTTTTAGGAGATACGGTGGAGAAGATCGCATCTGATAAAGTACAAATTGTAAAAAATGGCAAAATATTAATTACTGGAGTTAGGAAAAAAACTGTAAAGGGAATATTCGAATTACATGTGACAAAATTTAATGCTTCTATACTTTATTTGTCTAAAGATTTCGGATACATAAATCAAGAAGATGGGTTTTTTGATTACTATGATAATAAACTTGAAATTAAGAATATAAATACTCTGATGCCTGGTATTCATCAGATTGAAAACGCAACTATTGCAATTAAGGCAGCTGTATCTTTTTTGCACAAAGAGGGCAAAGAAGTTGATAAAGATAAAATAAAACAAGCAATTGCTAAGGCTACTATGCCTGGGCGCATTCAGATGGTAAGTAGGAATCCCTATGTGATATGGGATGCGGCTCATAATGTGGATAAAATGCAAGCATTGGTGAAAACAATTAAGAATGTCGAGAAATCGTTTGTGTTTTTGCTCGCATTTAAGCGTGGACAGAAAATATTTGATATTGCAGATGTTATTTATTCAAGTGGATTGAAAATTGACAAGATAGTTTTGACTAAATACAAAGTTAAGCAAGACGTTTCAATTACTTCAGAAGATTATATGATTTATCTTGATTATTTTGAAAAAAAGTTTGGAAAGTCGAAGGTGTCAACTCAGCTTGACGCAAAGAAAGCATATAAGGGTTTGAAGAGAAATCTGCAACAAGATCAAGCATTGGTAGTTACTGGATCATTTTATCTTCTTGATACGATTGCCCGAAATATTGATTAGCAAAAACTGATCAATTATTCCTTGATCGCCTTGACGTAGAAAGTAAATTCTGCAGTTTCTCCGGTAGCAAGCTCTGCTCTACCTTTGAATAGATATATTGGATAGATGTATTGGCTAATGCCATCGGGCAAGAAAAATCCAAGTTCTACTTCATTTGGGTTAGCTATAAACCTTGATACTTCAAGAGGTTGATAGCTTCCTAGTGGATCGTTCCCTTGTTTAAGTAATTTTTTCAGTGAGCCTTTTCCTTCTTTGATATCTTCCCATGCTTCTTCTTTACTTAATAATCTATATACTCCTTTTTGGGAATTAATATTTATGCCTCTTTCGTCAAAATATTTAAGTAATTCAACAGAATTGCTTGAACTTTGTCTATTCAATAACTTGATTGAACTGATCCCTTTTTCTGGATTATTTTGATAAATCTTGCCTTGCAATGGTCTTGCTGTATCATCAAGTGATTGATCATTGGTGAGACTTTTTAGAGAAACTATCTCCAAATTTAAAAAATATTCATTATTTATAAAATCGGCTTCTTGGGAGTTAAAAGTTGATGTTAGATTGTTGCCGACTTGTACCTCGTATGTAGTATTTTTGACAATATTTAATGATCTGTATTGAGTTAGTTGACCATATATAGTTTGCATGACTTGTTGGGCATCGTCAATATTTCTATATTTGTTTAAATTAGGGATAGAAGTTGAAACAAGGGTAGTATTGCTAAAGGCTGTATCACGTGTGATTTTGTCAAATTCGTATTTACGCGAGGTATCTTCCCATATTAGTTTAGAATCAGACATTTTATAAGCTTCGGGTGTGAAATTCAAGTATTTGGCAAAGGACTGCCCCTTTTCTACACTACCTAGTGTTTCTCTAGGACGAGCGAGTGTATAGACATTTACACTGGTTGGGGATTTTTCAAACGTGCCATCTACAGAAAAAACTGGCTTGGAACCATCAACTATTGTCAAAGATTCAATTTCTGGATAGATAATCTCTCCAAAATCGTTATTTACGAAGGCATAAGGACTATTGGAGATATCTTCGAATACTTCCTCTTTGGTAATAATTCTGATTAAGTTTTGTAACAGAATGACAACTAATGCAAAAATCAAAAAATACACTACAAATTTTCTTGCTTGTTTGGTTGTATCTGATAGTTTTGACATATGATAATGAGATTTAAGGACTTAAATACCCTGTCTGATTAATAATTCTACTTACTTGATCTGCTGAAGTGTTGACCTGCTGGCTCCTTGTGACCATTTTCAAGAAGATATCAGCTACTTGTGTACCATCTACCATATACCAAGTTTTAGAGATATTTACTTCATCGTTGTATACTTTTAGATATTGATGGTTCTCTAACTCACTTCTCATGTCTGGTCGTGGGTAAATTTGACCAAAAGCTCTCTTTTTGGAAGCTTCATCATACATAAGCCTTAATTGTGTTTGTTGACTCGCGAAATTCAAAAAATCCCATGCGACAGCAGAATTCTTGGAATCGATTGATACTGTCTGTGCCCAATATGTTGACCATCCTACTTTTTCGTTTTCAAGAGTGGACAATTGTGGCATCGGGGCAATGCCTACATCAAGTCCCAGTTTGTATGTATCATTATAGCTGATAATATCCAAAAGTCTCCATGAAGGTGCAATATACATTGCAAGTTTTCCTTCAAGAAACAGTGCTATGTCTTTTTTTAGATTACTATTCCATAGACCTTCGGTTGAATATTTAGACATGTAACTAATGCTTTCGTCTGTCGCAGTATCTTGGCCAAAGAGCACTTCCGTTCTATCCTGGCTAAGCATTGAGACATTTGATTGCAATAACAACAAATTAAACACATCAAACCAGAATTCACTATCATCGTCTGCTGCAAGAGACAAACCAACTGTTGTATAGGTATTGTTGTTGTCTTTTTTTGTAAGCTTTTTTGCTTGTTCAAATAACTGGTTCCAGTTATCTGAAGGTAGAGAGTATCCTTCTGCTGACATTAATTTTTTGTTATAAATAATTGCGATCGAATCAATTCCAAGTGGTATCCCTTTGATATTGCCATCTGGTGCAAAATCCTCTACTACTACAGGATAGAAATTTTTTTGGAAAGTGCCAAAATCTATCACCTGAGATGGAGGGGTCGTGGTGTAGTTTCTATATCTGCCACCTTCTGTATTATGGATTGTAAAAATATCTGGTGTTGATTCTGGGATTCCATCTGTCAGGATTTTGTCTAAACTATCTCTATATGTAGAGGGGTCTCTTTGAGAATATTCGATTGTGACATTTGGATATTTGGCCTTATAGGCATCAATAACAGGTTGGACGTTCTCTTGTGGTTCAAATAAATTCCACCAAATAAGAGTTATTTGTCTGTCTTTGGGAACTACTCCTTGATCTTGTTCTGTGGTTGGTTCATTTTTTTTGCCACCAATACAGCCAGTAAGAAATAGACTTATAGAAAGAATTAGAATGATGTTTAGAAATTTTTTCATAGTGATAATCAAAAACTATCTAGTAAACAGTATACAATAGAGAGATTTGTGAGTACAGCAGAAATTTATTAGTTGCAAACTTGGAGATAAATAATCCAAACATCAAAAATACTCGTTGATTATAATTGTTGACCATTGTGTGTCACAACAGAAATCCTGTTGGCGCTAGTTTTAGCGGCGATTGATACCCAGATTTGACCACGGTTGATTTCAATTTCTTTGCCAGTTTCGTCGTAGTATCTAGTTCGTGTCTTTCTATCAGATTTTTGCCAATAGCCCTTGATCATCTGGCCATCTTGAAAAATATAAACATCATCTTTGCCAATCATATCCAAGATAATTCTAGAATGCCCGTCTCTGGCATCACGATAGTCATGGAATTCAACAACGACAACTTTTGGAGCAATCCTCGAATTATCTAATGCATCAATATCTGCTTTGCCTCCTATTGTTCTAAGGTAGCTATTTGATTCTTTGTCATAATTAAATTCTGCGTGATACTGTGATCCTGCCAAACTTGAATACTGTATCTTTATATTCGAATTGTCTCCTCTATTTTCTAATTCTTCCTCATTTTTGAATAATAATGGCTTGATATCGCTGGTTTCTTTCCATTTGAGTCTCTCGATCTCTTTGTTTATCAAATCAAATCCTGTCATCAAAGAGTGAACATAACCTGCTGATTTAATTCTATCTGGATCTCTATATCTACTTCCAGCTGTCTGCATGCTGTTGATTCCCCATTGGGATATGTGCAACAAGGTATTTGTCTCAGGGACGGCTTTTTCTTGAGGGGGATAACTTGCCTGTCCTTCGTGTACAAAAACCGGATCGTCAAAACCTAAAAAATATTCAAGCATATAGCTTCTGGCACTTCTTATTGGACCCACCTTTGGTACTTGTTGATCGGCGTAATAATACGCGTTATATCTTGTGATACCTCCTTCGGCTAGGACTTCAAGAATTAAATCAGCACGTGATAGTCCAAATTGAGGTCTTGAATCAGAATGATTATTTAATGATATTACTACTAATTTTCGATTTATCATTTCATCAAGTTGGCTTTTGGTTACAAAAACTCCGTTGACAGGGTTTTCCCTATCTCTTATCTCCGGAATCTCAGGCAAAGCTGCTTTGGTTTTGGCTTTGAGTGTATCAATTGTTTTGTTGATTTCAAAATATGGGAAATCTGACTTATCTTTTTGCACTATAAATACGTAGCTAGAGCTATAGACAGCAATTATTGCAAGCAAGGAAAAAAGGATTTCTTTTTTGTATTTGATAAATGGCAGTCGCATTATATTTCAGAATAATAAATTATCCGTCTTTGGAAGCTAATCCATAATCGTCATAGGGTTCAGCTCCAGACATATCGGCTTGAGTTTGTTTTTTTGCTTGTATATCTTCAATATCATCTCCTGCAACTGAAACAGGTGCACTTGCTGTATCATCATCGGTTTTTAGCCAATCTGGAATATCGTCTTCTGTCAATTCGTCAAGATCATCGGAGTCTGTTTTTGTTTCCTCTTGGGTAGTAGTTTCTGCTGGTACTTGATTAACCTCTACTGTTTGACTAACTGTATCTGGTGTTGCGACTGGTTCAACAACATTCTGTGGCTGTGTTGTATCAGCTAGTTCGGTTTCTTGTATAACGTAGTCATTTTCGTCAAAGGTCAATTCGTCATCTGCAACTGGTGTAGTCTCTGTTGTAACCGGTGTTTGGTAATAATTAGTTGTGATATCTGTTGTTGGATCAAGCTCTGTGCTTGTATCTTCGAGATAATAATCTTCTTGATTGTAATCATCATCGTTTCTTCTTTTCCACAAAGTGTATAATAACCAAGGGATAAGAATCAAAAGAAGAGCTAGACAACAGATTATCCCTAGTATCAATGCTGTTGATAAGCTGCTTTCACCTTCTTTTTGTGAATTACCGGTGCTTTTATCAAGTGTGAAGTGCCAGGTTTGATCTGCTTTTTGATCTTTTGAATCAGTTACTTCAAGATAGAGTTTGTGCTTGCCTTCGTTTATCTCTGTATTAGAAACGTCGCAGATAAGCTTGTTATCTTCCAGTCTACAAGTATCTGAGATATCCTGATTGTTGAGTTTAAGGATTATATTTTCTATTGATATTGATGCACCTTGTGATGGAATAATAATTGCTGAGATTTCTTTGATCTCTCTGATAATTGAATCCGGCTCAGGAGAAAGGGATTTCAATCCGACTGCACTTTCTTTCTGGCCATCTTCACTTGATACTATAGAAAATTCTTCGGAAATGCTCTCAAAATATGAACCGGCCTCGTCTTGTACAACGGCTTTGACAAAATAGTTGTCAGTTGAGATTCCTGAGACATCCCATATGTATTCTTTTGTGTTGATGGTAGGTTTCGCTATCGAAATCCATTTTGCACCATCTGAAGAATAGAATAATCCAATATCTTTGACCTCTGATATGTTTTTTATTTCCCATCTAATAATATTATTGGTTCCACTAAAAATTGAATCTTTATTGGGTTCAAGCACTTTGATACTGGTCAATTCCTTTGTCGGAGCTTCAACAACAGTAATTGTAATCGATTGGGTAGCTTTGGCTCCTCTTGAGTCTGTTACAACGACTAAAAATGAATACACTCCAGGTTGATCCAGTGTGCCATTTGTACTGATTGCTCCAGTTTGGTTATTTATTAGTAAAAATCCTGGCGCGTTTTGTAAAGAAAACGTAATAGGGTCTCCATCAGGGTCAGTTGCAGTGACGTTGTAACCGTATGTTTGGCCAACGAGATAAGTATTGTTTGGAGATGTTGATGTTATTTGTGGTGCTCTATTGACTTGATCAGCAAGAGTTATTGGTCTTGCATCACAGACAGCATAATCACTTTGTCCATTATTTGAAAATGTGACACATACTTTGAAACAATAATTGCCATTTGGAATTGATGCAAGATCGAGAATGGGACCGTCGGTGTTCCAGGTTACTGAATATATGCTGTTTGTAGATTTGATAGAATGATTATTGGCTACAATAGTTCCAACCTTGTTGATGCAGTTTGTCTGAAATAGCGCTACTTCATAAGGTGGTGTGGGATTTTCGTCATCGACAAGTCTAAATGAAATCTGAGATATACCAGATAATGTACTTGATGCACGTGGCAAATTGATAGTAAGTTCATCTCCACTATCTGCTAATGGTGCTGCTAAGGCAAACGCAAAGGTGTTAAATAATAAAAGGCTTGTTAATAAAATAAATTTAAGGTTTTTCATTACTAGTTATTTAGATAGACTAAGTATACAATATCATTTGTGATTTATACAGTAAGATGTTTGTTTTACTTGCATGTTCCAACTAAGCTTGTCTTAGATATTGATCCATAAGTTTCAAGATTTCTGGCTGGCTTTGTTATGTTTATAAATATATTGTGCTCTGTTTCTATTGTGTAGTAATTATTAATTTTTTCTATGGATGTGATTGTCGATTTGTTTGGGTTATATATTGCATATTCGGAATTTTCAAGACAGTTGATAGTTACTTTTTCATATGAATTATCTGCCTTTTCGTCAATCCCCAATACCATTGCTTGTGTCGGGTTTTCAATTGACTTTTGAGCGGTAACTTGATGGGATTGAGTAGTCTTGCTTGAATCATTATAGACCTCACTAAACTTGATTTCTGATAGATAACCTACTGAAAAAATTATCGACAATGTGAGGCCAAATGCTGCCATAGGGTCGAATTTGCCTGAAATGGATTTCAAGAAATCCAATATCGATTTCAAAAATGATAATAATCCAAATAATTGATTGCCTACGTTTATCTGACCAGTTAGTTTATCTATCCATGAGCCAAAAATGGCGCCGAGGGTGGAACCAATTGTGCTAAATAATATCGTCCCAATCGGGCCTAAGAAGGCAGACCCAATAGCTACTCCTATAATACCTCCCACCATAGCACCTGCTACTACTCCGGTAGTTAATGAGAGTCCTAGCACCTGTGTAGCTATGATGAGCCCTAATCCCGCACCTAGTGCACTCGTGCCCATCAGAAGTCTTGTACTAACTCCAGAAAAGGATAGAAGCATTTTTACATTATGAAGACTATCAAGTGCAGTACCTAAATTAGCCAACATGTGAAGGGGTTTTCTAAAATTTACCCATTCACCCACTAATCCTTTAATATCTAAATTTGACAAGAATTTCATCTGATTTGAAATCCAGGGAATTGAAGATAAAAGTCCAACTGATTCAAAGAACGGCATTGAAGCCAGTCTTGCCATCCACTGATTCTCCATAGCTTTGGCAACGATATTGTTTGTGACTCTATCAAGGATCAATCTCCCAGAATATGCTGTGCCAAAGCCAATTGCTGCTCCAAGAAGTGGATTGCCTAATGCCGTGCCTATTAGAGTCCCAATACCCATTCCATAAAATCCTGCATTAAGTGATCTGGATGCCGATGATATCCAATGTCTAGGGCCTCTAAATGTCGCAACTGCAGGTCCTTCCATTCTGACACTATTTAGATAGTGCTTTGTTCCAAGATAGCCATATTTGCTTTGAAATCTTGCGATAAATTTAAATGGACTAGGCGATCTGGAAGCTAAAGTATCTGATAATAGTTGATTCGCTGTACCTAATAAGGTCATTGCTCCAGCAACGGGAATTGCAGCAGGCCCTAGCCCAATTGCGGCACCTACTAGACCCGATATCACACCGATTCTAGCTCCGGATCCAACAGCTCTAGCACCTGCTGTAAGACCATTGTATCCTCTTCTGGCTAACACAAAGCTTTTGCCTACTCTTCCATTCCACATTGCTGTTTTCATTCTAGAGAGTCTTTTCATTCCTGTGTATGTATAGGCAGCATCTTTGGCAAATGAAACGGCATTCTTGATAGCATTGACTGCTCTGCCAACAGTAACTTCATATAATCCTCTAAGAGCAAGTAATGTTTGGCTTCTGGATTTTGATTTCTTTTTCCTTCGCTCATACTCTTCTCTTGTCGAAGTTCTATTGCGCAAGCTAAATCTGGTATTAAATCCGCGTTTTCTTTTTTCATAATCTCCAAAGCTTACATTAATATTTACCTTATTGGTTATAAAATTTGCAAAGCCTTGATCGACGTTGCTAAAGAAGGTGCGAATTTGTCCGGGTTTTTGATTGACCCAGCCTCCAAATCTACTTGATGACCATTTGTCAACTCCAAATCGAACTGGAGCAAATAATCTGCTACCATATACTCTTCTAGCACCTTGTCTAGTTCCAGTTTTTAATTTGCCAAATCCGGCACTTGTCCACTCGGCTGCAGGTAACAATGTCTTGGCTGATAACGTAACTACAGCTTCTTTTCTTCTTTCATAGTACTTTTTTCGCATTCCTTCTATAATCTCAGAAGTCCTAAAGCTCATGGAGAAATCTTCCCAATTTTGATCACTGGCAAGTCTGTATAGTTTTTTGTTTTCCTCTGCTCCACGTTCTCTGTTTAGCGCTGTTATCTCACTAGCTTGATCGCGAATTTTTTGTGTATCGTCTGTGTCATTTATGGTATCAATGAATTTATCTACTCTGTATTGCAATGTTCTAATTGCCCTGTCTGCATTTGGATCATCGCTATTGTATAGTGTAGCAAGCAGGTTCTTATATCTTTGATTTATCTCTGCAGGAGTTAATGTCTCCGCATCATTTAAGTCCAGTGCCTTTAAAGGATTTGTCTCACTTAAGATCCTTCTTATTGCTCGTTTTTGCATAGAGCCTGTAACTGTATCTATTTCTTCTAAAACTTCACGTTTAAGTTTTTCACTTCTTGTTAAACTTATTGGCACATCAATACTTGCGAGATTTCTGACTTCTTCTGAAGCATTGTTAATAGCTTTTCTAAAAAACCTCTCCAATTCTCCAATTTGAGCTTCTTTTTCTACTATTTGAGCTTTTTTGTTACTAAATGCTTCTCTCCAGTTTTGTTCTACCTTCGTATTTAGTACTTGAGATCTAAGTGCGTCGACTTCTCTTTTTAGTTTTTTGATCCTGTCTTGGGTTTCAATTATGGCTAGATCTGTTTTGAGTTGTGGGATCGGCTCTATCTGGTTTAATATCTGTTCTTTCATGTCTCTATCTCTTGTACTTTCATATTGTCTCTGGAGTGCTTCACGTAGTTGAAGTTCTTTTTGTCTCTGATCTCTGATTGCCTTTAGCTTAAAGTCAGGGTTTGCCTCTCTTTCCTTTTTTTCTTTTTCTTCTCTTTCTTTTTGAGCTTCTTCAGTTTCTTTTGGTTTAGATTTAGGTTTGACAGCCGGTTCATTAGATTGATCCGAAGTCCCTTGTTGATTATCTTTTGGTTCAGTTGCCGGCTGCGTATCTTCATCAGGATTTTTCGTCACTCTCACATTTTGCTCTGCGGCTTTCTTTCTTTTTAGTTCTGCCTCGATTCTTTCTTTCTCTGCGATCTCAGCAGCCAAAGCTTCAGCTTTTGCCTTGTCTTCATCGGGTACAACTGTTGGATCTTCTGGTACATCTTTCTCTAATTTCGAAATTGCTTCATCTATTTGGGCTATTCTGGTATTAATTTCATCAAGTCTATCTTGTGCTTTTTTCAATAATTCCTTGCGCTTATCTATCTCTCCTTCGGAATAGGTTTCATTAACTTGACTTAGTTCTTCTTCTCTTTGTTTTAGCTTCCTTACTGCATCCTTATATTCATATGAATCGAGAATGTTTTTTTTCTGACTTTCTAAACGTGAGAGTGTAACGCTACTGATAGGTTTTGCTACAAATTTACTTCCTGTGTTTTGAGGATTCGGTGCTGCCATATTAAACAATCATCAACCCAGGTTTGAGCCCATGAGTTGCCATAATAATTAAATCTGTCGTGCTTTCTGTTGATAATTTCACTTGATAATATTCTGTGATAGTATCAAGCACATTGCCGATTTCATCAATAGGATTTACGGTCACTGTGTATTCGTTGTTTACTGCCAGTTTCTCTAGTCTGTCTGCTTCTCGAATTGTTATATAATAAGGATCACGAGGTGTGATCTTACCTTCCAGGATCATTTTTGATAATTTCTGTAATATGTGACTATAGAAATCTTTTAGTGTCTCAGGCTTTAAATAATCACGTGCATACCTTAATTGTGTGAGGATATCTAGAATAAAAATATCAAGAGGGATAATTTCGTCTGCTCTATAAATTAGTAATTCTTCAAGTTTCTTGTCTTTGGCTTGTCTTTTTAGAAAATCTAGAGAGTTCTTCCTAGCTTCATCTACTGGAATCCCTTTGAATATTTGATCTATGGTAAATAAATACATACTGTCATAAATAACTTGAAGGATCTGAAATCCAATCTCCTTGATCTCTTTTTCGTGATTGATCGCAAAAAATGCCCAACTAGGAAAATTTATTAGTTCATTATAATAATATCCACCAATTGATTCTAATATGCTATATGTTGCTATCCGAGAAGCTATCAAGTGATACTTGGCTTCGAACTCTTTCGTTGCTTGCATGTCAAAAAAGCCCTTTTCGTCAATTATTAATTCGTATGGCATATCAATTGTGACTGTTTCTTTGAGTTGTGTTTCACTCTCACGTTCGATTTGAAGCTTCACTTTGTTTTCTTCAGTCATTTCGGGCAGGAAAAATTCCAGTGAATAAATTGAAAACTCTGGAAGAGATAAATGCCATCTGTATTGTTGCACCCTGTGTTGAGCGTATAGAAAGTTGTATACGACCAAATCAAGATTATTCTTTTCAAATTCTAATAGAGCTGGTGGTGGGTAATTGAATACCGGATTTTTGACTGTATCGATATACTCATTCATCAATTTCTTAATCTGTGGATCTTTTAGAGATTTTTGAATATGTTTTTCAATTTCTTGGACCTTTGGGAGGAAATCTCCATCAAGTGATTCTGGCAACACGAAAACAAAGCCATTAGATTTCAGCTTTTTGTATAATTGATCTTCAATTTCATTGATTTTTTGATCGATTTTCTCATCATACATATTTATCTTTCATCATTTCGAAGGTTTCTTGGGACCAAATGGTTGAGTGAATTTACCTACAACAGCAGATGCTCCACCAAATCCACCTGCCAAACCAGTTGGCAATCCCATAAATGGAGCACCACCAACAAGAGCTCTTGTAGTTCTCTGGCCTGGGGTCAATCTATCTGCATACGCCGGCAATACATTAAGCGCTTGATCAAGTGCATCGGGTATGACTGGAGTCGTCATGAATAACCCAAAAGCCAAAATCATTTGTACAACACTAATTTGACTTGTTTCTGTGCTATCGAGCACCGCACTGGAATATCCTAATAATGGCGGTAAAAATTTCAATCCATTCATAAATTCAGTATGGTGGGTGATGACTATCATAAGCAAAAATACTGCATATACTGCTACAAATGAAAGTGATGCTGATAAAAGAGTCTTGAAATATCCAAATATAGCTTTGGCACCTTGTCCGGGGATTGCTACTGTAAGCATAATAAATGGTGATATTATGGGATAAAGAACCAATACAAGGTACTTGGTCAAGAATTTCAAAAACAGCTTGACTGAGGTAGACAACGCGGCAATTGCAAACATAAGCTGGATAAACACACCGGTAAATCCATTGTCTAACATACCAGTCAATACTTTTGTGACTACTCCTCCTAAGACATTGGTCTGAGGTATGACAGATTTTGTATCAGCGTTGATTATATCTACATTTGATGTGATAAATATCTCCCATGCACTCATGGCAGGATCGTCTATTTGAAGATGGTTTCTAGCAGGGTCTTCTTCAGTGCCAAATGTACCCCCAAATTCTTTGACATTTTTAATTTCAAAGCCAAACTTATCAAGTGTCGTTGGTGCCCATACGTCTTTGTACCCAGGTGACCAGGAATTTTGGACGAGAACTTGTTGGACCAGATTTGATCCAACTGTGATCATATCTATGGCAAGTCCGGATAGCGGATAGCTCAAAGTGATCATAATCAATGCTACAATGATATTTGGGATAGAATTGGCTATTGTAACTTGAGTTTGACCACCAAGGTTGCTTCTAAATGCTACCATGAAAGCAATTATGATTATGATCAAAATCAAGGCGAGATAAGCAATATTTCTAGTAATTGTCCAAAAAGCCTGAATTGGCTTAAGGATATTGTATCCAAGTCCAGGATAGTATATCCACGATGCTTCTCCTTCTGTCTGGGCATGAGCTACATGTCCTGTAGTGATTTTTTCCCATTCTTGTTGTGCGTATACTATGCCACTTGCAGGTGGATTGTGATACATCTGCTGATTGAATGACATGACAGTATCAAGTGCCCCTGGTTGATTGATGTATAAATACTGGCCACTTGCTGATGTCAGAGGCTCCCCAGTTTCGCTATCTCTAATCAATAATGGTTGTGGAATTATTTCGTTTTTTAATCCAGAAAGTAAAGCACTAATCATATTGCCATCGACGCTTTTAGTAAGCTCTTGTGTGTTTTTATCATAATATACGGATCCATCTCCGGATATATATGTTTTTGCCGCACTATCCGTACTTTCGTTATTAATAAGATATATATTCCCATCTACATCTTGGATTCGAGTTTTGGCTGCTTGTGCGGGGCTTGTAAATAATGATGTGAATACCAAAAGTGTAAGTAGTGAAACTAATAATATTTTGGTTTTTGAAAATTTGGGCATAATCTAGACAATTTTGATAATCTTCAGAGTCAGTATAGAAAGTTTAGAAAAAGATAGCAAGCAAGTAAGAAAGAAAATTTTGCTTAAAGACTTGATAAATTGACTGGGGGTGGGTTGATAGGTTTATCGTTATTGTTGTAGTCAAGAACTTGTGGCGGATTTTGACTTGTCGCCGTTTCAATCGTTGCTGATTGAGTTTGAGATTCACTGGGCGAAACTGCTGGTTGCTGGGGTTGGGTTTGCACGGACGTATTGTCAGTTTTTTGTTTATTCTTTAGATCTTCAAGAACTTCTTTGTTAATTGATAAATCTGCCTGAACGTATTGTAATACGTCTAAAGCATCCTCTTCGTTTAGTTTATTTAGTGCCTGAGAAATAATTTTTTGATCATAGATATCTAATGCATCTTTTAATTTTTGTTCAAAACTTTTGCGATCTATTTCAGTGATGTTTTTTTGAATAATTTCGTAGGCAGTAGTAACATCTGTTAACTCTTCTATTTCGGTCATGACTGTAGATTTCTTTTCTTTAGGTATTGCACCATTTCTAAATTGCTCTAAAAAAAACTCGTTAATTATTTCTAAACCACCTTCTAAATAATTTTCATAGTATTCCCTAAGCTCAGGCTCGCTTGAAGGTTTAAATAATTTATTGATTATGCCAATATTTAAATTCATTTTATTTTATTGAAATATTTAAGAACTAAAGCCATACATATTTCTAGTTTGAGTAGAGATGCTATATCCTCTTTGTTTCATATTTTCTATGAGTGCATTCTCTATTTGACCAAGTATACTAATGTTCCGTTCTATCATGCCCATAAAACTTCCATAGTTTAGATTTCTTTCTCCTCTTCTTATCCCAAAAGATTCAAAAAGAGCTTCGGTCATTGGATCTTTGTCTGCTGGAAGTTCTCCCGTTTGATTATATATATATGCATCATTAAAGAATGTTAGGATTTTGTCTTTGTTCGTAACTTTTCTTGACAATTCTTTTAGGGACTTTTCTCTACTTCTAATATCTTTATTAAGCGATCTGATGTATTCGTTATTCAATTTGCGGAATAATAGTAATCCGGATACCCCAAAAATGGCGCCAAGTCTTATACTTCCGATACCAAGAGGTATACCTACGATACCAAGAGACGTACCTAGTCCAGAACCAATCAGTGCTGAAGTGAAGCCAATCTTTCCTATTAATTTAAGCTTGTTTCCCCACTTCTTGAGCCTTGTTTTTAATAGTTCAAGTCTCAATGTGAATCGATCTCTTTCTTGGTCTTCAATTAATTCTTTTAGATCTTCTTTTTGTTGTTGTATTTTCAATGTTTCTAGTAGAGTTTCTCTTGAAGCATGTCCAAAAAGATCTTTCCTCTCTGCAGATTCTTTGTATTCTTCTGGATAATTTGTTCTTAAGTAATCGTTGATTTCACTATCCTTAAATCCTAGCTCTGCCAATTTATCTTTAATTTCAAGTAATTCAATGTACCTTGTTGCTGGACTTCCTTCTGTATTGATTTTGCTAATAACCTCTTGAGCAAGCTTGCCCATAAATTCGACCCTAGGACTTACTGTAGTGTTTTTGGTACTTTCAATATTTGCTAACTGATTAAATAACTCAACAAATTGATTTCGATCAACTGTATCAGTGTTCGGGGAGTATCCCAATGCTTCGAGTGCCTTTTCTGCTTCTTTCCTTGCTTCGTCTAATTCTAATCTTGTCACTCCTGGGGCACCAAACGATCGATCAGCTTTTATAATAGCCTGGTTTATAGTTCTGACCATATCTTCCCTTCTTCTTGAGTTTAATTCTCTTTGTATTTCATTCATTGTAAGTTCACTATTGCCGATTAAGGCCCACTGTCCACTTTCTGTAAGAGCTGCGTCAATATGTTTCTGGATATCAGCATCTTCAAGTCCTAATTTCCTTGCTTCTCTTATAGCCTTCAATGCTGTTTCTTTGGCTTTGTCGATATCTTGTGGTGTGGCTATGGCAAGTGCTTGATCCACTGCATTGACCAACATTCTGATTTTTTCTTCTGCATCAGGAAATTCGGTATCTATCATCTCTCGATATTTACCAATTAGTTCATTTCTTAGTTGTGCCCTTCTTGTTGGGTTCATTTCTGCAAGATCTATATTCATAGATTGTACATCTCGTCTGATGAGGCTTTGAGTTTTTTGGTTGAAACTAGTCGGTGTTTCCGTTATTGATAATATTCTTTTTGCATCTTCAAGTTCTTTACGTTGTGCATCGGTACGCCTTGCTTCACTAATCCTTTCAATTTCCAAAATTTTCCTCTTTGCATCATTAATCGCAGCAGAATCTACTCTTTTTTTCATCAAAGCTTTGGCATTATCTTGTTTTTCTTGTCCAAGTTTTTCTAATAGTGTTTCCCATTCTTCTAGATCAATCTCTTCGGATTTCTGTAGTTCTGCTGGTGTAGGTCCATCATCATCAAGACTAGGGGCTGGTACATTCTGGCCGCGCTGTCGATCATCAATATTCTTTATTAGTTGGAGTTCATGCAATGCGTTTATGATATCCTCGTCTTCAAGTTCTGTAAGCATATTTATGAACGTTTGTTGTCTATTTTTGTCCACAAGTGTTGTAAAAAGTGTATTGATATGATCTGTAAGGCTATTAGGGTCCTCAATTAGAGTAATAATAGTTTCATAATATGCGTTGTAAACAAGAGTGCCTGCAGTGGCAGGATATGCATCTCTTAGTTTTTTGGCTACTGAACCTATATTTTCTTTTTTATCTTTTAATTGATTTATTAATATTTGATCTGCTTTGTATCTTGTTGCATGGTTGAAGTCACCAGAACTATTTGCGTTAATAATAAAAGTTGTGGCAGAATCAAATTTGTCATCAGCGAATAATTCTTCAATATTTCTTAAGGCATTATTGTTAATGATATCTCCATTTTCTTCTAAATAATATCCTTCTAATTCAAGTACGATTTGCGCAGAAAATTTTTCGATATCTGTCATATCTTCCGGTAGTCGTTCTAATAATCGCCCATCCTTTTGCCATCTCTTTTTGTGAGCTTCTGCAGTAATTGCAAAATCTGATATTTCAATATCTGGCGCAACTCGTTTTTTTAGTTCGGTTAGTTTGTTATACTCTGAACTAATGTCGGCAAGTTTTGCCTCTGTAAATGACGGGATTCCAAATATGTGACTATGTTGTGTTGCTAAATAATTTAAAATTGTGATCTCTGCTTGTGTCGGAGAACTTAAAGCATTTAATGTTGCTATTCTGTGTTCATTGCGCCTGCCATCTGTACTCAGGCCGATTTGTATACATGAAAATAATATTCTGTTTTGTAAATGGTCTGATAATCCTGTAAGAATTGCATCTTTGTCTTTTCTGTTTTTAATTTGTTTTATTACTTCAACTAAAAGAGTAGGCATAGACTCCAACTTATCTTTGTCTGTGGAATGAATTGAATCATTTAGAATAATTGCGAGATTCTCTGCTATTTTTTCCGATGAGTCAGCATTATTGAATATTTCTTGAAAATTAATTTCCTGAGGCGCAGAATTTTCTCCTGGAGTCGCTGTTCCTGCCTCAACTGGTGCCCCACCTGGAGCTGCATCAGGTCCTGGAATAAGAGCTTCGTCTGTCCCTTCAGATTCTGCGTCAGCAGCCTCACCAGAAGCTTCCTCAGTTGCTGGAATAGAACCATCGGATACTACAGATGTCACACCTTGATGTTCATCTGGAGCAGGCGCTTCAGCTGGTGCCCCACCTGGTGCGGCTGCTGTTAAATCGGGAATCTCTGCCGGTTTAGGAACTATAGTTCTTTTAGCTTTTTGTGCAGATCTAGAAAGAAGTTCGCCAGCTTTCTCTTCTGTCATTGGTTGGCCAAGAAACTCTGGCTCTGCTTCTGACATTTCTGGCCGTAGTCCTTTTTCTCCCTCGCTATGATCTGGTAGTTTTGGTGTGCTCATTTCTTGGCTAAATTTTTATTTAAATAATCAATTAATTCTCCATTTTCGGCTAATTCGTCGAACAATAAAACATTCTCCAAAATCTTGCTGTCTGGCATTTTGTCTTTTCTAAGGTTTTTCACCATTTCACGCAAAAAACTATTTGGAATCCTAGTACCAGTTTCCATCATTTTTCTTTTTCTATCCTTGTCGGCAACGACTTGTTCAGTAGATCCGTCAGCGATATTTTGTAGTATCTGTTGTGCGTTTAGTGACATAAACAATAAATTATTTATTATTCATTATGAATACAATTTATAAAAAAAGCAAAAAATTATTGCACTTTTTGTTTTTGTTTTGCTAAATACTCCACCAATTCATCTTTTTCGGCAAGTTGGTCGAAAAATAATATCCTGTCTACAATTTCATTTTCTGGTACGCCTCTGGCTCTAAGCCTTCCTACCATATTTTGCATCACAGCGTTTGGCACTTTTTTGCCATCTTCAACCATTTTGTATTGTTTCTCTTTTGGATCCACAATATCGTCTGTGTTGCCGGCTATTATGTTTTGTAGTGTATTGGTTGGTGTCATTTTGATCAGTATACAGTATTCAGTATTCAGCTTACAGTATAGAGCATTAAGCATTCAGCATAAAGCATAAAGCATACAGTATTCAGCATACAGTATTCAGTATCTAGTTTTGAGTCTTGAGTAATAGCAAGAAAAATTGCTGATATATAATTCAAAGCTCAAGACTCATAACTCATAGCTCATGACTCAATACTCAACACTCACTGTTCAACGCTCTCATCCAGTTCTTCGTATGCTTGGCGAATTTCTTCATTTTGTTCATCCATTACTTTGAGCAATTCTGCTTTTTGTTCATCGTTAAGACTATCTCTAACCTTCTCTATCAAATCCATTTCAAGATCTCTCATCTCATCTTCAAATCTCTCCCAGAACTCAGTTAAATCAAACTGTACGTTTTTGTCTAACCATCTTTTGTAATCATCAAATTTCTCCTTGGTTAGATTATCTGCATTTTCTAAATAATCTCTAATTTGCTCAAGTTGATTATCATCTTCAATTCTGTCGTTTAGATAAAGAACAAAATTTATATTGAATTTGTGTTCTATAAGTCTAGCCAATTCTTCTAGAATATGGACGATTACTTCTTCTTTCTCTCCTGCAATTTCCAGTATTTTTTTTATTAGAGCAAAATTGAACATTATTTATATTAATTTAATAATAGCTTGTAGGTTTTTGTTTTTTTATCCGTTCAGCTTTCATTTTGTTCCTAATGCCTTTGACTCTGTCGTCGACATATCCAAGAGCTTTTTCGTATTGTTGGGCTTCCTTTGTTTTGTTTTCCAACCTTGCAGCTTTTGCCTGATTGGATATCAAGAATTTCTCCTGTTCTTTGGTATCGTAGACTGCAAGAAGACCTTTTTTGTGCATAAGATCCTGGATACGTCTTGTAATTTTGTGCATACCATATAGAGCACCAAGAATACCAACTCCAGGAATTACTGTCTTGTCGAGTTTGCCTGGTGATGGAAAAGTACCGAAGTCGGGTCTTCCTATATATTGAGAATTGGTATTATTTTCATTTTCATTTAAAATAGGAGTAGGGAATTGTCCTTTATAAAAAACTGAACCTTCGCCAAAAATACCCGCAAAAGGAGCTCCTACAACTTTGGTCGCACCAATGGCCAATTTGTCAGGATTGACCCCAAGTCCTGCCATCTCCATAAGTCTGCCTGTATACCACATAGTCTTTTGAAATAAGCCACCTTCTTTGAAATTCGTTGTATGATAATCAAAAAATCCTGTTTCAATTCCTTTGCCCCATCCTACAATTCTTTGTCCAATATTGAGTAGTGCGTTTTTACCTTTTTCTAATATTGGTCCCCCAAAAGTTTTAAGGGTCTCAAATGCTTCTTTGGGGTTTGTACCTGCCAAAACACTTCCTCCGAAATATACTAATGCTAGAGGACCTAAGATTTTGATTGTGTTTTTGCCCAGTCTTTTTATATCTTCTAGAACTTTTCTTCTTGCGCCACTTTGAATCTCAATCGCTCTTTGATATTGTACATCTGATACCTTGAATTTGTCTTTGATACTTTCAATTACTTCTTTTGCAGTCCTTGTTTCAGGTACGGGTGCTTCTTCAGGTTCCTCTGGTCTTCTACCACGTATTACTACGTTGTGATTAACTGGTATATCAATGTCAGCAAGATCTCTTGGATCAACTTGTACACGTTCTGTTGGTGCAGGTCGTCTGACAATAAGACCATCTGGTTCGGCTGCTGCTGGTTGACGATATTCTTGTGCTGCAGGTTCGGTAGGTCTTGTAACTTGTGTAGCTGGCTCTGTTGGAGTGGTTGGTGCAGTTCGTGCTGGGCTTGATAGTATTGGAGGAGAATAAGAACTATCCGCAGTCCTACTTTGTGGATTGGCAGTATTAGCTGTTGGAAGTTGTGTCGGTTGAGTTGGCCTTGTAGGAGCTGTTATATGTATGGGAACCTCTGCAATAGGTCTTGCATCCATACCTCCAGTTGTCTCTCCAGGATTACCTGACATCACAAAAGTATATAATATTTTTTCATTCTAGGCGAAAATAGGTGGCTTCGCAAGGGGATTATTCAAGTACCTGTCTGACCTTGTCTTCTAAATCACGTTTTTTGGCGATTCTTATTATTTCTAGTTTTTCTGGAATTTCTTTCAATTTCTTCTGGAAATATCCGAGAAGTTGCATGATGCCATCTTCAGGGCCTGTCTCAAGAAATTCAAAGAAAATGTCTTTTTCGTATTCTTTGACAATTTTGTTAATTTCATCTTCTAAATCTGGGTAAGTTTTCATGTATATTTTGATTTGATCATGAAGTGCATAAAAACCTCTTTTGTTATCTTCCTTGTTTTTCGCTTCCAATAATGTGTTTAATTCCTTTACGACTTCCGGGTCTTCTTTGACCATAAATTCCAAGGTTTTCGAGTAAGCATATTTTGAAATAACTTCGTAATGAGTATAGATAAACGATTCCTTCTCATGTTCTAGAAGCCCAAGACTATCTGCAATTATGTTTAATGATTTTTCATCTAAAATCATGAAATTATTATTAAATTAATTAAATATTATGTTCCATATTTTTTCAATTGTTCTTTCACACCTTCTCTAATTTTGTCCAAAGTTGATATAACTGTATCATGTTCTGGAAACCAGTCATCAGGTGCGTCCGTTTGAGACAGATCTTCAAGCCAATAATTGATTTCTTCTCCTGTACTATACATTCTCTCAAGGTCGTATTCTGTGGTCACACCTCTTTTCATTGCTGCTTCGAATATACTATCTAATGATTTGATTTCTTTGAGCCTGCCTAGAGCCTTCTTCCTTCTTTCTCCCCATTTCTTTTGCTCGTGTACAAGCCATGGTTTGAATTTGTATCTTCCATAGAGACTCAGAAGAATAGCTGTAAAAGCCATTGGACTACCTGTGTACATGAGAGTCAGAGTTGAAGCAAGAAGTGCCAAGTTAGTGGCTCTTTCTGAAAATTTTGCCAATCCTTTGAAATGTGCTGTAGCTGTGTATGCAAAACGTTCAAATTGGGCAACTTTTTTCACTGCTTTTTGCCAGGCATAGAGATAAGTTTGGGCTGTGTTGAACCTTCTTTCTGATGCTCTATAACCACCTTTGATACTATCCATTATCTTATCCACTTCCATCTTGGATTTTGGCAGAATAGCTTCTTGCTCTTGTCTGTATGGGTTACCCCAGCTATCGTCAGGCGAAAAGTTAATAAAACTCTCGAAAAACGCATCTTCGGGAGCTTTCGTTTTGCCGTCACGCGAAACTGCTCTTAAGACGTGTTCAAATATCCTGCTTGTTTCTTGTCTATTAAATACTTTTGTTTTGTCAAAAAACTTTTCATATTTTTCTAAATAGTCTGCAACTGTTGACATTTCTCTGCTTCCTTTAGCGCTATCGATAATTGCTTTTACATAGTCTCGAAAATCATCTGTTGCATTGCCACTTGCATCAAATACGTTTATTTTGGGTCCACCGGGAATTTGAACCTCTTGTTTGAATTTGATTATTGGCAAGTGTCTATCTATTCCTGTGATTGGATCTTTGATCTTCATAAATTCCATATCATACCTTCTATCTGGTGGAATACCTTCTTCTAAAGCCTTTCGCATCTGGGCAAAACGGTACTCGTCAAGAGCCCATTTGATACCATCGGTTCTAAGTCTGACGTTTTCTGAATCATACCCATCATCTTCGTTGGTACCAAACATAGAGACTGCGTCACGCATACTGTCTTGAGATTTTAGACGAATAAATCTCAAGTGAGGATTTTCATAATCTCCAACCACTCTGCCCCACAATGCGTTTGTCGTTTCGTCTGATATATCTGCTTGTAATTTGCCATTAATAATAAGTGGATTTTTATCAACTCCTTTGACAAGCTCAACACCTCTTGGAATCAAATTGCCCCACTCGTCTCGTAAGTTTTCTCCTGGGGCTATTGAGACTTTTTTGGTTTGGCCTCTCTCCCTGATTTCAAGATGAATAGTTTTTCCGGTGTTGTTTTGAAGCCAGGCCGTACCATTATCGATAAGTTGTTCTTCAGCATAATGTATCAAATTGACCATCTCAAAGAATGAATAATGTTTTTTTTCTTTGGCTGCTTCGTTGTGCTCATGACCAAGTGTCCTAAATGCCATCAAGCCATCACGTCTTCTGAGATAATCTCTGAAGTCCTCTCCAATTTGTCTTTCCCAATAGAACATTCCTTCTCTCATATAGTCTGGCAAATCGCTTCTTCTAGCATGTTTTTTGAAAAATTTGGAAACTTCTTGTTGTCTTTTGCCAGGTCCACGTCTTAGAGAACCTAGCATCAAACTTCTAATCAATCCTTCATTTGGGCTATATCTCTTGCCATCATAGGCGTAGCTATATTTGGACAGATGTCCTGTCCCAAAGAGCTTATCTTTGGCTACATCTTCTAATATGCTTAATTCCGAGCTACCTATTCGTGTAGTTTCTTTAAGATCATTGTGGTCTATACCAAACTGATAAGTTTGCCCCTTAAATTCATATTTGACTCCGGATAATTCATTTAAGTATCTAAGCATTTCTTGTTGATCTATCTGCCCGTCTGATGCTCCAATTTGGACAAACCATTGTGGCCCCATGGAATATAGTTTGTCGTAAACGCCCATTGCAAGACTTGTTGGGAGGTTTTCTCGTTCTTCGGCTATATTGTGTGCGGCATTGTATCCTGGAAGATATTCTTTGAGTCTGTGTTCCATCTCAGGACTTACCCATGCCCAAAATTTTATAGGCTTAGCGCCAAGATCGGCTGATCCAAGATCTTTTTCGGCCCATCTTCTTAATTTTGGATTCATGCTATGTGCATATCTAGCTGCTATTGCTCTCTTTCTATTATATGAAGCAAGGCCTGGGATCGGGATATATGTT
The DNA here is from genome assembly GCA_964444125.1 of uncultured Candidatus Saccharibacteria bacterium. GTDB lineage: Bacteria > Patescibacteriota > Dojkabacteria > B142 > JAFGMG01 > CAYUFB01. Next base: position 47,267 of record CAYUFB010000003.1, read on the forward strand.
CTATCCATAATACCTCCTACAATTGGTAATCTACCTACTGTCCGAAATCCTTGTATTGTACTTAGTGGCCTAAAACCCCACCCTTCATCTGCAAATTCAAGCCTGGTATTGTATGCGGCTTTGCCTGCTTCTCCATACCATGTGATTTTGCCACCCATTTGCTGCGTGTCTGTGTATAGTTGCTTTTTATTTAATGGGTTTGTGCTATCGGTGACCCCGAATAAAGAATCCATCCCAGATGCTGCGTATTTGATATTCGTATTGTCTTTCAAAGCTTCTTCAATTAGGGGTGATTCTCTATCAGAAAATAATTCAGCATTTTGTATATCTCTACTTTCGGTTGGCTTGAGATAAGGGTACATTTCTGCAAGTTGTCTCCTTATACTGGCAAGTTTCTCTTCTGGCAATAGACTTGGATCTTGTTGTTCTAGTAGTGTGCGCAAATTAAATGCTAATTGTGATCTTCTGATACTGTCTTCAAGTAGTTGCTCACGATCTTTCTTAGCAGGTTCACTGCCTTGGTCTTCTGTTTGTGCAATTTGTTTCGGCTTGAGTATACGCTCTAAATCTTTGATGAGGTAGTATAGTTCTCTCTCTGCGGGGGTAGGATTAGGATGTTTGAGGATGTACAAATCATCAAGTTTTATCTCGCCTTTTTCTAGCACTTCTTCTGTGATTCTTGAAGATAACTCTCTATAGGCTCTATTAAGCCGGGTTCCTTCTGGGGTTATTTTTTCTGGATCTACATTTGCCAGTTTATAATCCTTATGAAATTCATCTAGTAGATAATCAGTTGTTTCGTGTTTTTGAAGTCTGGTCCCAACATCATGATTTAAAGTAGGATTATTTGTTAGTACAATAATATTTACTGATGGAGTGATATTTTTACCTCTTGCAACTGTATCGAAATTAGTTCCCTCTATTAGATTCTTGAAGTTTATCAGACCTGCATTCTCTATAGTAGCTCCCATTCCATTTGCTTTGATATCTTCAATACTATTTTCTTTCACTCCCAAGGCTAAAAGAAGTTGATTGTATTCTTCTTCACTTCCTGCTATGAGGTGGCTATTTACGACAAGAGATATACCTGTTGGAGAGATCTCAAGATCCACTATACGTTTATTAAATAGATCTTCAAGATTAAGATCATTATCCCGGAGGTTAAATAGACCTTTGATGTCATTGTTTAAGGCTTGAATTGTTTGTTTTCTTCTTTCTTCTTGCTTATCAATATCTCTGTCTTCCGGGTACCCAACTAACTCCCATGCCATTTGATGTTGTGTTCGAATTTGTTTTGCAAGTTCGAGCATATCTTGTATCTCTTTTTTGTACTTTTTATTTTTCTCTGAATTCTCGGGGTCTAGGTTTGGTTCTGGAACAAAATCATACTCTCCATTTTCGGTAAAAGTGACATCACCAAGGTTGAATTCCTGGAGTCTTAGGTACAAATCTAGTTCATCGAAATCTTCACTATTTAAAAGCATTATCATAGTCATGAAATCTTCTCTAGCAGCTGTGATCCGCTCTTCTACCGGGCCAGTTCTTCTCCATTCTTCATAATTAACAAATTCATCAGCAAGTTCTGCCATTTCTCCCTGTTTCTCTAGATCAACCTTTTCTAGCGAAATCTCAATTCTAGATAAGATCTTGGGGTCACTGATAAGCTCGAGTAGACGAATTTGGTTTAGACTTAATGGCTGAATATCCTCTGCTGTTATCTTAGTTGTGAGTAATGAAGTAAGATTTCTTTCGGATATTAATAACCTCTGTAATTCTTCTAATCGTTCTTTTTCTGTTTTAAGTAATCCTGGTCTAATTGAATCTTTTTCAAGTATTTTTGTAATTGTATTCGTCGTTATCACATCTAGACAAGATTGCTTTGACTCTCCTTCTCTCCCTGTTTCTTTTACCATAAAAGGACTCTCTGATAAACTTCGAAGCTGATCAATTAATAGAGTGTTTCTACGATTTTGAAGAGCAACTAGTTCATTATTTTCCTCTTTCGTCCTATCAGTTTTCTTCTCCAAAGCTCGGATTCTTTTTTCAATTTTTTTAAGATCTCTATGGTTTGCTACTCGTTTGGACTTTTCTTGTCTGGCCCTCTCTTTCTTGTCTATTACTCCTTCAGGTTTTGAAGTTTCTTGTTTCTTTTCCCCCTTTGCGGATTTTTTATTGTCAGCTTCTACAGTTTGTTCTACTTCGTTGATGTCGATCCCTGCACCTTTCATAGCTTCTTTTGTTTGTGCAAGTACTCCTTTAAATAATTCTCTAAAGGTATTATCATCCATCCCTTGAGGAACTGCATCTGATTGATTACTTAATGCCTGTAAGGTATTGTATGCTTGAAGGATCAATTCTCTTTTTGCCTTCTTATCTGATTCATTTTTTAATTCTGCAAAGTTTGTAGCGCGATTGATTTCTCTGAGGGCAAGTTCTAGTGGGGCGACATTTTCTGCAGGGATCTCTCCTGTGATCTTTTGTCTCTCAAGCATTAATCTTGCCATCTGGATAAATTCAGGGCGAGGTGGTCTTGAAGCTCGATCAGATGATTTTTCATTTTGTGATTCAGGGCCTCTTCTTAGTTGAGCACGTTCAAGTTCTCTTGCGATATTTTCTTCTGATTGTCTTTTGGCAATCTCTGCTATATCACGTCTACGTTGGCTTTCTGCCTGTTTTTTCTTTTCGGGGCTAGTACCTTGTACTTGCCCTTGCCCTTGTCCCCCTAGTTCGTTTGATTCAGCTGTAGACATGAATTAGAAATAATAAATTATTGTTATTATAGTGAATTTTCATCAATACTACTAGCTCGGTATCTTACTTGCTGCAGTTCTTGTATTTTCAAGATTGCCAAGTAATCGTTCACTTGCTTGGCCAAGCTCGTTTTTGATTCGTTTAAGGACATTAGGTTTATCATTATCCGGAGCTTCTTTATACATCTTGATAAGTTCTGCTACTTGCGACCTGTACAATTTTTCCATGTTTTCTATTTCCTCTTTCATACTTCCTAAATGTGAATTTACCTCTCTGTATTGTGGATCTTCTTTGAGTTTGCGGTATATGTCATTATATACTGTGAACATTCCAGAGGCGCCAGCAGAAACGTAAGTCCAAGCTCCTCCTCCGGTACCAAATGCGATTGCAGAGATTATCGCTAGTTTCATCAAAGCCTTCATGTAGATTGTCGTCTTATCAATAAAATCCTTATCATCTCTAATTTTTAATTCATCTGAATTGAGAGTAGATTTTATTGATGTTTCTACCTCCCTAAACATTTGTAATACCTGGTCGTCTTTAACTTGTTCTTGCAGGTCTCTTTTTAATTCCCTTAGAGTTTTGACGTGTTCTAATGATGTCTCCTTAGTATCCTCAGTGTAATTTAACTCTTCTAGCACCCTCTGGGGTAATTTATTTTGTGCGGCTTCGAGAAATTCTTCCCGTGTCATGTTTTCATACAAAGAAGGCTCCCCCATTTGTACGTCTTCAGGTCTAACGATTTGGCCATCTGACAGAGGTTTATTTGGATTCTGAGCTTCATATAACATTCTTAAATATGTATCGTTCGGAGGGAAACCGGTATTAATAGCTTCTCTGAGTTCTAGTTGATCCGGATGGTCAAATGATCTCATCTGGGCATTTGCAAGTTGGTCTCCGGCGTTCTCTGCTCGCGGATCGTGAAATTGCTCTTGCTCACCTTTTACTGGTGCAGTAATTAATTGGTCGCTAAGATTTGGAGCAGTTCCAGTTCCGCTTCTATCACTCCCTTCTCTAGTCCTATCGGTTGCGCTTTCGTGTCCAGGAAATGTCCCTTCTTGAGCGTGTTGTGTTTGTGTTGTGTACGTACCTGCCATTGATTAAAAGAGTTAATTAGACTATGAATTACTACTTACTTTATTCAACTCAAGTATACAGTATGTAACGTACGGCGTACAGCATACAGCATTCAGCGTTTAGTATTCAGCCTCCAGCAAACAGTATATAGTTTTGAGTCATGAGTAATAGTAAGCCAAAATTACTGGCTCAACACTCAATACTCACTACTCAAAGCTAGATACTCAACACTCAATACTCATTACTCAACATTCTTATTTCCACACCTCTTCTTCCACTTCTAGTTTGTAGTTTACAAATCTAGCTGAAACAAAGAACCAGTCACTAAGTCTGTTTAGATATTTCAAGATATTCTCATTCACCTTTGCGCCTTTGGTGAGCCTAACGGCATTTCGTTCTGCTCTTCTGCAAATTGCCCTAGCAATTTGCACACTTGAAGCGATTTCGTCTCCCCCTGGCAAGATGAAGTACTTAAGTTTTGGCAAAAGCTTCTCCATATCATCGATTTCTTTTTCTAGTCTAGTCACTTGATCTAAAGCAATTCTGTCAATGTTTTTTTGAAAAGAAGCCTTGGTAGAATACGATGTAGCAAGATCGGCTCCAACTTGAAGAAGATCTTTCTGAGTTTGATTTAGTGACTCGATTATTTTCTCAAATTCTTCATTCTCACTATTGGTTTTCAGCTTAGCAAGCAAGGCTCGTATAAGTCCAATGTGTGAATTTAGTTCATCAACACAACCAATCACTTCCATCCTGACAACAGATTTGCTGACACGTCTTCCGCCAAAAAGTGCTGTGGTGCCATTGTCTCCAGTTTTAGTATAAATCATCTTTAATTAATTAGTTTAAATGTGGCATTGGGAAATAAACGTCCCTGTTATTTTTTTGTGCCCAAAATTCTTTTTCAAAAGTTTTTGTTTCCAGATTATACAAGTATATCCCAGCTTGGCCGTTATACGAATTGTTTTGAGAATTTTTTTCAAGAAGCAATAATTGAGAGTTGTTGATGAAAAATACTCCATCAAAATTATTATTTACATGATAATTATTCCAGTTTTGAGTTTCTAGATCATAATATCTTGATCCATGAGTCATTATATATCTCCCTGTTTTATCGAATTTGGGCCATTGATTATCTGCCCAGCCTGAAGTTTCCAATTCACGGACAATATTGATCTTGCCATCATTGATATTTGCTAATAATAGCTTTGTAGAATTCGTACCTGAAGCACTTATAACTATACTAGTCAAATCATGCACGTCATATTGATAAGTCCACCATTTGCCAGTGTTTTCAAGTGAGTAAGCTTCGTAGTTTGAAGTGTCATTTATCGAATATTTCTTGAGTGTAAAGATATTATTTTCAGAATTTGTTTCTTCATTTAGATAAACATGTCTTGATAAATGATCCCAATTAGCAATAAATCCATTTTCCGAATCTGCAAGATAAGATGATTTGCCACTTGTTAGATCAAATAAATAAAATCCTGCCTTGGTTCCATCAGGACTAATATTTAATTTTTCCTCTCTGCCCTCGCAATTACTTTGACATTTTGAGTAATCTAGAATTTGCAATTTGTAAACAAAATATTTTGAATCATTCGACCATCCTGAAGATTGGATATCTAACAATGTCTTGATGTTTCCTTGACTACGAATGGCAGGTATCAAGAGATTGATATTTTGGCCTAAGGTGTCTGCAAGATAGATTCCTCCATTGTTTTGATACAAAATCCACTTACCATCACTTGAAAGATGTCTTATCCTGATATTATTTAGACTATCTATCTGCCTAAAATCGCTGCCGTCAAAATTGATACTGTATGTAGAATTATCCATCTGCCATATGAAACGATCCGATACATCTGTAGTTGGCTGTTTGTAAGGTAGTTTGCATTCGAGCCAAGCTGTTTCGATTAGTTGACTTGTTTTTCTATAAGTATCAGTATTTTTTGAGATGTATTCAGAAAATTCAGCTTTGATAATAAGCAAATTATCACAGTTAGATATGTATTTTGTGATTATCCTTACATTGCCTACATTGTTTGTCTCAAAAACAAATCCGTTTTCATCCATTTTGGCGATATTTAAATTAGAGTTTTTGGTGTTTGCAGAAAAATCTAAAGTGATAGTTTGTTTCGGTCCCTCTATAGAAGTTAAAAATTTTGATTCTTGAGAAGTTGATTCTTGAATATCCCAATTTGCAGGATATTGAATCCCAAAATTGAATTTTTCGTTATTGTATATCAGCAAGTCCTCAAACAAACTTGAATCTAAAGCCTCAAGGTTCACATCAATTTTGGAAGTTTTGTATTTAGTTATTTGGACATAGCTTTCGTAATCCTCATATCCGTTCTTTTGGACAAGAATGAAATAATTGCCTTCTTTCAATGATACGTTATATGGTGTTTGGCCATAAAGTTTGCCATTGATAAAAATTTTGGAATCTTTTGGCGTACTAGTGATCTCAAGTTTGCCTTTTGGACTGATGCCAAATGCACTATTTACATTTTCTTTGACAGTAGGAATTGAATAATACGCAGTGACGGTACTTATAAAAAAGCAAAGGAAGACCGAAGCTATCATTGTTGATAAGCTCAGCTTTGCAAAAATACTGAATAATCCTGGTTTGGGCTCTTGTATATACATCTCCTTCATCAAATCATATTTTTCAAAATTCGTACTTGTAAACAAATTCTCTTTTAATTCTTCCTTGAACTTTGATCTGGCCCTTGGCATTCCTGTTTTTTGTATTAATTTTTCTATATTATCTTCCATATTAATTTTTCATAATTTCTTTGAGAGTTTGAAGTGCTCTCTTTGATAATGATTTCACTGAATCTACACTTCTTCCTGTGATCTGACATGTCTCTTTGATCGAATATTCTTGAATGTATCTTAATAAAATTATTTCTTTTTGATCAGGTTTTAGGTTATTAATTGCTACCCTTAAGTTATCAAGATTGATACTATTAGATACAATTTCTTCAAAATTGTCATCATTTATTGTTACAAATTCTCCAAGATTATCAAGTGAAATATTTTGTTGTTTCCTAGAATTATCATAAATTAAATTCCTAGCAATCCTATAGAGCCATGCTGAGAAACTATATCCACGCCACTCAAATTTATCAATATTGATAATTGCTTTCTCGAAGGCCTGACTTGTGATATCTTCTGCCAAAGTTTGATCTCCAGTAAGATAAGCAACATATCCATAAAGTTTATCAAAGTACGCTTCAAATAAAGCTTCAAAATGTTTGATATCCTTTTTGGCTTTTTCTATTATTATTTTTTCTTCCTCCTTATCTAATCTCTTCATTAGTTTGAGTATATTATCTCTAGACGTTAGTTTCAAGCCTTAAAAGGAATAATATTAAAACGGATATATAGACTATAAGTGGCGCAAAACTGGAACTATTTGTAGGTCTCCAATCGTGCTTTTTCAATTATAATTGGATTTATAGGTTTGTCCGAAGAGTTCGTTTTGGTGGTTGCGATTTTTTCTACAACGTTTTGACCCTTGATCACCTGACCAAAAACCGTATAATCCCCATCTAGGCCTGATGCTCCAAAATCGTCGTGTACGATATAAAATTGACTGCCAGATGAGGCTTTTTCAGGATTGACCGCATCAGAAAGTCTTGCTGTTGCTACTGCGCCTGCGATGTGATTTAGTTCTGCAGATATCTCTGCTGGAACTGTATATCCAGGGCCACCGGTTCCATCACCTTTTGGATCCCCTGTTTGGATCATAAATCCGGAAATGATTCTATGGAAAGAAATTCCATCATAAAATCCGTCTTTGACAAGTTTTTTGAAATTTTCTACAGTTTGTGGTGCTTCTTCTTCAAAAAACTTGATATGTATATCACCATAGGAAGTTTCGAGTATTACGATTTCGTCACCATTTTCTGGACAGCTTTTCTGACCGGATTTATCCTGGCAGTAGTTATCGGCTTGAATTTTCGTATCTTTTTTTGTAGTTGAATTATCAACAACTTTTGTATCTTTTTTGCATCCTGTAAGTGTGCTTGCCATGATAAGTATGATTGTTAGAATTAATATTTTTTTCATTTTGTGATGTGATTATATAAGAATTTGTAAATTTCTTCATTAACATTTATATTTCTTGTTACGAATTTTTCTTGATTTTCTGGTCCATAAATAATTTTCAAATTAGTCCTTCCTGGATTTTCTTCAATTATTTTTTTTAATTTTTTTATCCATTCTGCGTCATTAATTTGTCTAATATCTATTGTTAAACTTGGAATATCAAGTGAAGTGGAATCAGATACGCTATCTGGCTGAAATTTTTCTTTGATGACATTGATATCTTCTTCAGGTGGTAAATCTTCTGGAATGATGCCATTGTTTATTAGTAATTTTCTAATTTCGCTGTTGTTATGAACGTGTTCTTCTTTGATCAAATCTTGACCAAAAAGTTGTTTTTGTTTGGTCTGATGTGTGGTCATTTCTGTCGCTAGATCTTTGGCCTTAAGTGTGATTGTTGGTAAATGATCTGCAAGAGGTTTGCTTTGTGTGATTCCAAATTTACGTTTCATTGTAGCTGTAGGGCTTCCAAATAATGTCGCATCTCCTGCAGATCTGATTTGTGCTATCCCTTGACTGGATACTCCATGATCTTTAAGAGTATTAGAAAATTTCTTTTCTGTCTCTTTAAGCTTTTCTCTTGCTTGTACTCTACGTGATAGTTGTTGTTGCATATCTACAATCTCCTGGCGTCTGGTTTGTATCGCAAAATAGTTTTGGGCTGAGGCAATAGAGGATTTGTGTGGGTCTCCATTTTGAGCGATTACGTAACAAGCGTATCTTGATAGTTTGATATCTTTAATGTTACGAAACGTCTGTTTGTTGGTGCCTGAACCAATCTTGATCTTTTTGTTGACTTCAACGAAATGATTGGTTTCTTGTTGATAACCTCTTTTTATACTTTCTTTGGCTTTTTTGATAACCTTGAGAAAGTTGCGCCAGTCTTTGTACTCCAGAAGTGGCATAAGTTCTCTTGCGTACCAATATTCATTATTGGCATTATCTTTGTGTTTGATATCTTCAAATCCATAGCTGGATGTTGATATTTCATTCATGGCCTTAAATTTATTTAAAAGTATTCAAGATCTCGCTTACGTCTTGTTTTTTTACTTGATATCTTAGGGCATCTGAATTGTAGATATGGGGAATGCGTTTAAGGAACGCTTCTCTTTCTTTATTTTGGTAAAGAATTCCTAAAGGAATTCTTTCTTGTTCATAGTCACATTTTTGATACGCTTGCCACAAGTCAGTTGGGTCATAATCTTTTTCGTCTTCGACTTTGTAAATTCTATCTTTATAATAAGCTTGGTCTTTGAATTTATTGTATGTTGGACAATGTTGAAATATCTCAACATAGCTAAATCCTTCGTGTTCGATCGCTTTCTGGAGTAATTGAGCTAGATAGTTTACTTCACCAGTAAATCCTCTTGCTACAAATGAAGCTCTTAAATTAAGCGCTAATTGTGTTGGATTGATATGATCTTCGACAACTCCGTATGGACTTGAGTTCATTTTTTGTCCTTTTGGTGTAGTAGGTGTTGCTTGTCCAGTAGTCAGACCGAAATCGCAATTATTATGTACTATTAATGTAATATTGTAATTACTTCTAATGCCATGAATCAAATGATGAATTCCTTCATCTAAAAGTCCACCATCTCCTGTAATTGCAATAACTGGTAAATTTTTGTTTGCTAAATGAATGCCAACTGCAAGTGGAATCACTCTTCCATGAAGTCCTTTAAATGCATAAGCATTGATTTTATCAGCCATATTGCCATTACATCCGATATCAAAGCAGATAGCAGCTTGAGTTGGAGCAACTTGCATATTGGATAAGGCCATTTTGATCGCTGTCCAAATTGCAAAATCACCACATCCTGGGCACCATGTGGGCATAATAGGGCTTGCAAAATCTCTAACTGTAATTTTTGATTGATTTGTAGTTGGATCTGGTGTACTCATTATTTGGAAATTTCTTGAATAATATCTTCGATATAAAATGGTTTACTGTCGTATCGATTTATTTTTTTAAACTGCATTCCTGTCTGTGCTTTGATTAATTCTGCAAGCTGACCTTCGAAATTTTGTTCTACAACATATACTTTATCCTGGGTATTTCTTAAGCTCTCTAGAATTTGAGTTTTTAGAGGCCAAATGTATGAATAATGGATAATTTTGAAATTTTTGCCTGCTTCTTTGAGTAATTCTAATGAATCAACTAATGTGGATTTGCTTGAACCCCAAGTGATAAATGTGAACTCGGCATCTTTGTCTCCTATTACAATTGGATCTGGCAAATTTGCCTTGATTGTATCTAGTTTTCGCATTCGTTTTTCTAATTGTGCTTTGATTACTTTCTCGTCTTCTGTTGAATATCCTTTTTCTATATGCTCGTCACTATTAGCCAAAAATGTGTTATGAATCAGACTTTCTTGCTTATCTGAATGATCTCCTGGAAACCATCTGTTTGATACGCCATCCTCGGTTATTTGATATCTAAGTTCAGTTCCAGTAAGTGTTTTTGGATCTAGGATTTTGCCTCTGTCTATGGTTACTTTCGATAAATCGGGAGATGAAATGGTGTAAGTGCTTTCTGCAATGTATTTATCTGTCAAAATCAAAACTGGTACTTGATATTTCTCTGCTAAGTTAAATGCATCTCCTATCAAGAAAAATGCATCCTCAGCATCACTGACACTTAAAACAATTCTTGGAAATTCTCCATGTGCTGTAGATATTGCTAACTTTAGATCTCCTTGTGCTGTCCAGGTTGGTGCTCCAGTTGCGGCTCCATGTCTTTGTGCAAGTACTACTACAAAAGGAGTCTCTGTGATTCCGGATAATGAAATTGCTTCACTCATAAGATCAAGACCACCTCCACTTGTACCGCACAATGCTCTTGTGCCAGCGTGATTGGCTCCAATACACATATTTGCTGATGTGATCTCGTCCTCTGCTTGTTTGACAAGCATCCCGACTTTTGGGGCCCAAGCTGCCAAATTTGTAAGAATTGAGCTTGCTGGTGTCATTGGATATGAGCTGTATAGTTTGACTCCAGAGGCTGCGGCTCCAAGTGCCAATGTCTCATTTCCGGTAATTATTAAATTGTCTTTGATTTGATCATTGTTTTTGAAATTCTCTGCAAATTTCTTGAATTCACCAGTTATTGCGTCATGGCCTGTAAGTGCGGCTTTTTTGTTTGCTTCAATAATCTCCTCACTTTTGTTGAAAACTTCTGCAACAACTTCTAGAAGAGTATCAATTGGTAATCCTAAGGTCTTCCATACTGCTCCAAGTGTGACGGTATTTTTCATCAAAGCATTGCCACCAGCGCCTGTTGCAAGGTCCAAAAGTGGTAATGAATATAAATTGACTTTGTACTTTTCAATTAATGCCAACTGTTCTGGCGTAAGAGTGAAAACTTTGTCAATAATCATGACTCCACCATCTTGGTCAAATTCGTTTATATGAAGATCAATACTTTCTTTGTTTAGTGCCAATAAAACATCTGTATCTTTGCTAATAGAGGCAATTGGATTTGATGATACTTCAATCTGGTAAACATTGTGCCCTCCTCTAATTAATGAGGGATATTCTGTATATCCGAAATTATAATAGCCAAGTCTCTTGAGGGCTTTGGAGATAATAATTCCAGAGCTTTTGATACCCTGCCCAGCTGCTCCTGCAATTTTGATTGTAAATCTATGTTTCATAAAGTTATCTTATGACGAAAAATTCATTCTGTCAATCAATGCTAGTTGAAGTTATATATGCTAGAAGTCAACAATAATTAATTTCTTCGGTTTTTGATTGGTAACGATATTTCAAACTCTGTTGGTTGCTGACAATTAATTAGTTTGATGTCTCCCCCAAAATCGGTTCGAATAATATCTTGAACTATAGAAAGTCCTAGTCCGGTTCCTGATGATTTTTTTGTACTATAGAAATATCGAAAAATTATATTTTTTTGAGAAGGGTTGATTCCTTTGCCATTGTCTTGAATCTTGATAATTAAATTATTATCTGAAAATGAGGAAATTATTTTGATAATTTGATTATCTTTTGGATTTTCTTCGAAAGCGTCAAGGCTGTTATTTAGTAAATTTAGTATTATCTGTCCAAATTTGACGGGGTTGCCTGTTAAGTTAATATCTTTGATATTGCGAAGTATTCTTGTGTTAGTTTTGCGTATTCTGTAGTCAAGTATCAATAAGATTTTTTGAATTTCTTCTTCTATAGAAAAATTTCTGATATTGCAATCGAGTTTTGTTTGATTGAGAAAATTTTGCAGAAGTTTATCTATTTGCTCTACTCCAATTAATGCTGCCTTGATCTCATCACATGTTCCGGCTTTTTTCTTGTATAAATCCAAATTTAGCCTGATGGTAGTAAGCGGTGTGGCAATCTCATGGCTTAAGGCTCCAGATAGTTTGCCTAGATTGGCTAATTGGTTGATGCGCATCATCTCGGCTCTTTTGGAATTCTTAAGTCGACTAAAATTGTTCTCTACTTTTTTGTACAATTGAAATGATAATCTTGGTTGATCATCAAATATTAATTGTTTGTTATCTTTTAGCATTTTTCTTGTGATATAGAAAATGGCTGCAAATTTAAGACATGTGGGTCAGTTTATAATGTTTATAGCAGAAAAATCATGAACGCGCATTGTATTGCAGCGCAAATTTTGGGGGAAAAACTGAGAGAAATTTTCGAGATATAGAATGGTTCGGTTGTGAATTATTAAAAATCAAATTTTTTTTAATAATTTTAGTAAGTAATTTGTTGGATTATAATCGAGAACCATAAATCTTGGATATTTCGGAAGTACCTCAGCATGATATTTCATTGAGAATTTGATTCCGTGATAATTAAAGTATACCGTACGATTTTCCATTGTTCTTACCTCCGAGATCTTGCCAGCTTTATCGAATTCTTCCCATTTATTTAATAAAATTGGGAAATTTTGAAGCTCTTGTAAAATTATTTCATACCAATGATCCCCTTTCATGAAGCCCATTTCGGTATATGTCCTTTCTAGTGAATCAATTAAGATTTTATCCAATTTTTCTTTATCCAAAAACCTCTTTAGTCCAAATTCGTCTTTAAGTAAAATGATTGGGAAGGATTGAAATTGAAGTTGACTCCATTTTTCTCATCAATCTCGGCTAATAATTTGAAACCTAGCGACATATCAATTAATCTTGATCTATCATCAGTCATGTAGGCAAGTGTTGTCTTTTTTGCAAAATATTTTTTTGTTTCATCCTTAGCTAAATCGATTTCTTGTTGACTAGCAGGGTTTTGCGTATGACCAATGAGATAAGCAATCTCATAATCATTAAGAGATAGGTAATTAGAAATTTGTAAAACAGTTTCTTTAGTTGGATTGATTTTGTTGTTTTCAATTCTACTGATACTGCCTTGTGAAGCATTGATAGCAATTTCAAGATCAAGTTGGCTAATCTTATTTCTCTCTCTAAAGTATTTTAATTTGTCGCCTAATTCTGGCATGATCGGTTCAGTAAGATTATGCTTAATACATAATTATATATCGAAAAGATTGAAAAATGAAGGAAAAGGGCAAGTAATTATTCTGAAAAAGGTCTTATATATCCAAAATCTTTATATATCTCAAATAATATAGTAAAATCAATCACTTTTGCTACATAATATGAACACAGCAAAGCTTGGGCAAAAAATTAAGTTCTTTCGTGAAAGAGCGAATTTGTCTCAGTTCGAACTAGAAAACGAGATTGGAGGTTCTGCGGGCTCCATAAGCAGGATAGAAAATGGAAAAGTGAATCCGACGAAGGAGACTCTTGAAAAAATTGCAAAAGTACTTGCCTTGAATGACTACGAATTCTCATATCTTGCTGGTAAATTTGCCGATCCAGTCTCTCCCGCTGAAGTTGATAAGGCAAAATTAGTTGTAGATGAATACTTTTCAAAAAAAAGCACTTTTGCATATATGGTTGATGAAAGGTCAAGGGTTTGGGCTGTATCAAAAGGGTTCTTGAAATTATTAGGTATGCAAGATTTTGAGGGAATTGCGGGAAATTCGATACTTGAGTACATTACGAAGACTCAATATGGGGTAAGGAAGTATCTTGAAGGTGAAGAATATGAAAAAATGATGAAGGATCTACTTATTAGAATGTATCATGAACTAAGTTTTATGATACAAGATGAATGGTACATGCAAACGTTGAATATAATTGAAGATGATGACGTTTTATATAATATCTGGAAAGATATTCAGCTTAATCCTAAAAGAGACTTTAATGATGCTAGTTCCAGAAAGGTAAATTTCAATATTAATAAGATAGCTATCAGTATGGTCTATGGTGTTGAACCAGTCTTGCATAATGAGAGATTTCGAGTAGTTGATTATGTCCCGGATAATAAGATAGTTAGATATTTATCAGGCATTTTATAATTAATATTTAAAAATTTTCTATATGAAAAAGAAAAAAGTTCTCATCTTCCCTTACTCGAACCAATTAGGAACTACTATCCCATCTATTACACTTGCAAATTTACTAATAGATAATGGTTTTGAGGTTGAATTTGCTTCAAAGGGCAAATATTCTTTTGTAATAAAGGAAAAAGGATTTGTATTACATGACGTCCCAGAAATATCTTATATGCATTACAGGAAATATTTAGATCAAAACAGAATGGATTATTACGAAAAGCATTTAGTAAGATTGATGGTCGATTATGAAGTAGACATGATCAATGAATTAAAACCAGATATAGTCGTTGGGCATAATAGGCCTTCTTTATACATTTCAACTAAATTAACGAAAAAGCCTTTTGTTTCGATGACAGTGGCTTCTTTGACAAATTATTATGACCAAAGGATTTATATACCTGAGAATCACCCTTTGAATAAAATTATTCCGTTAGTAGATGTTAATTCGCTTGTGCCAGCAATTGTGCCGAAAATTGTATACAACATAACTATGAAGCGATTTGCAAAAGGTTTTAACGAAGTGCTTAAAGAATACAATTTATCAAAGGTCAAGTCATATTTGGATTTGAATGAGGGAGATATCACACTTCTTATCGAGACCTGGGGTTTGGTTGGATTGAAAAAATTACCATCAAATTTTTATTTTCTTGAACAAGATACAGAAAGTGGCTTTGGAGAAAAGCCAGCTTGGTATAGTAGTGTACAGAAACTAAAAGAAGGTGGTAAAAAAATTATTGGAATTAGTATGGGGAGTTCTTCTTTTGAGGCATATCCGTTAGTCTTAAAAGATTTAGTAGAATTTGTATTATCCCAAAAAGATGAGTATATATTAGTATCCAATCATTGTGGGTTGGAAAAAGAATATACAAATTCAAATAATATATATATTGAACGTTTTATCCCTCCACTTGATCTTATGAATTTAGTTGATATAGTTATTACACACGGTGGTAAAAATACACTAAATGAGGCTGTTTTGGCAAAAAAAATGATTATAGGAATTCCTGAACAAGCTGAGCAATTGTGGAATATAAAATATATGGAAAAATTAGGAGTGGTGAAAGTATTATCTAGATTTGAATTAAGGAAAAATAATAATATATTAACACACAATGTGCAAAGATTATTAAAAGATAGTAAGATGAGGCAAAATGTTGAGAAATTTGTGCAAAATGACTTAATAAATGAAGACATTTATGATCACAAAGCTACGATAGTAGCAGCTCTGCAACGTTTGAGTAAATAAATTCTTATTAGAAATTCAGGTGGGCAATATTGAATATCAATTGTTATTTGATAATGATTCTTTAGTATTGGTATCTGCTGCGCTATTAAACTTTTCCGTTTTTGTTTATTTATTCTCTAAACAAGTTAGTTTTGAAGAGGCAAGTAAGAAGTTCTTGGCTTATAGTACTTTATCAGTATCCATATGGATATTGAGCTCGTGGATTAATCATGTTGCACAAGATGTAACAGTTATTACTCATTCTTCAAGGTTGTCGTATAGCTCTACTGTTGTGGCATTATTTTGTCTCATTTTCTTTGCGTTAAAATATCGTAATCAAAGTATATCAAATGTATTTTATCTTTTGATGGCTGGATTATTTTCTCTAATACAGTTTACTCCACTGATAATTGAAAAAGGTATTCCTGCAAGTTTAAGCACAAGGGAAGATGCTGTGTTTGGGAAATTATATTTTGCATGGTCAATATTAATATTAATATTGGTAGTATATCTAATATATTTATTGTATCTGGCATATAAGGAAAACACTGGGATTAAAAGAGAGAAGATAAAATTTATTGTTGGATTTTTATTATTATCAGTAATTCTGACCGTATTTTTTAATTTAGTTTTGCCAAATTTTGGTGAACGCTCTTTTATTTTTGTAGGTCAGTATTCTACCTTTATTTTTGCCCTTGGAGTTAGTTGGGTGGTAATTCAGGATAGATTATATTCTTTCAAATACACAATCGCGAAAATTCTTTCAATTTTGGCTGTAGGGACAATTCTATTTTTATTAAGTTGGGGGACTCAGAGAATAGAGCAAGTAATTTTGAAATGGGATATAACGCAAATTTTTTCTGGAAGAATAATAATATTAGGTATTTTTGTTGGTTCTGTGGTGGCATTGTATATAGATTATTTGAATCCTCAAGTTCGAACAATGATATTTGATCGTTTAGGAATTAGTGTCAGCACGCTTGGTCAATTAGAGAACTGGCTACTAGATAAAACTAACGAAACGATTAGAATAGATATCTATATTGAAACATTTCTTAAAAAGCTTGGA
>CAYUFB010000004.1:0-47526 GCA_964444125.1 uncultured Candidatus Saccharibacteria bacterium
GTTTTGTTCGTTATTTTCGACTTTCATAAGCCGAGAATAACATCAAACTATTTTGGGGAATATAAATCTAAGTGTACTACACTTTTTTTGAAGTCTTTCTTTTACGAAGGATATACAAGATCGAACTAATATCTGAATAGATCAAATTACTGTTTGGGAATTTTTCATTTACTAAATTCGCAATTTCTGAAGCCGGTAATTCACGATGTTCCCAAATAAATTGGTCCCTTTGTTCATTAGGTTTTTTTCTAAAATTCGTAATATTCTTTTCTTGATGTAAATCCAATCTACCGCGAATTTCGAACCATCGCTTATTTATAAAATCTAGAACATCCCTTTTACTAGCTAATGGACTAATTGCGATATGAATAGGAAATTTATATTTTGATTTTTTTATTTCTTCAGGAAAAGAATCTGGATCTTTTGAATATACAGCCATACTTACAAGATCATATTCTTTGCTTTTTTGATCATATATCTGACAAACATCTAGATCATCATTAGATCTAGTGAAGTCAGATAATGGTGATTTGGATAATTTGAATAAAGGCGACCCAATAGAATCATCAATAGAATATTTTTCGGCAATTTCATGCAATTTTTTATTCTTTTGAAACTTATCTTTTATCGAAAGTAATGCTTTTAGATCATTCTGAAAGTGTTCATTGGCAAAAATTTCTTTTTCCCTTTCCAACATCTTTCTATTGCCTTGTGTTGTTTTATTTTCCATTACTTTTTTATTACATCTTTATATTCTTATGCAATTTTATCATTTCATCTATACGCTAGAGAAGGCATTTAGCATATAATTATAATTAGGATATATATTTGAAATTATGTCAGTAATCAAAAAATCAAATTGGGGCGGGAAAAGACAAGGTGCTGGAAGAAAACCTAAGACCGATTTCGAATCTAGGGAATTATTCAAAAAAGCCTTTGATTATGTTGTTACACCTAAAGAATGGATGAAGTTTGTCCGCGAAACATGGGAAAGTGATGATTGGAATAAAAAACGCTTCCTAATCGAACAACGAATTGGAAAATCGGTAGTATTTGATTCAAAGGAAGAAGCAAAAACACAAGATATTGTATTGGTTCTTGGGGAAGATGACTATCAATAAAGATAAAACAACTATTGCAATTGAAAATATTAGAAAACTTACTGATGACTATCAAAACTTTCTACTAAGCAAACAAATATTTGATAGCCAAATATCCGCAATCAAACAATTGAAAGTCAGTGAGAATCATATTTATGTATATTTTATAAAAAGTAGTTTCTTTCAATACGCTGTATCAACGATTGGAAGAATGATTGACAATGGAAGTGACTCAATGAGTATAGTGAGACTGCTTAACTTTATAAAAAGAAATTCTATATATTTTGATAGTAGTTTTTATATAGCTAATATCCCTTACGAAGATACTAGGATCGATGGAATCGAGATTCAATCGAATCTTAGAAATATACTCATTGCTGAATATAATGAAATATTTGGAAAAAACATTGAAAGTAAAATTGATTCAGATTTAGATTTTATAAAAAATGACATTACAATCAAGAAGATTGAATCAATTCGAAATAATGTTGTTGCACATATGGCTAATCAACAATACTCATATTCAATCACACAAAGCGAAATTGACTATGTTATTGATAAAATCGAAGAATTACTTTTGAGATACCGGCTTCTTTTATTGCAGATCGGTCCAATTGAAAAAGGCAGTTTGGATGTTGTTATAACTTACAAGTGGCAAGACTTACTAAAAGATATTTCAGCTAAACTATAAATATTCTTGCTATTCATCAATATATTTTTTATACTCAGATTAGTGGTAGAACTAACTTAGTGGAAGGCTTCCCCAAAGAAGCATCCTTGAAAACAAGGCTATTCTTCCGTTAGTATGCCACTGATAGCAGGTTTGATCAATGCAGATTCTCTAGGTGTGCATCTTATGCCATTATTCCATATTCCACCATATTTTGAATGGTTTGAAGAATAGAATCTTCCTTTTAGACATATTTCGCTATAACTTGAATCCCCCTGTTGAGCAATTCCCTGAGGTTCAATTAGTTGAAAAATTGAAGATGTTATACAATCAGCTACTTTTATTCCATATTCTTCTTGACCACCGACAACAATATTTCCAAGCCTATTATAATAAGTTAGATTCTTGTTAGCATTTTTTGAGGTTTCAAATAAGTAGTATTGAAGGTTATTTGAAGAGACTTTATTTCTATTTGCTATCATGATATGAACTTTACCTGTCGTTACTTGTTGTGTATACCAGCTTACGCGTTCAATTACATTCTTGATACCAACAAAATACATTGATGGATATAGACACAAGTATTTTTCTTCCTGACTAAGTTCAAATTTGGAAAAACAAGAACAAATTACTTTATATTCAGATTTGGCTATGTATGCACATAAATCTTTTCGCCTGTTATGTTGTAAAGATTTGAAATGAATATTTTTCCATTGACGATTTATTTGTTTCTGAAATAAATCTAAGTTATTACGCGTTTGAATAAATTCTTTGTGTTGCATTACAACACAACCAACAACAAAAAACTTGCTGGATTGACTATTCAAACCTTCATCACCTGCTTCATCAATATAAGCTACAAGATCATTTGATTGATCGATTTTGAATTGTTCTTTTGAAACATAATTTCGCATAAAAAACATTATAATTCTTCAACATAGTTTTAGACTAATAAGAAATTTATTTTTCATCTAAATTTCGGGTATAATATTGCTGTGGTTATGAAAGGATAGAATCTTTTTTACATTGTCGATGTTCATTTTGAACTCAATTTCTAGGTTCAGGAACGAATCTATCAATGCACGACTATATCTTCAAGTCCTACAAATAATTTGATTGGGATTTTGATATGAGAAATGACTGTATCATTTTCAAGGTGTGCTGCGATATTATATGTTCTAAGCTTGATCCCAATATCCGATAATATACTTTTAGCAATACGTTTCTTACGGTTTAATTTCTTGCTTGCAATTCTATCATTATTTCTAATTTTTAATTGAACACTTATTGGATTTCCTTGAAGCGGATGAAAAAGAGGACTTATCAGTGACAAATTATTGACTCTTTTAGGAAAATGATGCACATATTGCATTGCAAGGCCACCACCAAGTGATTGGCCAACAAGGTTGAAACTATCAATATCAATCTGCTCAGTAAATCCTTCAATTGTATCAATCAAGTTTTCTACATTGTATTTATGTAATTTTTGTGAACGGGCGTAACCAGGCATAGTGAAGGCATATACTTTGCTATGTTTACTTATTTCAAAGAGGAAATTGGCATAATCGTAGTGAGTTGCTCCGCCGCCGTGCAAAAACAAGGTAGCAGATTTATCACCAAGTTCACTATAATCAAGAGTGATTGGCTCAGGGTGGCTTATTTTGATAAATTTTGTTTCAAGGTGCATCTATTTGATATAACGTAGAATTGCAATCAAACTGGTAAATGAGCCTAGAATCCAGCCTATTACAAGGTTTATCACAAATACGCCAAGAATGTTGATAACCGATGCGTCTGGCCAATCAAGTTGTCCAAATAAGTTATTTAGAAACACCATAGTTGGAGATGTCATGGCAGTCAAGTACACAAAGATTGCTATGCCAAAAAGAATAATGTTCGAGATAAATGCCCCCATAAATCCATAAAATCCGCCTTCTAAGATAAACGGCATTCTGATGAACCACAGACTTCCACCAACAAGTTGCATGATGCCAATTTCTTCAGAACGGTTAAATGTTCTAAATTCTACAGTAAATAGAGTAAATAAGAATATCACAACTAGAAATAGTGCCATGACAGCAAGACCTGCAACTCTTAAGCTCTTGAAAACTGTTCTTATATTATTGATCGTGTCTTCGCTGTATCTAACTCGGAAAATGTTTTGATTGGTTTCTTTTTCAGTGTTTACCAGCTCAATAATATTTTTGGCCTCTTCAACGCTATAAAGTCTAAGCGCAAGACTAGCAGGCAGTTCTCTATCTTTTATTGCCTCGGCAGCAAGAGGGTTAGTATTCTTTTGTGATTCATAAAATTCAGCGACTGCTTCTTTCTCTGAAGTGTATTCGATATAATCAATATTTGGTAGGTTTTCCCATTTGTCTTTTAAGGCAAGGATTTCTTTTTCTTCTGTTCCAGTATTAAAAAATACATAAATATGAGGTTTGTTTTCTATAAATCTCAAAAATAAATTTGAACTATATGCAAGAGTCAAAAAAATTGAGGTGACCAAAAAAGCCAATGTCATAACCAAAACTGATGTGGATGCTAGCCATCCACTTCGTATTATTTGTTTACTTGTGGTAGAGACTACTCTTTTGAAGGTTATGTAATTCATAATTATTATGTTTTAAGAATTTTTTTTATATTTTTTATATCTTTGACTGATAATTCGTCAATTTTGCTTATTTTGGAAAATCCAGCAACTTTGAGATCATTGACTGTATCATAGCCAAAAGCTTTGAGTATACTTATCAATTTGGGACTCAAATTTAATTTTTTGATATCTGTCTCGTCTGAGATTTGAGTTTTTTCTGTTTCTTTTTTTGCTGCATTTTTATTTGCTTGCTCAAACTTCTCTGTGATTCTCTGTTCGAAATTTTCCGCTTCTTTGGCACTATCTTTTTGTCTCCTTTGGGTCAAACTTACAGGAGGCTTTTTGGCCTTCTTGATTGGACCTTTAAAGACTTCTTCTGGCTTATCTTTAGACTCAATCGTTGCTTCTGGTGTTTTATCACCTGAAGACTCGATCGCCTCAGAGCTTGTCTCTTCAGCTTCTTTTTCATCTATTTGCTTTTCATCAGCTACTAATTCTGTTTGAGATTGTTCTACTTTTTCGTTAGGTATTTCAATTGTTGGTATCTCAACGTCTATCTTTTTTGTGATCTCGGTAACTTCCTCTTCTTGAGGTATCACTGATTTTTCATCCTTTTGTGGTCTTGGGTCAGATTCTTTTGTGTCTTTGGATTTCGCTTTCGTTTTTTTTGTTGCCTCTTCTTGTTTCTTTTTGTCCAGTTTGATTTTAGCTTTGGCTATATCGAGATTGATATCTTTGTACTTGCCCTTGATAGCGTCTCTAATAATTTTGCCGTGATCAATGACCAAAACTCTTTTGCTAAGTGTATCTACAATTTCAGAGCCATGTGTCGACATCAAAACTGTGGTACCCCAATTGTTTATCTTGGTCAAAATCTGGACGATATCCCATGCGGCATCTGGATCTAGGTTGCCTGTCGGTTCATCTGCAATAAGTAGCTTGGGATTATTGGCAATAGCTCTTGCTATGGCGACTCTTTGTTTCTCACCTCCTGATAATTGTGTAGGGAATGCCTCTCCTCTATCTTGTAAACCTACAATTTCTAGCAAATATGGAACAGTTTCTATTATATCTTTGTGACTTTTGCCGGCTGCTTCCATAGCAAATGCTACGTTTTCAAAAGCATTCTTGTCATTGATTAATTTGTAATCCTGGAATATAACTCCGATCTTTCGTCTTAAGGCATAGACCTTACTCCTTTTGTATTTGGTTATGTCTTCGTCATCAAAATATACTCTCCCATCTGTAGGAGACTCTTCTCTGATAATATGTCTGATTATTGTTGTTTTGCCAGAGCCTGAGGCACCTATTAAGAACACAAATTCTCCTTCTTGGATCTCAAAATTGATATCTTCCAATGCTCTGTACTGATTGGGATAAATTTTTGATACAGACAAAAACTGGATCATCTTATATTTATAATTCTAGATTTTAGTATATCGAAGCTGGCCTAAACGTACAAGTGGAAATATTTAATACTTTTCTTTATGACTGAAAAATTCTTTGATGCTTTCTTGCCCGACTAGCAGCCTGCCTTGTGGTAGACAGGGTGGGTTGTCCTAAAAGAAGTGAAAGTACATATCCAAATTTGATTTATCTTTAAAATCCTGCTTTATTCTGCTATAGTATTTTTGTCTATTATTTATCATCTATGAAATCCAGTTGGGCCTTATATGTTGTTGTTTTTATTATATTGCTTAATGTTTTTGCTGCAGTCTCATCAAAAATATTTAAAGATGACAGTGATCCTGTTCCAATGAAAATTGAAGATATAACTCAAACAAAAGATGATGAGCAAAATGTTTCTAAAATAGAAGAAGAAGAGTTGGATGATTTGAAGGAAACTACAGGTAGTATAAGTGATATAGCGCCATTTGTCTCAAAGGCTATAGCAGATAGGCTATCTGCAAAACAAAAGTCTCTACAAAACCAGGAATTGATGATACAAACAGGTAGATGGATTGCGACAGATTATGTTGAAGGTGATATCCAAGATTCAACTTATACAGTAGAACGAGGTGATACTTTATGGGAAATTGCTGAAGGATTCTATGGTGATGGGGCAAGGTGGAGAGAAATACTAAATTTGAATATTGATCAAGTTGGTTACTTGCCAAACGGCCAGCAGGCAAAAATTATTCCGGGACAAGTGCTGATCTTGAAGTAGTTATAATTTGATTGTAGCGTTTACGAATATATCGATGTCTCCATCAAGCACATTTTCTGTTTTGTCAGTTTCTACTTGAGTGCGAAGGTCTTTGACCAGCTTGTAGGGTTGAAGTACATAATTTCTAATTTGGTTTCCCCAGCCAGCGATTTTGTGGCTTCCGACTAATTTATCTTGCTCTTTGGCTCTTTTTTCTAATTCTATTTGCAATAATTTGCCTCTAAGTATTTGCATGGCTGATTCTCTGTTCCTAAGTTGGCTTCTTTCTGAAGAACAATGTACCTGAATACCTGTAGGAATATGAGTAATACGTGCAGCTGTATTGACTTTGTTTACATTTTGTCCGCCAGCTCCTCCAGATCTAACAGCATGGAAATCAATATCTTCAGGTTTGATTTCTATTTCAACGTCTGATGTGATAAGTGGTATGACTTCTACTCCAGCAAAAGACGTTTGTCTCAAACCTTGTGCATTAAACGGGGAGATCCTAACCAACCTATGTGTTCCGTGCTCACCTTTTAGATATCCATAAACATATCTGCCTGTGACTTCTATTGATACTGTACCAATACCCGCTTCATTGCCCTTGACCATGTTTATGATCTCAGCTTTCCATCCACGACGTTCAAAAAATCTCAAATACATTCTCATCAACATTTCACTCCAATCATTTGCCTCAGTACCTCCTTGGCCGGCATGAATCGAGATAATTGCATTGTATTGATCATATTTATTGGAAAAATATGTGGTCAATTCAAGAGCGTCAATTGACGCTGATGTTTCGTCAACTAACTTTTGATAATCGGCTTGTAATTCACTATCATCTGTCTCAAGTAATTCTGCGTATGCATCAAGATCATTGATCTTTGTCTCAACCTCATTTACGTTGTCAATATCCGCTTTGATATTGCTTAAATTTTGCATTTTCTCTTGGGCTTCAGTTGGGTTATCCCAAAAATTAGGCTCTGTAGTGATTTTTTCTAATTCCTTAAACTTTGATAATAAATCATCATACTTAAGTTTTGTTTTGATTTGCTCTACTCTATCTTTGAGCTTATCTATAGTTTGCATATAATTTGATGTAAGTTAGTAAGCTTTTTTCAAATTGTTCTGGGCAAGTTGGATCTCGTATGCGACATCTCGAAGGAGTATGATAGTAAGAGTTGTAGAAATAACTAGTCCCACAATCAACACCCATTCATATGTCCTACCAAAAACTGTATTTATCAATATCGTTATGTTTGTAATCCAGACAAATAATAACCAGACACTTGCCTTGCGATACACTTCAAATGAATCTTTGACTAGTCCAAGTAGCCCATTTATCGCAAGTCTGGAAAGTAAAGTTGGGTTGATGTGGCTGGTATGAAAAAACACTGCTCTTATTACATAAAAACTAAATCCAAAGGTCATAATAACTAGCAAAAACAGATCTGAATAGGAGGAAACAAATTGAATATCGTCTCCCATAACTACAGGTCTACTTGAAATAAAAGCGTCTGCGGTATTCTCAATGCCCCAGTCAATATTGAAGACATTTAATACAATATAAAGACCAATAAATTTTGCAGTAATCATAAGTGCTGCAGGAAACAACGATGCATCTAGTATTTTGACGATTGTCTTGGACATAGCAACAAAAATTTACTTATTTTGACTTTGCAACAGTTATCTTCTGTGCAAGTCTGGATTTCAATCTAGCTGCTTTATTTTTGTGAATAGTATTATTTTTGGCAGCTTTATCGATTTGTTTATATGCTTGAGGTAGTGCGTTTTCTGCGTCCTTGGATTTGCCTTGTTTTATCAATTCCATGACTGTTTTGCGTGCAGATTTTAGAGCATCTAGTCTCTTGATATTAATTTTTCTTTTTCTTTTTGCGACTCTAATCGCTTTTTTTGCTGAACTTGTGTTTGCCATAGCTATAAATTATTTGAATAAATCTTTGATGATTTTATCAGGTTTGATCTGAAATAGCAAAATCAAATCATGTCAAATACACTTATTATCAAGCTTTTTTGGTTCTATAAAATTCAATTATAATCTGTACAGTAGCCACGATTGGAATTACTAATATTGCTCCAACGATACCAAATAAGCTAAGTGCTGCAATAATACCTAATATTGTGATAATTGGATCGACTCCAACAGCCTTCTTCATCACTCCTGGGAAGATAAAGACAGCTTCAAGATTTTGGATGACAATCCCTGCAGCCACCATATATCCCGCTTGTAATAAAGTGGTAAATGTCGTCTCAGCTGTTGCTACATCGCCACTTCCAATTGCAATAACAGACGCGATCACGACTGTGACGGTAGGGCCAATGTTTGGTACTGCTTCAAGCAAACCTGCGATAAGAGCAATTGGGATAGCATAATCATCGACTGTATACCAATCAAAGAATAATCCGGGCAAGCTGACTGCAATCCATGTAAGGAATCCTACAATCACCATCAACAATATCTGACCTATAAACCAGGATCCAAGACCTGTTTCGACTTTTTGCATCAACTGACTTAAGTCTTTTTTGTATTTGCCAAAGAACACATCGAATAAACCATTATAAAATCTCTCTTTTCTTGCAAGCATATAAACACTTATCATAATTACGACAAATACTGCCAAAGCTGCAGAACCAAGCGAGCTTAATATTCCAAATGCACTGTTGAGATTTTCTGTAGACATCAATGAATTGGCAAGTTCTTTGCCTGTATCATTTTCGGTGATTTTGTCATAATCGATATTGCCTTCAAGCCATGGGAAAACTTTCTCGAGTGTTTGCAAAAATGATACAAAAATACCTTCAATATCGGATGACAGGTTCTTGACTTGATCTATAAGAGCATTCGCTCCTACGACCATAATAATTGAAATTATTATAAACAATGTAAGATACAAACCTGCAATACTGACACCTCTAGGAATATGTCTCTTTTCTAGTCTATCAACTATTGGTCTAAAACTAGAATAAAGAATAAAGGAGAAAAACAACATAAAAAATACCCCTCTTAACTCCCACATCAGATATAATCCGACAAGGATTAGAACCGATTTGAGGATTGTACTAGTCGAAATTTCAATTTTTTGAACTTTCATTGTATGAATTTATGTAAAAGTAATTAATTTGGTTAATTTACGTTAAATATAGCACAATCAGCATTTTCTATCCAGTTTTACTAGTCTTTGGCTAGCTTTACTAGTCTCTGGTTCGTCTTGCTAGCCTCTGGCTCGTCTTGCTAGCCTCTGGCTAGCCTTTTAGTTCATTTATTATATCTCGAACTTTGGCCGCTTGCTCAAATTCCAGAGAATCTGCATAGATTTGCATCTGTATCTCGAGTTCTTTTAGATAATTTTGCTTTTCTTTTTTGGAATATGTTTTGTACAAATTTGATTTTTCTATTAAATTTTGACCGGTTTTATCAAATTTCTCTGTATCTGTTGACGCTCTCTCCAGGCTACTTTTGATTTCTTTGATAATTGTTGTTGGGGTTATATTATGCTTCCTGTTGTACTCTTCTTGAATCTTCCTTCTGGCTTTTGTCTCGTCAATTGCTCTTTTCATCGAATCTGTTACTTTGTCTGCATACATGACGACTCTTCCTTCAGAATGTCTTGCAGCCCTTCCTATTGTTTGTATCATGCTTGTCTCTGAGCGCAAGAATCCTTCTTTATCAGCGTCCATAATAGCAACTAATGATACTTCAGGGAGATCAAGCCCCTCTCTAAGCAAGTTGATACCTACAACTACATCGACACTCCCACTTCTAAGCTTATTTAGGATTTCTACTCTTTCTATCGCATCAAGATCGGAGTGCAGATATTGCACCTTGATCCCCATTTCTTGTAAATATGTTGCCAGATTCTCTGACATTCTCTTGGTTAATGTTGTCACTAATACTCTTTGCTTCTTTGCAACTGTATCATTGATTTCTTTGATTAGATTATCAATTTGGTTATCTTGATAGTCTTTTTGATCAAACACTGTCATGTCTTTATAATCACATCTTTTTAAATGCTCTTTAAGGTTATCTAGGTTTTTTGCTTCAGTTGGTCTGATATCAATAATTGGATCTAATAATCCTGTCGGTCTGATAAGCTGTTTGGCTATTCCTTTGTAATTTGAGGCAATTCCATAAACTCTTTTGGCATCATTCTGACTGATTGCGACTTCGTATTCTGCAGGCGTCGCACTTACATAAATTGTTTGATTAAGTTTTTTATCAAATTCGTGAAATTTGAGTGGTCTATTGTCTTTGGCCGATTGCATCCTAAATCCGTGATCTACCAACATCTCTTTTCTGGATCTGTCTCCAGCGTACATACCTCTGATTTGTGGTACTGTCATATGTGATTCATCTATAATCATCAGCCAGTCTTGAGGGAAATAGTCTATTAATGTAGATGGTGCTGAACCAGGAACTCTACCATCAAAATATCTGGAGTAATTTTCAATACCAGAGCAATATCCGGTCTCTTGCATCATTTCAAGGTCGAATTCTGTTCTTTGTCTTAGCCTTTCAGCTTGAACCATTTTGCCTTGTTTTTTAAATGATGCTACTTCCTTTTCTAGATCAGATCTGATAGGGTCAATTACTTTTTTGATCTTTTCGTATGGTGTGACAAATTGTTTTGCAGGAAAAATCGTGATTTCTTTGAGCTCCTCAAGGATTTCTCCGGTGATTGGGTTTAGGACTTTGATTGCATCTATTTCATCGCCAAAAAACTCTACTCGAATAGCTGTCTCTTCAGATGCGATATTTATATCTACTGTATCACCTCTTACTCTATAGTTTCCAGAAAAAAAATCGTATTCTGATCTCTCGTATAACATATCTGTCAGGTGAATTAGAAACTTCTCTTGTGAATAAGCACCACCCCGAACTAGTTTCCTGCTCAAACTTTGATAGTCATCAGGATCTCCGATACCATATATACAAGAGACTGAGGCGATGATGATTACATCTTTGCGAGTAAGAAGTGCTTGCATGGCAGCATTTCTGTATCTTTCAATATTTTCATTGATTGACGTTTCTTTCTCGATATATAAATCTCTGTGTGGTATATATGCTTCTGGTTGATAATAGTCGTAATATGAAATGAAATACTCAACGGAATTATCAGGAAAAAACTCCCTAAATTCAGTAAATAATTGTGCGGCAAGTGTCTTGTTGTGAGCCAATACCAGTGTTGGCTTATTTGTATTGTTGATAACATTCGCCATAGTAAAAGTTTTGCCTGAGCCTGTGACACCTAGCAATGTCTGATGATTCATCCCGTCATTGATTCCATTAGTCAAGGTTTCTATCGCACTCCCTTGATCACCCGATGGTTGGAATTTTGTCTTAAGTTGGAATAATGACATAAGTGTATTTTAGCGCGAATGTGCCAAAAAGTCTGTATAAAAAGATAAATTATGTATTGTGGTGAGTCTTTGGCCAGCTGGTTCTTTCAACCTGATTAGGTGCCTTAAGTACGCTCTAGTATAATTTGTGCATGTATGACAGGTACATTTTTCATCAAGTGGCTTATTATCGTATTTATACCTGTTTGATTTCAAGTGCAAGACATCAAAATGATTGTAAGATCTGTCTCCTTGACCTTTCTGTACATAGATGTATCCATGTCTGGCATTTCTGGTAGGTAGGACTGTATCAAATACATCCCAGCCATTTTGTATACAAAATGCTATATCATCTGGAGATCCGACTCCCATGGCATAATGAATCTTATCATTAGGTAGTAGGTTTGCAACATTTGCAAGAAGCTCATGATGAAATCCTTTTGGAGCATCGTTTTTCCATGAGTGAGAGTTGTGAAGTGGCATCCCCCCAAAGTTATAAAAATCAAAACCAATCTCTATCAATTGCTTTGCACTAATCTTTCTTAAATTGAAATTATTGCCTCCTTGTATGACTGCTCCAAGGAGTGGACGTTCTATTTTTTTATTGTCAAAATCGTCTTTTGTCAAATTGTGAAGTTCTAGGAATTTATCTTTTGATCTTCTTGCCCAGGCAGTGTTTCTCTCTATGCTTTTTTTTAGAATATGTAGTGGGGCATCGTGGATGACCGGCTCATCAAGTACCGTGACAATATCTGATTTGATATTGTATTGAATAATTTGTGAAATTTCTGGCGAAAGAAATGTTGGTTTACCATTTAGTGGGTTTATAAAGCTGCATCCGGCATCTGAGATTTTGTTTTGACTATTATTTTTTGAAGCGTGAATTAATGAAAACACTTGAAATCCGCCGCTATCTGATAGAATTGGTCTATCCCATCCAAAAAATTTATGAATTCCTCCGAATTTGTTTATAAAGTTGCTTCCTATATGGTTTTCAATATGTAGTGTGGTTGTGACTAAACCTTCAATGCCAGTCTTTTTGGCATCTTCAAAACTAATTGTCTTAATCGCTCCATAGGTTGCATCCGGCAAAAATACCGGTGTTGAAAGAGTGCCATGCTTTGTAATTATTTTCTTAGACATGTGTAATTATACCAGTATTACCAAAGTTATTGGGAGATCATGAATCTATTAAACAGTTTGATGAAAGCTAATGTGTCCAATTGTGAAGCCCTAGTTTTGGGGTCGATTTTATTATGATCAAATATTTCATGCCAATTAGTATTTTTTATATTCTTGTTTAGATTGTTCATGAGCATTTTTCTTGGTGAAGAGTATGCAGCTTTCAAGAACTTAGCAAAGTCTTCGAATGATTCATCTTTCAATAATGGCGCGCTTTTGAGTTTAAATAACAGCACACCACCATCAACTTTGGGTTTTGGGTGGAAGCTAGAGTTTTTGATCTTTTTGATGAGTTTGATATCGTAATATACATTTGCCAGATGACCAATAAGCGCAGTATTTGGTGGCGTGGCAGCGTAGTCTTCGGCAACTTCTTTTTGAATCATCAATACCATTTGGAATGGCTTGCTTGTAGTTTTGAGAATTTTGTTGATAATTTGCTTTGAGATATTGTATGGAAGAGAACCAATTATTTTATAATTTCTATTGTTGCCAAAGATTTCATCTAAATTAACATCAAGTATATTTGAATTAATGATGTTAAAGTTCTCATTTTCTTTAAATTCTTCAGTCAGAAAGCTAACTAGGTCAGTATCTATTTCAATTGCAGTTAGATTCGCGTTTTTTTCTAAGATTAATTTGCTTAATCTCCCATCTCCTGGGCCAATTTCAATAATAGATTCATTTTCTTTGATATCTAGAGCATCAACTACAAATTGACTATCCTTTTGATATTTTAAAAAGTTCTGGCCAAATTTCTTTTTGAAAATGTGATCCTGTTTCATTTATGGTAGTTTGTAAGCCTTGAAGTGTGCTTGCCATTCAAGCTGATCGTCAAGTGGCTCAAGGTGGTTAAACTGTTTATATTTATTTGCTAGTGCAAGTGAAATTAGGACATCGCAAATATGTGGATTTTTGGGCAAGAATGAGCCGTGCATATAAGTGCCAAAGGCATTTTTGATCCTTAATCCTTCAAATCCTGTCTGTTCGCTATCACCGATGCCTTTTTTGACCTTGCCTAGATGTGTTAATTTTCTATCTAATAATCTAGTTCTTCCGCTATGATTTTCAAACCCAACTAGTGTATTTGGTTTTTTGAAGTCCTCGTTTTTGTAATATTTTTTGATGTCACTTAAAGTTTGCTTGTCGATTATCTCTGTAGCGATATTGCCTATGCATCTTTGGGTCACTTTTGTACCTGGTGCTACTGTTTCAATATAAAAAAATCCAATTCCTTGCGATCTTTGGTTTGTACCATCAAGATAGTATCTGCCAAGTAATTGATAGCCACCGCAGATAGAAAGAAGCGGGACATTGTTGTTTAGGTCTTCTAATAATCCAATTTTTTTATTTTCTATTAAGTCATTTGCGATCTCAAGTTGTTGTTTGTCCTGTCCGCCCCCAAAAAAGTAGATGTCTGTATTGCCTGGTGCTAGCTTATCTTGCTTATTGATATTGTTGATTTTGACGTCTATGCCTCTTTTTTGGGCACGTGTCTTAAGGGCAATTATATTGCCTAGATCTCCGTAAAGATTCATCTCCTGTGGGTATAGATGGCTAATTGTAAGTCTCATTGGTTTGCTCATATTTTAGTTATCTAATTTTTTGCCCAATAATTTTCTAAACTCGTTCATCGCTGTGTATGTGGGTAAGACATATATCCTCTCATTTGATTCAGTTTCTTTGATTATCGTTTTAAAGATTTGTGATTGATTTGGATTATAAGTGATCTTGCTAATATCAATTCCTGCGTACTTGAGCCTAAGTGCCATGTCTTCTGCCCTTGTTCCTGATACAAAAATTCTTTTTGGATTTATTTTATTTATTAATTCGACTTTTGAGTCCCATAACCACGATACATCGCGGCCGTCAGCTATTCTATCATTGATAATTATCAAAAGATTGGGACTTGATATGTTAGTAAGTAAATCAAGTGTGAGGCTGAAACCTATTGGATTTTTGATGAGTAATAATTGAAATATCCTGTCTTTGTATTCTACTTCTTCACCACGTCCAAATGCTGGTTGGAAATTCCTGATGGCCTTGCCTATTGCATCTAGCGAAATCTCAAGTAACTGTGCTGTCAAAATGGCTGCTATTGCGTTATAGATATGGAAAATGCCAGGTGTTTTGATATAAAAGGTTTCTTTTTCTGCTACAAAACTTGATGTGAGATCTTCATAGACTTTGATTTCACTTGCTACTATTTTGTGTATCTCATCAACTTCTCGAATTTCGCTTGATTCGAATTCTATTTCCTTTCTGTATTCTTGTTCTATGGAGAAGAAGTAGGTTTTTTCTGGATTTTTTTGTAATGAAGCAACTAGTGGATCATCGGCATTTAGGACTAATTGTGTCTTGGGGCTCAAATCTATTGCTTCTTTGATATAGTCTCTTGTCTTGTTTATCTCGCCGTATGCATCTAGTTGATCTCTAAACAGGTTTGTGACTATAAGGATATCGGGTTTGAGATACTTTATGATCCTGGGCAAAGTGGCTTCTTCTACTTCAAATACTGCAAAATCGGTTTTGAGTCTCCCAAAAATATTAGAATGAAAGATCAAAGCCGATATAAGGCCTCTTTTCATGTTTGATCCTGCGCGATTGGAGATGTATCCGGTATAAGAAGTCTTGAGAATTTCTTCAAGGATAAATCTGGTAGTAGTCTTGCCGTTTGTCCCTGTGATGATGACCACCTTGTTCAATTCGCTAGTTAAATGCTCAAAGACGTTCGAGAAATATTTTTCTGCAATGAGTCCTGGCAATGCCGTCCCACTTCCGGCGCCTAATAATTTCAGTAATTTTGTAAGTAATTTTAGGACAAATATCTGTATTTGTATCATGGTTGATTTTATCAATATATTGTTGATAAAGGAAATGTATAGGTGGTTAATAATTTGTATAAATATTGCATTGAAAAGATTATGTATGATATAATGGGGATATATTATTTTGAATAATTATGGATATTGAAAAAGGTGCTTTCGATCAAGATTTAATCGATCTTGCAGTGAGTTCTTCTGGTTTTGGTGGTACTCATGATCCGGATAGTTCTACTCCCCCACATACCAGACAATTTGTTGTAGGTGCATTTTCTATGATATATGAACATAGAGGGATTATGGATAGCCAATCATTTATTCCTGATTGTGGAAATCATTCTCAAGATACAGACGATGTGTCTGAGCTAACTTTAGTTGAAGATAAATCTTTAAATGGTGTATTGAAAAGAAGACGTGATTGTTTTATTAGTAGTGATTATGCATCTAAATATGGATTAGATAGACAAGATATAGATGCAGAAGTATATTACGAAGATATTTTAGAGAAGTTCGGTGAATTTGTTTTAGGACGAACACAACAGGGTGATCAATTATTAGTGACAGTATCTACTATGATACGAAATGATTTAAATAGCAAGCCAGTTTGTAATAGAAAATCAACTGTAGTTGATGTTAAAACAGAAGGCCAGATCGAGATAGAGAAACAACAAATAGAAGAGATTATTGCTGAAGAAATTAGAACATTGAAGGTTTATACATCATTAGTTAGATCTCGAGAAGAGTTGACTGAATTCCTTAAAGGTAGATATTTACCTGCAGAAATGATTGATGCGATAGTAGACGCTAATAGAGATCTTTACCCATCAATTCCTACTACTACAGAAGATGAACCGCTTAGCTAAGTAGTAAGTTTTTTAGATAATTTAAGGGGGATTTTGCTTGCAAAATCCCCCTTTTTAATCCCTTGTAAAATTTGGGACGGTTTTGCTAAACAGCGTATTTGGCAAAGAAATCAAGAGCTTCGGGAGTTGAGTTGATAGTCTTGATTAATTCCTTTTTGGCATAAGCTGCACCGTAGAGAATCTTGAGTTTCATTTCGTTTCCTTTATGCTTTGCGATCATAGCTTTGATATTGTTTAATTCCTCAGGGTCATTGATAGAAGTGATATCAATTGTCATCTCGTCCTCTGCGCTCATGTTAGTTGCAGGGATGATATCATCAATAATCAAACTAAATTTGTCATCTCTAAAACTTACACCTGCGTTGATTACCACGGGAATGTTTTCAATCAACATATCCCTAACCCTTTCATACGTACCAGGAAATACAACCCCCTCTGCTTTGTCATCACCATCATCAAGCTGGATAAAGGCCATAGCTTTGTTATCTTTCTTGGTATAAATGACCTTTTTTTCTGTAATAATACATAAAACCATAGTTTTGGTCCGTTCGTGGAGTTTACTAGCATCCGTGATCGCTTTGATTTTGCCATTAATTAGCAGTTTCCTGTAATTAAGCAATGGATGTTGGCTCAAAAAAGTCCCGAGTAGATCTTTCTCCCAACTGATTCTATCTTGGTCAGTTTCCTTCGTGATTTCTGGCAATTTCGTAATAGTTTTTTTGATTTCTGATTTATTGAGCTCATCAAATAAATTGCCCTGGCCTCCTTGAAGTTTTTTCTCTTGATCTTGGACCCTGTCATAAATTGCAGGCATGATTGTTAGAAGCTGATTTCTGTTGCCCCATGCGTCCATAGCACCTACTTGGATAAGAAGTTCAAGCACTTTTTTCGTTAATCTGGAAGGTTTCACTCTCTCAATTAGGTCATCAAGTGAATGAAAATCGCCATTTTCTTCTCTTTCTTCAACGATGTTTTTGACAATTGCGTTGCTTACACCCTTGATTGCTCCAAGCCCAAAACGTATTCTTTCTTTTTTATCTTCAAACTTCTTGGCAGGTTCAATCTTGAAATCTACAAAACTTTCGTTGATATCTGGCGCTAGTACCTTGACACCCATTTCTCTTGCTTCTTTCAAGTCTCTTGAGATTTTGTCGGCATTGCCAAGGTCTGTTTCCATAATTCCAGCAAGAAACTCTATGGGATAATTAGCTTTTAAGAATGCTGTCTGGTAAGCAATGAGCGAATAACATGCACTATGCGATTTATTAAATCCATAATCAGCGAATGGTTCCATGTATGAGAAAATTGCTTCGGCGGTTTTTTTCTCATAACCATTTTTTTGGGCGCGATCAATAAATTTATCTTTTTCTATCTTCATAACTTCTGGTTTTTTCTTTCCCATAGCGCGTCTAAGCATATCAGCTTCTCCCATGCTATATCCACCAATTACTACAGAAATATTAATAACCTGTTCCTGATAAATCGCAAATCCATATGTACTTTCTAATATTGGTTTAAGATCTTCGTGTAGATATACAGTTTTTTGTCTCCCAAACTTCCGCTCAATATAGTCATGGATATACTGCATAGGTCCGGGTCTGTATGCTGCGTTTAGAAAGATTAGATCGTCAATGGATTCAGGCTTTAGTTCCCTTAAATATTTTTTCATCCCATCAGACTCGAACTGAAAAACACCTGTGGTATTGCCTTTTCGAAATAATTCAAAAGTCTTTTTATCTTTTAGGTCAATTTGGTCGATATCCAGCTCAATGTTTTTTGTATATCGAATTTGCTTAAGAGTATTTTGAATGATAGTCAGATTGGAAAGTCCAAGAAAGTCAAATTTCATCAAACCCAAATATTCAAGTGGAGCACCTTCGAATTGTGTCATAACACGATCACCTTTGCCCTCTTTTTGAACTGGGACATAGTTAATAATTGGGTCAGGAGTCACCAAGTAGCCACAAGCATGAGTTGAAGTGTGTCTTGCTATGTTTTCTATCTTTCTGACATGGTCTGATAATTCTACCAATCTTGGATCTGAGTCAATTATGTCTCGAAATTCTTTTACTTCTTCTTTCATACGATCGATGCTATGCACTCTACCAAATTTAACGATAACCATTTTGGATAATTTATCTGCAATACCAAGATCAATCCCCATGACACGAGCGACATCTCTTATAGCTGCTTTTGTCTTTAGTCTCCCAAAGGTTCCAATAAAGGCAGTACAATCTTTACCATAACGATTAGACATATAGTCAAATAGTTCGTCTCTTCTATCATCCTGGAAATCTATGTCGAAATCAGGTGGTGATGGCCTCTCCGGATTTAGAAATCTTTCGAAAATCAGATCATAGGCAAATGGATCAATATTTGTAATAGTAAGTGCGTAAGCTACCACACTACCAGCACCAGATCCACGTCCTGGACCAACCAAGATGCCTTTCGATCTTGCCCATTTAATGTAGTCTTCGACAACAAGAAAGTAGTCATCATAGCCTTTGTCATGAATGATTTGAAGCTCATATTTTAGTCGCTCTTCTAGTTTCTTATCTACCTTTCCATAGCGCATTTTGGCTCCTTCGAAAGCTTTTTCTTTAAGTAACTCTTTGGCTGTTTGTCCTTTTCTAAGATCTGGATACTTCGGTTGTATCCTATCGAAGCTGATACTGTATTCTTCAACGCTGTCTGCGAGAACGAGGGT
The DNA here is from genome assembly GCA_964444125.1 of uncultured Candidatus Saccharibacteria bacterium. GTDB lineage: Bacteria > Patescibacteriota > Dojkabacteria > B142 > JAFGMG01 > CAYUFB01. The sequence goes on from CAYUFB010000004.1 coordinate 19,445, forward strand.
ATTTGATATAGCTTCTGGCAAATCAGAAAAAAGTTCTTTCATCTCTTCTGGAGTTTTGACCCAAAATTCACGAGATACATATTGTCTTCTATTTGGATCAGAAAGTTTAGTTCCATCACTTATACACCATGCAATTTCTTGGATCTTGTAGTCCTCTGGCTCGATATAATGTGCATCAGTCGTTGCAACTATTGGTATATCGAATTCTTGAGCTAAATCCAATCTTTTGCCTTCCAAATTATCATTTATATCATATTTAATTCGCATCAATTCCATATACACATCATCATAATTTGCCTTCAAGAACGAAAGCCATTCTTTCGCCTTTTTGGTATCACCATTTAATAACGCTTGATTTAGAGGTGATCCAAGACATCCAGTCAGAGCAATTATGCCTTCAGAATATTTTTCCATCAAGTCTCTATCGATTCTGGGTTTATAATAAAAGCCTTCTGTCTGAGCAAGCGATACTAATTTGAGCAGATTGTGATAACCTGTTTTGTTTTTGGCAAGTAGTGTCGTATGGTATCTCTTATTATCAATGCCAGCCTGTTTATCAAATCTGGTTCTTTCTGCAATATAGACCTCGCATCCAATTATTGGCTTTATACCTGCATATCCGCATGCTTCTTTGAAGGCAAATGCTCCCATCAATACTCCATGATCGGTAATTGCACAAGCAGGCATATTGTTTGCTTTGATTTTGTTTACTAATGGCTCTATCTTGGAGACACCGTCAAGCAAAGAATATTCTGTATGTAAATGCAGATGAACAAAACTCATGCTATTGAAGTTTTCTTTATATAAAATTGAACGGGCTAAGTGATTTGTTCAATATAGCTTAATAATAGTTTGGGTTCAAGTAGAAGTCTGAGTATTGCAAAAAAAAATGTTCCTACTTTTCTTATGATTAAGAAAAGTAGTCAAAAGAACTCCTTAAAACCAATCAAACGCCCTACTTTCTCCGCCGTTGTTACATATCACTACCGGTATTGATTGATTTTCGGACTTCCATATTTTTACTACTACTATTGATATTGCAAAAATATAATTATCCAATAACTGCGTTTAACTTAGGTATATGCCCAAATATAACGATATTTGAAAGTGTTGCATTTTCAGTAGTTGTAAGCAATGGAAATGATGTAGGAAGTGAAATCTCTCTAAATTTGATTAAAGTATCTTTCTAGCTTTTCAGCACCTGCTTGCCAATTAACAATGCCGTATGCCTTGGCTAAAGATACAAAATCAGTCCCGTATTTGGCAGCGTACTGTCTAGAGACTTTCGGCACCAAATCTCTAAATGCAGCGTTATAATCAGGATATTTGGCACCATTGAGGTATCCAAAACAATTATGATTAAATGAAGCATTGCAGAAGCCGGATTCAACACCCATAATTGCTATGATTATTCTATAATCAGCTCCATTTGCTTTGGATAGATCATATATCAGTTCTGAAATTTCGGTATTTGCGACTGGTGATTTTTGTTTGGTTAAATAAGTTTTAATGCGATTTATGCCAGATTGTCTTGCCTCCAGTTGAATTCTGATTGCTTCAAGCCTTTTCTCTTCTTCAACTTTTCTGATATTTGCTTCTTGTATGCTATTTGCATCGACTAGGGGAAGACTGAGATTTTTGAGATTATAATTCTTGTAAGTAATGATAATTTCAGATTTTGGCGCGAAGGCGTTATAAACCAAAGTTATGAAAAATCCAATAACTAAAAAAAATGATAGCCCAATTCTTCCATATAGTGAAATTTCTTGCTTTGAAAATTTAGATAAAACTTTTAGTGATTTTTTCAATTTTTGTACTTATAATTTTCGCGACTTATTATATAGAGCCTTTTAGTCTACCACAAGTTTCAAAAACTCATTAAGTTCATCTTTGTATTTATCATTTGCAAGCATGTATTTGATATGTGCTTTCATGTATCTGATAGGGTCACCGGTTGTATAAAATTCGCCATCAAGAGTTAGATATAAGGCATTGCCTGTTTCTGCCACTTTATTATTTGCATCTTGTAGCCATATTTCATTATCCATGCCAGTCGCATCTTCTGTTAGATAATCAAAAATCTTAGGAGTAGCAATAAATCTTCCAAATGAGTAAAGATTGGTAAAAGTAGGATCACTTTCTAATTCTTCTAGAGTTGGTTTCTCTTTGACGTGCGCAACTTGGTTTGTTGTGCCTTCTTTGATCTTGATTACGCCACCTTGTATAAGTAATGACTTCGGCGCTTGAGTTACTCCCATAAGTAAATCACATGGGTTTTGATTATAATAATCGACTAATTGTTTGACGGCTGAAATTTCTGAAAGAAACATATCATCACCAAACATAACGACAAAGGCTTCCTGATCAAGTACTAAATCTTTGACACTTAATACTGGTCTTCCATTTCCATAAGGCAATCTGTCGTCTTGAGGAACTATTGTAATTTGGGGAAGTTTGAATAATTTCTCTACTTTGCCCCATCTATCTAGCTTGCCTTGACGGATCATGAGTGTTCTGATATTTGTAGCACTGCCATAGAAATAATCTTCAAATTTGGATACTTCCCCAGGAGATGCCACGATTATTACTTCCTCAATACCTGCATCTGCGCATTCTTCAACAAGATACTGAATAATTGGTTTATCAATAATTGGAAGCATTTCTTTTGGAAAAGTTTTGGTAATAGGTAGAAATCTTGAGCCAAATCCAGCTGCAGTTATTATAGCTTTGGTGATCATTTAGTGATAAATTTAAAAATTATTTTTGATTATGTAATATTTTGTTTGCAATGTAAATTGCTGCATCAGTTTTGACAAGTTTTTTTGCTTCGTTTTTGGCTTGTGTCCAACTTATACCTTCCAAAAAAGATGATTTGGTAAGTATTTGTTCGTAAGCTTTTTTTACTTGATTAAATAGATCCTCCTCGGTCAATCCATCTTTGAATTCGTATGTGCGAGTCAACCCTGTAGCTTCTGCGATCTGTGCATTTTTTTGTTGCTCATTATTTGATGACCATGGAATTGGCATAAGTATTGCAGGCAAACCCTTGATGAGGATTTTTTGCATTGTATTGGCTCCTGATCTCGATAACACAAGGCTTGCTCGGTCCATCATAAAACTCAAATTCTCTGGATTGATAAAATCATAAACTAGATATCGTTTTTGCAATTTGGAAGGTAATGCTATCTTTTCTTTTTGCGCTAGACTATAGTCGTTTGTCACTGTGCTCCTTCCTGTTTGGTGTATCACATTGAATAATTCTAAATATTTTTTGAGAATACTTCCTTTGAGCCTTTTATTAAATGTATTAGACCCTTGATTGCCACCTAAGATGAGAAGAATTGGTAATGATTCTCTAAAAAGTGGAGGATTGTTATATTTCCTTAAAAAACTATTTTCTATTGGGTTGCCCGATACAGAAACTTTTCTGTGTTTAAAATATTTTTTGGATTCCTCCCATGACACGAAAATTTCATCTGCAAATCTATATGTAAGTTTGGAACTAAGTGATGGTGATATTGTCTGTTCATGTATATATACTTTTGTTTTGTAATATTTGATCAGCAATTTTTGAAAAATGATTGGTACCATGAGGTAGCTTCCAAATCCAATTATCACATCAGGCTTCTCTTTTAGAAGAATAAAAAATCCTCTAACAAAGCCTAGTGGTATTAAGAGCAAATTTTTCAATCCTTTGGTAAATGTCCCTATGGTCCATCTTCGCCATAGCTTGCCAGTTGTTAGATTGATAAACTTGACGTTGAGGTTAAGGACTGCCTTATATTCTGCACTGACATTTTTGTCACCAGTTTGAGAAAACTTTGTTCCCACCCAGACAATGTTGTAGTGCTTTTGTCTTTGTAGCTCCTCGGCAACAGCCAATGCAGGTGTCATGTGACCCCCAATCAGTAATATTTTTGGAAGTGACTTATTGGCCATAATTACATTTTCATTGTAGTATCTGGACTATTTTCTTTGTAAGTATCTATTTCTTCTTTTGTCAGTAATTTCTTGTCATATGGCATTTCTGCGTTTCTTTGTTTTGAGCGCAAGAATCCAAACATTGGTTTATTATTTTTTTTGCAATAATACCAATAACCAAATCCTCCAAAACCTATTGCCAAAAATATCCCTACAATTATTGTTGTTCTCAATTTATTATCCTTATCTGTAAATGTTGGTGCATCTTCTCTATGGTGAATCTCAATTATTTCTGCATTGGTTTGCTCTGATATTCCTCTTGCCATAATTTGGACAATGTTTTTGCCTTCATCTAATACTACGTTGATATCGAAACTCCCATCTTCATTGATTTCAATTTTATCATCTTGTTTTTTGTTATTTAAATACACCGTAATCTCAGCGTCCAAATCATCTATTTTGCCGGTGATAATATATGTATAGTCTTCTGTGATTTCTATATCATCTTGGTCGATCACAAACGTAGGTCGAAAAGCATATGTAGAAAATCCGTCAACATCGAAACTGATGCTGTTTTTGTTCAATAATTTGACATTGGAGATCATCTTGCTTCCTTCTTGGTCATCTTTGACAATAAGAGGGATATAGTCTTTTGTAGGTGCTATGATATTTAAGCCATAAAATGTGATAGTGGCTCTTTTGTTTAGTTCGGGCATCAGGTCGCTTGCGATCGTGACTTCTCCAACGTGATCCATGAATACATAACTATCAAGTTTTCTTAATTTTCCAATTGTGTCGTCTGCGGATAAATTAACTTCTTCCTTAAAGAGAACTTTTGTAATGTTGGGAATATGGAGTACGAATTCCTTTAGGCTGGTAAGGTCTGCTTTGGTCAAATTTGTAAGATTTGTAGTACTACTTCCTGTCCTTCTAAATATCGACGGTAATTCAACTTTGATTTCTTCCTCTTCTTCTGAGGCACCATTTGTTAGTTTAGCCTTCAATCCAAAATATACTTCTTCTTTAGCACCTCCTACTATAGTTCTTTCTTTGCTCACGACTTCGCCTGAGACCAATTCATAGAAGTTATTTGAAGTTAAATTTATAATAACTGTGTATTTCTTGGGATCAAGATTATCAAATAACGCTTTGCCCGAATCGTCAGTATTTTTGGTTTGTTGATAACCAGAACCTTGTACTGTTATGCTTATCGCTGATACCGGATTTCCGATTGAGGTTTGGGTGTAGACAGTAATTTGCCCTTTATCTAGTAAAGGTGCTTCTTCGGCAAATACTGGCAAAAAGCCTGATAACAAAAGGACAATAAGAGAAATGGAGAACTTCTTGAAGATTTTCATCTAATATATAGTTAAAATAAATAGCTACTAATCTAGGTTAACGTATTTGCTGATATTTAACAAGATACCAAGTCCACATAAGGTGACAATCATTGAGCTACCACCATAGCTGACAAAAGGCATTGGAATCCCTGTAAGTGGTATCAAACCGATATTTGCAGCGATATTAAGGAATGCCTGCAAAGTGATCCAGATTGTGATGCCTGAGGCTAGCAATGCAGATAATCTGTCCGGTGCATTGAGTGCAATCTTAAACCCTCTTATACCAAAATACAAAAACGCAGATACAACAAGGGAAGCACCCAGAAATCCTAATTCTTCCGCAATTACTGCAAAAATTGTGTCACTAAAAGCGGTTTCACCAAGATAATTAAATTTTTGCTTTGATTGCCCAAATCCTGCCCCAAGAAACCCTCCGCTACCAACTGCTATTAATACCTGGCTTAACTGGTAGCCACTTCCTAGCCTGTCATCTGGCATTCCGGTTTTAAGTACTGTCAAGTATGTTTGTATCCTTGATAATCTATAACTTTCTAAAACAGCAGCAAGCACCCCAACCAGTCCTCCTGTTATCATAATCGAGAAAAATCCAAAATTGTGTAAAGCTCCTTCTCCTGATAGATAGAACATGCCTAAAGCAACTATACCAATGATACCGGTTGTCCCAAGGTCCGGTTCAAGCAGTACTAGTGTGAGGATCAAAAAGAGGATAGCTAAAAAAGGTATCATATCAACCATAAGGTAATTTTTCCATTTACTCTTGTGTTTGATAGCTTTCTTGGCCCGTGAGAGCCAGGATGATAGGTATATGATAAATGCCAGTTTGGCAAACTCAGATGGCTGGAAATCAAAAAGTGGAAATCTAATCCATCTTTTGGATCCGTTGATATCAACTCCGATTATCAGTACCAAAATCAATAGGATTATTGCTGCAGAAATCAAAAATGGTGCAATTTTGGGATACTTCTTGTAGTCGATTTTGTAAAGAATATATCCACCAATACTACCAGCAATAATCCAAAACAATTGTCGTAGAAAGTAGTACCAGGAACTTTTGTCCTGACTAAAGGTGACAATGACACTTGAGCTATAAACCATGACCCAGCCAAATAGTGTCAAAAATGCTGATATTACAAGTAGTATCATGTCTGGATCACGATTTGTCCTGTAGCTTTTTCTGTTTTTTGGTTTGTAATTTCTTTTTCTAAGCATGGTGACAGTATACAGTAAACAGCAGACAGTGGGCAGTGGACAGTACCTAGCTTTGAGTCTTGCCTGCCTGCCTTTGGCACGGTGGCAGGAGTAATGAGCTTTGAATATTGAGTTGTGGGTAAACAGCCTCCAGCCTTCAGCATCCAGTTGTTGTCAGCACATGAGGTTCTTTGTCGCCTTCGGTTTAAGATAAAGAATACTTAAGGCCGGACACTGGAGGCTGAATACTGAATGCTGAATGCTGAATGCTGAATGCTGAACGCTGTTGGCTGTTATTTGTTATAATCAACTAATGAATAATGGAAAGAAAAAATACAAATTTACTAGAACTACGCCAATTATTGAAATTGCAGAGGTTGCTCCACAAGTTGCCCAGTTCCTTCAGGATGAATACGGATTTCATTGTATCGGATGTCCTTTAAGCTATGAAGAGACAATTGAGGAAGGCGCCTATGTACATGGTTTCGATGAAGAGGAGATTGATGAATTGATAAACAAGATTAATGCTATGGTTGACTAATTGCTCGATGCAAAATTTTCTATCTCAGTCTGTGATTTATTGATTACTTCTAGTTTGGTATTTATTTCATCAATTAAGTCGAATGCATCAATTTGGCTGTCGTCATTAAGCATTAATTTGTATTTCGTGAGCAATATACCTAAATCGTCTACGTTAGAAACAAATTTTTGGTTTAAATCAATTACTTGTTTCTCGTTTGTATTATTTGTTTTGGATGTTGATAAATCAGTTTTAAGTTGATCATTCACACTTGCTAATTCTGTTATCTGATTTTCAAGTCTTGTTGGATCACTACTAGAATTAATATCATTTGATATTTGATCAATCAGGGTTACTATTTCATTTCTCTTAAGCTTGTATTGATTATCAAATTTTGTGAGATTTGAATAAAAGAAAGAAAAATATACTATTCCAGCTATAAAAAATAGGCTTACAAAAAGAATTAAGATGGTTATGAATTTTTGTTTCATTTCTGATCAAATTCTGGCTCATCCTCTTGAATGTCTTTGTGATATTCAAGTTTTGAAGCTAATTTGTTTACAAGCATTTCTCCAATTGATGTGAAATGCCTAAATAACCATGCATATACTTTCGATGAGAAAGGAACAAGGACTTCTTTCTTATTGCTAAATGCCATATTATAAAGAGTATTCGCTACGACATCTACGCTAATTGCTTGTCCAAGTTTCGATAGATCAATATCTGCTTTTCCTTTATCAAAGAATTCAGTGTCAACAGGTCCAGGGTGAAGAGTGCTTACTTTCACATTAAATTGCTTAAGCTCCGGTCTTATGCTGTTTGCAAATCCTCGTATTGCCCATTTGGTCGCATTATATACTGACCATTGTGGCAGTGTTACAAATCCAGCAAGAGATGATGTCATAATAATGTGTCCAAAATTTTGCCTTGTCATAACCTCGACTGCATATTTGGTAACCATGATCATGCCTTTGACATTGATATCTATCATTGTTTCTATTTCATCCGCCTTTAAATCTTTGATGTTGGCTATATATCCAAGTCCTGCGTTATTAAATACTAAATCTATCTTCCCAATTTGCTGGGCTTTTAAAAAGAGTGCTTTGATTTCCTCTTTTCTGGTGACATCCGCTGGGATTACATGGCAAGTTGCACCTAAATTTTCACATTCAGTTTTCACTTCTTGAAGTTTATCTATGTTACGAGCTGATAATATTAATATTGGTTTTTCTGAAGCAATCTTGATTGCAAACGCCTTGCCTATTCCACTTGATGCACCGGTAATTAAAACAGTTTTATCTGCGAATTTGCTCATTTAATTATAATTAATAAATTATGTAATTTTCCTATTCTTAAAATTAGCTAAATATACCCCAACCAAAATTATAATCATAGCGACAACTTGAACTATATGAATGCTTTCATCGAGCCAAACAATCGCAAGTGGTATGAAAAAGAGTGGCTGGATATATATAAACAAGCTTGCTTCTGATACTTCGATTAATGACTGGCCTTTTTGGAGTAAATAGTATGCGACAATTGAGCCAAGTATAGCCATATATGATGAAGCAAATATTACATTTGTATATCCTAAATCAGTTTCAATATCTGAGATTAGGTTCCCAACCCCATTGCTTTCTATTATTGATAATATAAGGAAACTTACAAAGCCTACCCAAAAACTAACTATTACAACAAATAGCTTGGGAATTTTAAGATAATATCGTTTGAGATACACACTATAAACTCCACTCAGCATATTCTGCAGTAGGATCAAACTACTTCCAAGTAAGGATAATGACAAGGCTGTATTATAAAATAATGGGACAAGGGCTAACAAAATTGAGCCGAAAAGAGCTAATAATAAGCCACGTATTTCGCTTTTTTCGGTTTTTTCATTTAAGAATTTGACTCCTGCTATTGTGATAAAAATTGGTGCTGTAGTAGCAATGAGCCCTGCTTCTATTGCTGAAGTGTAATTCAATCCGATGTATAACAAAACGAGTATAAGAGTTGTGCCTATGCTCTCGCCAATTATTATTATTTTTAGAAACTTAAAGAATGAGTTTTTGAGTTTGAAATAGTAGTCTATGAAAAGTGGCAAGGTAAGTGCTGAGGCAATCGCAAAGCGTATAAACAAAAATCTAAAAGGTGTGGTATTGTCAAACGAGTCTTTTATAATAACAGGTGATACGCCCCATAGAATAGCGTTTAGAACCAAAAAGATATATGCTTTTTGTCTGGCAGTAAGTTTCATGGATTAAGTATACACAAGAAAAATCTGTGTGTATATGGTTTATTTTGTTGCTTGATTGTATAGCTCGCTTACTTTGGTCCAGTTAATAACATTCCACCACGCTGCTACATAGTCTGGTCTTTTATTCTGGTATTTCAAATAATATGCATGTTCCCAGACATCAAGTGCTAATATTGGAGTCATGTTCTGCATCAATGGTGAGTCTTGATTGGATGTTGAAACAATTTGAAGTTCTCTTGATTCATCTACAACTAAAAAGGCCCATCCACTGCCAAATCTAGTTTGTGCTACTTCGCTAAACTTTGTTTTGAAATTTTCAAAATTACCAAATTTCATGTCGATGCTATCTGCCAAAGGTCCTTCTGGCTTTTTGGTAGAATTTGGGGTCATAATCTCCCAAAACAAATTGTGGTTTGCAAAGCCTCCACCATGATTGATGACTGCTTGTCTAATTTCCTCATTAACTTTGTTAATATTTGTCAGGATTTCTTCAATTGATTTATCGGATAATTCACTTTGTGATTCAAGTGCTGCATTTAATTTGTCGATATAAGCTTGATGATGCTTGGTGTGATGGATTTCCATTGTTTGAGCATCTATATATGGTTCTAGTGCATCATAATCATAGGGAAGTTTTGGAAGCAAAAATTTGGTCATTTGAAGAATATAAAATATAATTACAGTTATTATAAACTAATTTAAACAATCTGTATCACATGAGTATTGGGAAAATAATTATCTTATTGCAAAAAATTCTGTCATTGTATTATCTACACGTGATTTTTTTGATCTCTGTTTTAGGCACTGTTGTCAGTCTCTATTTTAGTTTTTTTATGAACTTGCCTGCTTGTGATCTATGCTGGTACCAAAGAGTGTTTTTTTATCCGATTGTTTTGATTTCTGTCTTTGGGATAGTCTTGAAAGATAATAAAGCGTGGATTTATATCTTGGGGTTGTGCATATTGGGCATTCCATTTGCCTTCTATCACCATCTTCTAAAAGTAACAGATCTTTTTCCAAAAGAAACAGTATTTTGCGGAGAATCAGGTGGTTGTAGTAGTATAGACTGGGAATTGTATGCCGGAAGTGGGATAACTATACCTCTTTTATCACTATTTGGATTTAGTGCGATATTTTTGCTAATTTTGATTGCGAAGTTAAGAACAGATTAGAATTGAGGGGCAATATTCCAAATATGTAGCACAATTTTATCTTCAAGATGTTCTACGGTTTTAAATGTTTGAATTTCAGGTGGTAATATTCCTAGAACTGAAAGACAACTAGTGGATGATCTTATTTCATTTGGGCAATTTAATTCCTTGCTTTCCTTATATTATAGCTAAAGATTCTCGTATCCCATGATAATAAAATTTTCTTGGTTTTTGGCCTTGAAACATTGGATCGTCAACATATGCTTGATATCTTGTAACGATTGTATTTGCAATCATTCTGTAATATGCATTGTCTAAATAATCTGGCGATAAATCGTAAATAGATCCATAAAGACCGTTGTACACTGGTTTTTGTGTTGATATTTCTGGCGACATATTGTGTGATTATATATCGGAAGTTCGATTTTACAAAATTGGAAAAATGTGTTTAAAATACTGCAGCGGAGAAAGAGAGCCGTGGGTTGTGAGTTGTGAGTGATGAGTTTTGAGCCATGAGTTTTGGGTGAAGTTGAACATATTTAAACTGATAATACTCAAGACTCAAAGCTCAAAGCTCAAAATTCCTGCCACCATGCCAAAGGCAGTCGTGTTTTCCTGAGGTAGACAGTACTCAAGACTCAAAGCTCAAAACTCAAAACTTATTATGGTAATGCAAATAATGGAAGGAGGAGTTCCTGCAAATCTTAATAATTCACAAGGTGATTTGGCTAGGGTTTATAACATATTGACATACTCTGCAAATAATCCAAATGCTGGTATTCCATTGAAGGTAGCTTTGAAAGAAGCCCATAGTTTATTAGTGAACACGAAAGGAATGCAATCGAATCATGTCGATAATATTTATAGAGAACGCCTTTCGGATTTGATTGGAGAGATTAATCCTATACAGATTATGAGTATCGCAGAGCCTTAAATTTATTTGTTAGAAGAAAATAATATGTCAGCTGAAACATTGGGTACTTACACAGAGCTTACTGACCCAAGACGCCCTGTAGGGCCAACAAAGTGGAGTACACCAATAGATTCACAAGGATTGCCTACCGATGGTTATGGTTCAGTTGAGAGTGCTAAATTTGATATGCCAGGAGATGCTTCAGATACAGCGCCGTTACAGGCAGCTTCTAGGCCAAATGATGGACATATGGGTTCAGGTATGTGATTAGGCTCGATTATACTTGTGCGGTTTGTAGTGGAGCAGGATATTGTATATGTGCAAAGTTAAGAGCTGAGAAAAATACTTGCCAGTACTTATTTGAAGAATGAGTTTTTAAGTAATCAAATCTTGAGGCGCGTGCTTTAGCATACGCGTCTTTTAAGTTAGGTTGAAACAACGTATAATAAACGTTCTCTCTTTTCTTAGTATAAAATGCTTCTAGGTGTTTTACTGCATTAAAAATATGTATGGAGGGCTTACAATTCTCTCTTAGAGAAATTTCAGCAACGTTTCCGTTAAGTCTTTTGTCTTCTGGCATATTAAATGTGACATCTAAACCAAGCGTAATAATATTACCTTGGTTTAGGGTGTGTATTGAGGGATAGACTTTCTCTCTTTCATCTATCTTTAGTTCTATAATTATATCTGCTCCCTTACTATCTCCTCCAATATCTTCCCAAATATTTGAGTATCTAGGGGTTAGTATTACTAAGCCAAGGGCCTCGCGAATTAGATCATTATTAACAGCAGAGACCAATTGTTGCGTATCTTGTAATGCAACAACTTCACTTGATACTGAAGCCAATGTTTGTAAGAACTCTCCTTGATCTTCTCCGGATCCTTTCATTTTCTCATTTTCCAAACAGTAACATAATTGTGTATAGCACTCTTTATGCCTATTATATAGTTTTGCGGCTGTTTCTAGGACAGCTAAGCTTTTCATGTAGCCTACAGGACAGATAAACTTACTGCGCCAATAATCAATATATTCTGGAATCAAAATGTTTAGTTCACTATTTTCTTCCCAAAACGGCGGAAATGGCTCTTCTTCTGTCTGAAGTTTTGGCTCTACTTGTGTTGCTTCTCTTGCTGTGATTGGTAATTCTGTTGTTGCATACATGCAGGGATTTTAGCATATATATAACAGACTTGGATATATAACGAGATAAATATTAAAGAGTTCAAAAATTTTGTGAAATACTTTGAATAGCTAAAGAAAATTGAGTAAATTAATCATTTTTCTCCAAAATTTGCGCTACCTGCCCGTAAAATTTCATAATTTGCGTTGCAATACAATGTTATTTTTTTAATAACGTGTTATATACATGGCAGGCGGGCAATACAATGTTATTTTTTCTTGTAAGTGATATAAGCTCTCAAAGGGTGAGAAAACTGTCCAATATTAGATTAGTTTTTTGTATATATGTACTCATTTAAATTGAAGTATTTGACAATTGTTTTGCTAATTATAAATTTGTTTAATCTGACAGTTGCGCCATTGATGCCTGTGTTGGCTTCAGAGGTTATGATTTCAAATGATATAACAAATAGTGTATTTGTAGAACACGAGAGAATTGATCTTCGAACACAAACAGCAAAGGTATATCAAACAGGAGAGTACACGTATAGGCTCGAAGAAAGTGCTGATAAAATTCATTACAAATCAGGTGGCAGTTACAAAGATATAAATAATAATATAATCCATGCCCCATCTGGCAAATATCAATACCGTAACGCCGCAAATGATTTTGTTTTTAGAGCTTCTTCAAATTTATCCGGTGGGGTTATGTATCAAGGGCAGAAAGGTTTCTGCGAATTTAAACTAGACAATATATCTGATGTTTCTCTAAATGATGTGCCGGCGACTTTATCAGGCAATAAACTGATTTATAAAAATATATATGATGGCGCAGATTTAGAATTTAGTGTTCAAGCTACAGGAGTTACTACAGAAATTGTTGCCAAAAATTCAAATGCCTTAAAAGATGAGATTAAATTTGAATTGACTAATTGCGATCAAGGAGTTTTTCAAAAAGCAGTTATGGCAGATAATGACAGTGTCTCAAAAGTTGCAGAAAAAGTTGTCATAGAAGATGAGAAGAAAGTGTTAGTTCTAAATCCTGATTATTCCAAACTAGGAGATATCAAAGGAGAAGTTAGAATTGATCCTAGCATTAATTTAGGCGTAAATGTGAATGTATTTACATCGCAATTTATGCCAAGTGGACATAGTAGGAGATTCCTGGCTTTTGGGGATTTCTATGATGCAACAAATGGCGCCTATGCCGGGATTTCCGAAACTTATCTAAAATTTGATTTAGGTATACCATCTGGCGCTTACATCCAAAATGCAACTGTTACACTTCGAAAATATGCAAATGCTGGATCAAATTTTAGCGCGATTATGGCTAGATTGACTCAAGATATCAATTCAAATACAGGGTCAAGTGTGAATGACTGGAAATCAAAAGGTGAATCGTACTCAACTATTACGGTTGATTCAGGTGACTATGATTGGGATTATCTAAATTGGGAAATAGCTCCACTTGTTCAAAAGTGGATAGATGGTAGTGCCACTAATTTAGGAGTCGGAATTTATTCAACGAATGCTGGATATAGATCAGGTGCTGCTGTTTGTTCAACAAGAATAGATGGATTTTGTACAAGTGATAAAGCACCTAAATTGATAGTTAATTATCAAGTAAATCAAAATCCAGATACTCCAAATCCAGTTGCCCCACAAACAAAGTCGGAATATTCGGGGAACTGTGATGAATCAGTGATATCATCAACTGGTATTTGTAGATCCAGTTTAGCTGTTACACCACAGGCTCAAGTTAATGACCCAGATATATTGCCGAGTTTGGATATGAAAGAGAGCAAGTTTCACTTTACAAATTTATCCAATCAATCTGCTAGTTTTGTTTCTTCAGGAATTGCAGGAGATGGTTGGTCAACAATTAGTTATAATGGAAATTTTGTAGATGGTTTATATAATTGGAAGGTCCAAAGTACCGATAATCAAGGCGCCACAAGTTTGTTCTCACAAGTATTTGAGTTTGTAACAGATACCACTCCGCCTCAGGTGCCTGTTTTAGGGGAATTGCCAGAATTTACTAAAGGAGTCGGTCTTGATGATACGGTCCAAATTGAGGTTAAGTCAAATAAGGTCGCTGATAATATAAGATCCAAGGAGGAAATCGGATATATATTACAGTATTCTGATACTCAAGATTTTTCGGCAAATGTCCATCAAAAACCTGTTCAGTATTTTGCAGATGTAAACAAAAACCCAGTATTTGAACTTGGCCCCAAAGGTCTTGATCAGATCTATGGAACAGCAGATGATATAAAAGATGGGGAGAAATACTACATAAGAGTCAAAGCTCAAGATAAGATTATGTCTAATGGTGACGTAAACACCTCTGCTTGGAGCAATATAGTAAGTACAACAATTGATGCTACTTCACCTACTCTTTCCAATATGTCAGCAACAGAACATAGGATAAGTCCAAATAATGATACAAGTGAAGGGATAAAAGATAGTACGACAATTTCTTTTAACTATACAGAATCTAATCCACAGGTGGCCTCAATAGAAATTTATTCTGATGAGGAGAAGACATTACTCATTAAAACTCTTACGCAAGATGTTTCCGCTTATAAGGGGCTTGATAATCCTGCTGTATCTTTTGTCTGGGACGGCAAGAATGATAGTGGTGAATTTGTCGCCGATGGAGTATATGCGGTTTATGCGAAGGTTGTAGATCAGGCAGGGAATATCTCAGATAATACACAATCAATAATAATCATAGTTGATAATAATGAGGCAAATATCACTATAAGTTCTCCAATGAATAATTATTGGACAAATAAAGATGAGATAAGTATCAAAGGTCAAGTCAAAGCTCCTCATGATCCAGGACCAGATAGTATCTTTGGTACGAAAGATGATAAGTTAGATCAAGATTTATCAAGCTTCCAAATACTAAATCAGTTAGTAGCACATTGGAACGATATTGAAACAATTGATGATTTTTTTGAAATAATTATTAATCCCAATTATTTAGGAGAATTGCAACCTGGTACTAATATTTATTCTTTAAGAACAATTGATACAGTTGGAAATGTCAAATTAGTTGATTGGATTATAAATCGAGAAAATACTCCACCAATTATTTCCAATATTGCACCTGCTGGCTTAATCAATAATAGAATTAATCCAATTACTTTCAGAATCTTTGACCCAGACCCAACTGGTGATCAAAGCGAGCAATCACTAATTCCAATAAATAAGAATGTTAATGTGTATTTAACTTTCTCTACTATCCAAGATAGTAACCTAGTTCAACAAACTAAACCACTAATCCAAGACGGAATTAACCTTGATAGAGCTCTTATTGATGATATCAAATGTGTCACAGCAGATGGTGCGACAATTGATACAAAAAATAATAATTATTCCTCAAGTATCTTAGATTGCGTAATCAATTTCGTTGGTGAACTGCAGCCTGATACTACTTATACGATTAATATACAAGCAAGTGACAATGCAGGAAATATTGCTATTGCATCAGAAGCATTTGTTCTTGATTCACATACATATTCAACGATTATCTCTCCGGTACAACAAGGTATTTATAGCACTAGTGACATATTATTTTCTGGTACTGCAAGCAAAGGCTCAATACTATTAATTAAAAATACTGAACTGGGTGGAACAAGGATCTTTACGCTAAATGAATTTCTGGATGATACTGGTATTGATTTAGATGCCAATAATCAATTTATAAAAAGCAACTTCCAGGTCACTTGTGGTAAGTACCTTGATATCGATAATAGCCCAGATACAGCTGATGAAGAGGTTTGTGACTGGCAGGTTCGTGTCGCTCAGAAGTTTGTTATGCAAAATATTGATACTACAAATCATAATATTGTAATGGTTGCTGATGTAGCTGGCAATGTTAAGGCTCATGAAATTACAAGTATAGTGAATTTATATAATTTCGATTTGGTTGTAGATTCTAATTTAGAATATTTCTCTCCTAATGGGGATGGTAGACAGGATTCAATAATTTTCAGCCATAGTGCTACAAATCCTACCGATGCTTACAATCCACCACGAATTGATAGATACAAATTAAGTATTCAAAACATTCAAGGTGATACGATTAGAGCTTTTGAAGGAAGTGGATACTTGCCAGCTTATACTCTATTTGATGGCAAATGGGTTCCTTCAGGTGACGTTACTAATGGGAACCAAATGGAATGGGTGCAAGACGGCGAGTATCGATATGAACTAGAAGTGACTACTACTGACAACGTTACTATCAAAACCTCTGCGAAATCAATATTTGCAAAAACTAATATAGATAATGAAGTGGTAATTACAAGTCCTGTTAGTGGATTTGTCACAACTTCTGGTGTAGTTACTGTACAAGGGCAAGCTGAGGTTGCATCAAGAGTGAACCTATGCGTAGATACAATAGTCCCCAATTCACTTAATTGTGATACCTGGGCTGAAGTGATTGCTGACGAAAATGGCTTCTTCTCTACTCTTATGGTTCTGCCAAGATTCGGAGAGTATAAGAAATTGAACAACATAATAAGTGCGACTTCAACTGATAAATATGGAAATCAAAGTCCTAGATCAAATTTAGTGGAAGTTGTTCTTGATACTATTGATCCATTTGATTATGTCAAAATCACCCCAACATTGACTGGTATTACAAGTGACGTGGATTATGAAAGATTCTTAAATGGAGAATTGAATATTGATCAAATCCGTGCAATTGTACTTGAAGCTGGTGTGACTCAAAATACAAATCAGGTGCAGTTATCATTTGCTGATTACTCAAATCTGATAGAAAAACCGGAAAATAGTCAATACAATTTTATCGCTCTGATTAATGATCAAGTAGAAAACGATCCAAGACTTAATCCGCTTCAAAATCCAGATATAAAAATGAATCATAATTTGCCAATTGGAGATGCAAATATAAATGATACTAACTGTAATGATGAAAACGGATGTAGCTGGAAATATCAGATGCCTGTAAATTCTGGATTTGCAGGTATTTATGAGATTGAGTTTAAAGGCAAAAAAGGTGAAATCATTCAATCAATGACTGCAGGTTTTATGGTAGATGCCTCAATTCCTGCAGCACCAGTATTTATGATTGTCGAAAAATGCATGGAGCGTAGCAAGAATTCAAACATTGCTCTTGAGGAAGCATGTCTTGGTAACTGGCAGAAAATTGAAAACGTAAATATGAGAAACTTCGTGGAGACTGGGTTGATTCGTTTTCGTGGTGCTGCAGAGCCTGGAAGCTATTTAGAACTTACAAGTTTCGGTGTTGTCTTAGCTAGTACAATTGTCCCAGAGACTGGTATCTATGAAATATATGTTGATCTTGATCCATTTTTAAAGACTCCTGGTAATAATAGTGGCCAAGGAAACGGCTTGATCTGTCGAGAGTGGAAAACTGGTATTGGTAATGAAAGAAAATGTGCTGAAGGAGATTTCGAGTTTGGCCTTAGACAGTGGCAATATGATGAAAATGGCAATCTAATTAATCCAATAGAAGGTGGCAGTTATATTCTTACCTATGACGAAATTGCTCCAAACGCACTTTCAATTATCAGAATGACTGAAGATAAAACTATCGCTGGGTGGGCCAAGACTGGAGATTTGGCAAATTATTTTGTGACAACTGATGAGAAACTAGCTTATGTGGATTTGATCAAAGAAGATGGGTTTGTCAGGTTATTTTCTAAACTCTATGAAGGTGATAATCCCCCACCAGATGATCAAAAAGAAGGATATAATCAAAGATGGGGAGGTACTATCAATATCGATAGATTGTCTAGAGGCGGACAAGAAAAGGAAGGATATTATAATCCAATAATTAGGCTTGTTGATCTGGCGGGCAATAAATCTGAATATGATGCAAGCTTGTGGGAGCAATATGGGCTAGGCGATTTTAGGATTTATATAGATAATACTATCCCTGAAATTACAAATATCAATAAAGTATCTTGGAGTACGACTTGGGGTCAAGGTGGTGTGAACGCTGATGGAATATATCCAGAACTTGGAAGAACTAACCCTGAATATGTAGTCAAGAATGATTATGTGACGATCACAGGTAGAGCTGAAAAGAATCAAAGGGTTGAGTTATGGGTGAATAATAAATTCTCAAATTTCATACAGGTAAGTGATGAGGCGTGTTTTAAAGATAAATTAACAGACAATGATAAGGTGATCAAAGATGGGCTGATTGTGAAATATGCGCAGAAATGTACTTACAAATATGACTACTATTTCAACGATGATGGAACTAATACTTCTCAAGGGGTTCCAATCAATGGCTATACATTGCAAGTTAGAGTTATTGACTCGGCTGCCAATGTATCTGAATTTAGCAAACAAGAGATAATCTATCATGATACTAGCTCTCCACAGATGCCTGAAATTATTGATGCAACATCAGGTTCGTATAGCCCGATCGTTGACTGGAGGGTGAATGGACAAGATGGTGGCGCAATTACAAAGGATATGAAAGTAAGTTTTACAAATTTTGCTGAGAGATTTGCTGATATGGATTATCAGATGATTAATCCTAAAGGCGAAGTAACCACTTTTGCTACATTTGTAAATGATACAACTGGTAAGTATACAAAAGAATTTGATCTAGGTACCCAGCAAACTGATGATCGTGACGGATGTGTGAAGATGATTGGTAACAGAAGAACTGGTGTATGTAATGATGGTATTTACGCTTTCAATCTGCAAGCTACAGATGCCGCCGGCAACAAATCCCAAAAATTAGAAAATGTAAGGATTGAGAGGGATACGGTGAGACCGGAAAGGCCTGAGATAAATGTTATTGCTGATGATGTAAATCATAACATTAGTTTATCAATTAAAGGTGAGCCGGGAGCAATAGTCAGGATTAATGATAATAATAAAGTAGCAATTTCTAATGATGGTAATTTAATTTTGCAGGTTTTAAGTCCTTCGTATTGGGAGTATGGCACAAAATATGTCTGGAAGGTGGATCTAATTGATAGGGCTGGTAATGTAGGTCTTGCATCATATGCGAATTATACAACTCCTATGCCACCAGTTAAGAGCGCTTTTGAGTGTAGATACATAGATGGTGGCAAAATTGCCTATCCATTTGAAGGTATGTATAAAGTTACTTCTCCATTTGGCTATAGGATTGACCCATTTACTAAACAAACTAAATTTCATAACGGCATTGATTTTGCAACTCCTCAAAATACAGAAGTTCTTTCTGCAGAGAATGGGATTGTAGTTTATCGTGAAGATAATGCGACTGTGGGCAAGTATTTGATAGTGCATCATCAATCACTTGGTATAAGTACGATTTATGTTCACCTTGATAAAAATATTGTAAAAGTCGGGCATACAACAACTCGGGGTATGTTGATCGCCTACTCTGGTAACACAGGTTATAGTACTGGTCCACATCTTCATTTCACAACAAGAACAGGGGCACCTGGTACAGAATTTGATCCTATGATGGTTTTGGGGAATTGCCAAAGTGAAGCTGGTCAGGTTGCAGGTGATATTGATAAAAATTCAGCAGTTGAGAAATTTGAAAAATTTATTGCCGATAATATTAATCCTGAATCAGAAATAGCAGATGATTCATTTGGCAGTAATTTTCCTAATAAAAGGATTAAGAATATTAATAACATTCATGAATATCTATCAGATACAGTTCATGAATGGTGCGGAGTATGGGTTCTTGATTTTGGCTACATCAAGGAGCGCAATGGACAAACAGGTTATGATGGTATTGCAATCCTTAATCCCTATGATGGCAGGGTGTATTTGGTGAAAAATGCTATCTGGGAGAAATATAGAAATGCAGGTGGACCATGTAGTCAATTAGGAGTTCCAAAAGATACTGCAGGTAATTATTCTGAATCGAAAGCTGGTATTAGAAATGATAGTAAGGCGAATTCTGCTTGGTATCAAAGATTTCAAAATGACAAATATTTCAATAATTCTATATATTGGTATTCTTGGAGTTCCGGTAGCGCAGCATATATGGTACTTAATAAAGTCGCTAATACTTATGAATCTCTTGGAGGGACATGGAGTGAATATGCCTTCCCTACTGGAGATACCTATGATCTTGGTTGTGGAGGTAAACAGTGGTTTGAGTTTGGAAAAGAAATTGATATGTGTTCGTTGCCAATTGTGCAAGATCCTATAGATAGATTGATTTATTTACATGAGCAAAGATACTCAAATGTCCAAAGAATAGGAGGTATTGAAAATAGATGTGGTACCAAAATTCAGAAATATTCAAGTATAATCACAGAGTATGGCGTAAAAAATGATGAAAGCTGGATAATCTACAATCCTGAAGATGGCAAAACATATTTTATGACTGGATCAATATTACAAAAGTTTATGAATTTAAATGGAGGATGGAATTGTGGTGGAAATAACTATCCGGATGTAACAGGTTATCCAAAATCTGATGAAGGTAAGGCTAATGCAAGTTATGCAGGCACTAATGGTTGGTATCAACATTATGCTCATAAGACGAAGGGTTGGAGTAGTATTTACAATTCTTCAAAAGGCACGTTCTTTGTAACCTCAAATATTAGGCAAAAATTTGAAAATATGGGAGGAACAAGTAATTGGAACTATCTAGGATTTCCAACTTCTGATTCAAGAGCAGTTAAATCAATTTGTGGAACTGAAGGTTATACTCAAAGCTTTGAAGGGGGTAGAATATTTGATTCAATTTTTGGGACTTATAGCTACAAACAAAATGATTTTCTAATTAAATATGATGATAAAGGTGGAGTATCAGGTGAATTAGGCTGGCCAATCCAAGAATTGCAAAATAATTCTTTGCATACAAAATATTATGCAAAATTTGAAGGTGGGACTTTAGTCTTAAACTATTGGTTACCTGATTCTCAACTAAAGTCAGTAAATATTGGAGATGCATCAACATGTGCTTATACAAATCAAAGAGCTAATGATTCCAAACATGGTGCTTTAGATAAGGTTATACAAGATATTTGGGCAAAAGAAAATCAATTATTCGAATATTTCAAAAGAGCGGATGGTTATAATGGCGAAATCCATCCATATTGTGGAGGATGGGCTGTTGATTATGTAGATACGAAAACTAAAAGTGGTGATAACTTGGGTTATAGTTGGATAATGCATGATGGAGATAATGCTTATTTAGTTAAGTGGGATATATGGCAAAAATATTGGGATGACGGCGCGTGTTCAAATTATGGTTTACCCCAAAGTGAAGAAATCAATGTCACTGGAATGAAAATATTATTTACAAGGCTTGGTGCTTATAAACAAAATTTCGAAAAAGGTGTGGTTTATCGATATGATAGTATTTTAGGTTGGAGG
Source organism: uncultured Candidatus Saccharibacteria bacterium (assembly GCA_964444125.1). GTDB lineage: Bacteria > Patescibacteriota > Dojkabacteria > B142 > JAFGMG01 > CAYUFB01. The sequence continues at coordinate 41,224 of CAYUFB010000004.1, forward strand.
ACTTATGGAGTTAGAGGAAATATTTTTGCTCAATATAAGCAAAATAATGAGTCAGAGGGTAAATATGGTCTTCCAAAATCGGATAGATATAATTTTAGCTATAATGGTGTTGATACTCAATGTCAGGACTTCAATGGAGGAAGGCTATGTGAAAACACTATTCCAGAGAAGACTGATGCACAAAAAGCATTTGAAACAAAATATAGTAAAACCTATACAATTAACGATATTAAGGTGATGTGTGATAAGCCGACAATTGATATTAATGAAGGTTTGGCATTTTATGACTCTAATTTGAAACAGGTAATTGAAATAACGGGGAATGTCCATCATAGATGGAGGTATGAGGGTGGTTGTTCTAAATATGGGTTCCCTACTCTAGACACAAGCTATAAAAAAGTTGATGGTAATCAAGGTGCTTATCAAAGATTTTATACAAAAGATAATTATTTTGATATCTATCATAGTTATTATTATGGTTGGGTAGAACTTTTTGGAGAATATCGAAATGAGTTTAAATGGAAAGGTGGTATAGATAAACTTGGTTATCCTAAACCGGATGTTTATATTGGTAAGAAGGAATGTAAAGATGCGGCAATTGCTGAATATATAAATGTTCAAAATGGTAGAATTTATAAAGTCGACAACAAGTTCTATCTTGTATATGCTGGTAGTAGTGTAGGAAATTACTTTTTTGATAATGACGGACATGCGAAATTTGGTGTCCCTAAGGGTGACGAAACAGGAGGTCTTATGAAAGCTCTAAGCCAAGAATTTGAATATGCAACAATAGAAGATCCAATAGGATTCTGGAATGGTGTGAAATCTGATCCTGAATTGGAGGGAATATTCTGTGCAGAAGATGCTCCAAAATGTGGTAATAATAAGCAGGAATATCTTGAGGTGTGTGATGATGGGAATGAAGAGAATGATGATCAATGTAGTAGTGATTGTAGAAATAGTTGTGAAGCACCAAAATTCTGGGATGGCAAAGAATGCAAATCTCCAGAAACTGCACCAGTTTGTGGAAATAGTGTAATAGAATCTGGCGAGCAATGTGATGATGGAAACACAAATAATGGAGATGGGTGTAGTGCATCTTGTACAATTGAAGTGCCTTTAACCTGCGGAAATGAGGTCATTGACGTTGGGGAGGAATGTGATGAAAAAGAATCTGATGAGGCAAAACATAATGTTTGCACAGATACTTGTCAGTTGAGGTGCAAAAGCAGTAGTTCAAGATTGCCTTGGCATGGAGGCGAATCGAAAACCGTAACTCAGGATGAGCATGATGTGGCATCTTACAATATATATGCAATTGACTTTGGCCTGGGAAATGGAGAAGGTGTCGTAGCGATAAAAGGTGGAGTGGTAAAGTATAAGAAAGAGACTTATGTGGATGGGAACCCATCTAGTTCGGCTCCATATAACAGCAAAGTTGATGGAGGCTGCTACAATGCATATAGTAATAAACATAATTATGTGATTATCGATCATGAAGATGGAACTGGCTCATACTATATTCACTTGCAGAACAGTTCTGTTCCTTTCGAGGTCGGAGATCGAGTAGAAAGAGGAGAGATAATTGGAAAAGTTGGTGCCACTGGAAAAACTTGTGGATATCACTTACATTTTACTAGCATTGATATATCGAAAGCCACTAATGCTAATGCTATTTATTCGACGAAGACATTGTTCTCAGATAAGTCAGTATGTAACTCAATATACCAAGGCGTACCAACAGTATATGCTAAAAAGTATTATACTACAGATATCAACGATAAAAATCGCTATGACCCTAACTATGCTAATAAATACCAAACATCTTACTTATCAGAAAATCAATAATGAATAAAAAGAGAATTATAGGTGTAAGTCTTGCAGTGTTTATTCTAATACTTGCTGCTTCTTTTGTGTTTTTATTATTTTTTCAGCATAGTTCGGATGAACAAAATAGCGGAGGGATTGAAGAAATACCAGAGGAGGCTAATTTAGAAATATTCAAAAATAAACTAAGTCAAGATTATCCGGGTGAAACTCAACTGAAGCAATTCAAGGATATGCATATACAAACAAATATCCCTACTGGATGGAAGGTAGAGGAGTTGTCATCGACAAATGTTTTTATCGAAAAAGGTGAATACAAAATTGAATTCTATCTAAGAGAAGGAATTGATCCAAATGGAGATGGTGGCCTAATTGATGATCGATTCTTTCAGTATCATTTAAAGTTAAACAAATTTGGGACAGATATTTACGTTCCCGTATTTGATCCGACTGAAGAGAATCTTGGCCAGTACCCTTATTTACAAGTAGTTACACTTAGAGACGCTAAAGTATTTAATGCGGGTATTTGGGTTGATGGAAATTCCTATGATATATATATAAATGTTCCACTAGAGGGAAGTTTTTCGGAAGATACTCTAATAGAGCTTTACTCAATGATTCAATCTGTTGAATATACTAGTAATTAATATGAGAAGTAACGAGTTTTCAATAATTATAATTACTTTTATACTAATCATCTTGCTAGGAATAGGTATGTATGTTTTATTTGTTCATAACAATGATGACATTCCTGACACTGGAAATGATGGAGAAAAAACAGAGCAGGAAATAAAAGATGCAATAGTGAGTCAACTGGATAGTCAGAATAATGAGAATTATGAGCAATATCAAGATACTGAGGTAAGTATCGAAATCGATTATCCGAAGGATTGGGATATCTATCCAAAAAATTTAATTAAATATGATGGTTTTTATCAAAAGGATATTATATTGCGAACTAATAAAGGAAATGTCGTAAATATATTATTTCAAGAAAATGGCTCAACAAACCCTATTGGTGTCCAAACTGAGTATGATGGGCGAAATTCGATTGAAAGGGATTTCGATGAAGGAACTATCCTCTTCCCTTTGATAGATGAGGATTCAGAAACAAGTGAGAATGGCTATCAAATATTTTTTAGAAGTGGCGAATCTGATCGGGTTAAGAATTATATTATTCTAGGTAGTTGGAAATTTTCAGTAGTGCTAGGTTTAAATAGTTACACTCCAGATGAGTTGGGAGAGATTTATCACGTTTTGAATGAGATAAGAAGATCCGAATAATAATGACAGATACATATTTAAATAAATGTATAAAAATATTTGAAAAATTACAAAAGAATAAGAAAGTACTTCTTCTATTGGGGCTTTCTGTATTATTAAGCCTATTCTCGATAGTTGTCAGTTTGTACTTCTTATGGAACAATACGCTTAGCAAGAATAGCACGCTAAATGAAGATACAGGGATTAGCCCTCAAGTAGAAGAGCCTGATGATTCTAGTGAGTGGCAAAACGAAACTAATGAAGATAAGATTATTAAGTACGAAAAAGTTGAAATGACTAAAGCCCCTAGTCTTTCGGGATATGATGTGGTGTACCTTTTAGGGGATACCATTTATTACAAAAATTTAGGTACAGGTGTTGAGACGAAAAGTATAAAACTACCACAAGATTGTTTATCTAGTGATACTGAAACAGATAAAATTTGGATGGGGCAAGTATACAAACTAAATACATATAATCAAGAAAATAATAATTTTGTTGCAAACTGTAAAGAACGACATATTGTATTTAACCGTAATAATCAATTATATTCAATCAATTATGAGGATATAGCGAAAGATTACGTGCCTGGTTTTAATCTTGTAGAAAGTAAGGATAGAAGGCTTGTGGCCATAGGTTTGAGTGATGGTATTGCAATTTATAATATTGAAGATGAATCGGTAAAGCTTTATGATAAGAATTTTGATGAAGAACGCATATTTTCAACTATCGCTCCTTATCATTTCTCACCAGATCGCAATTATTTATACTTTTTTATTCCTGCCCATGCTGGTTATATTACAGCAGAACTTGAGAAGTTGAACCTTCAAACAAGTGAGGTATCATCATTCCCTGACATACAACCAGGAATGGCTGTAATTGATAGTGGTTTTACTGATGATGGAAATCTCATTTACTCAAAAAATATTGAAGATGGTAAGGTTGCAATAGCCAAATACGACCTTGAAAACGGAAATGAAATAGAGCAGAAAATAGTTCAAACGATAATGATAAATAATAGTATTGCAGATATGAGTTCTTCCTTCATGGGAGTATCTCATGATGGTGAATATGTTTCCTTGTTTAGTCGAAGTATGTTCTGTTTTGATCCTTCTATTAATATGGGGGAATGTGATCCCAAAAATGAAAAAATTGTTATTTACAATACGAAAGCAGATAGTATAGAAACAGAATACGTTTTACCAGATCTTAATAGTAGGAGATATATTTTTGACTACTTTACTAACAATAAACTCATTCTGGCGGTAGAGGGTGAAGTCGAGACTAGTACTGAGGGTGATCCAATATTCTTCAAAGCAATTGATATTAAAGATGGTAAGACCAATTACGTCGCAAAAATACCAAGTGGGGCTAGAATTCTAGGAATTGAACAAAAATAGATCATATAGAACCGGCAAATTAATTATTAAAAATCATAAATGAAGCAAAAAATATCAAATTTGTTTAGTGCATTTTTCAAGACAAAGCGGAAAATTAAATTGCTTTTGTTTATCTACTTAGCGTGTTCATCTATTGCTGTAGTATTGCTTTATTTGTTTGGTATTTGGACAATTGGCAGAACAATTAAAAGTTTTTATACAGAAGAAGGGGAACAAACCTTTGTCTCAAACTACAATGTTGTGAAATCTGATGATTTTGAATATGAGACTGATAGACTTAGTTTCAATTTGCTTGAACCAAAAATCGCGACATATTATAGAGGTAGTAATTATAAAGGATATGAGCAAGTAGTTATTGCTGATTTCTTCTATTTGAAGCACAAAGGGCTATTTTCTTATGAAATAGCTAGATACGAAAGTAGCTTTGTCCCCTACTACGCCCAAGATGGATATTCTCTAGATCAGGCATATGATGATATGAAAAATAGCGTTAAATCAAAAAAGGTAACACAAGGACTCACTCCTGATGAAGAGAGAAAGATCTTAGAAAGCTCATTTGAGACAGAGAAAGTGACGCCAAATACTTTAATAGACTATATCCAAAGCTTAGATGGTGACACAACAATTGAGATAAGGTCTGGAGAGAAGTTTGGAACTAATTATCTAGTAGATGGACGTAGTAATCAAAAATTGGAAATTGAAAACGTGATAAATGGAGTTTTCTCTACAGATAGCAGATATTTGATTTATACAACAGGAAGTCATATTGAACCATTAGGTATATTATCGCCTAATGCTGATATCTGGATCTATGATTTTGCTACAAAGCCAACTAAGATTATTGAGCTTGAAGATAAATCAAGTGAGATTAGTATCTTTTCTGACGGCAAAGTAGTGCTGTTTGGGACCAAGGAATCTGTGGAAATGGTAGCTATAGATGGAAGTGGTCACAAAGTTTTGCTAAATTTTGAACCTGTAAATGTAGCCTCCCAGTATTCTGTTTTGCCAAAGTTCGAGTTTGATAATAGTGGTTCTATCGATATATTGATACCCTCAAGTACGTTTGAGGCAGATGGGAAGTTAGTTAGCTATAGTTTCAATTTTAGTACGCACGAGCTGAAGAAGGATTAATCAGGTTGCTTGGAAGAAAAGTAGCAGACCTGCTTTCGTTCCAAAGAACTACGTCAGGTTGCATTTTCTAAATTCACATGATTAAAAATCATCTTCATTAAGAAAAGTGGCAGACGAGATTCGAACCCTCCTTCGCCTCGTAGAACGAGGCTTCGGTAGGCAGGCCATCCTACGGTTGGTAAACTCGCGACATATAAATCAAGAAAAAAGAAAATACTCCAAATTGGATTATTGAAAGATGAGCGGATGACGGGGCTTGAACCCGCAACCTTTTCCTTGGCAAGGAAACGTTCTAGCCAATTGAACTACATCCGCGCGGTAAGCGTTTATGGTGGGCGCCAAGGGACTTGAACCCCTAACCTACTCGGTGTAAACGAGTTGCTCTAGCCAGTTGAGCTAGGCGCCCGCGTCGGAAATGTGCTACAGCTTTCGTAAGGATTGTAAACAACCTTACTTCAGCTTCCGCAATTTCCTCCTTTAAGTTTTGATTCCCGTTGGTCATCAAAACTTGGAAAACACAAATACTATTAAAGAACTCTTTTCACTTTTCCTGTAGTCTATTTCTATAATTAGAAATATTAGCCAGTTGCCTGTCTGTCGTAGTCTCAGTTATGAAACGAAGACAGAAGCTAGGCGCCCGCGTCGGAAATGTGCTACAGCTTTCGTAAGGATTGTAAACAAC
>CAYUFB010000004.1:47626-54771 GCA_964444125.1 uncultured Candidatus Saccharibacteria bacterium
TCAGCTTCCGCAATTTCCTCCTTTAAGTTTTGATTCCCGTTGGTCATCAAAACTTAGGAAAACAACAAACAATTATAAAAGAACGTTCTCACGTGCCGAGGGCCAGGATTGAACTGGCGACACCGCGATTTTCAGTCGCGTGCTCTACCAACTGAGCTACCTCGGCACTATTTATTAATGAACACCAAGATTATAACTTATTGATTTACTCTAATCAATGTTTCAAGGATATTTATGACTTATCCTCTTGATTATTTTACAACTTACACAAGCTAAAATCGCAGCTTAGGCATTTGATACAACCTTCTGCACTTATAAGATTTTGTTTGCAATTTGGGCAATCATCTCCGGCCTTGAGTTCTCTAAAAGATTTCTCTTTTTTCTGATCTCCAAATTCGATAACCTGATCTCTTTTGCTTTGATCTCTATAAATAGTGATCCCTTTGCATCCAGCGTCCCATGCCATCATGTAGGCTTTCTCAACATGATCTGATGTTGCCTCATTTGGCATGTTGATTGTCTTGGTGATCGCATTGTCTATATGTTTCTGCCATGCAGATTGCATCTTGATATGATCTTTCCAGTCAATTTCATGAGCGGTTAGGAATAATTTTTTGATCCTAGCTGGGATTTCTTTGATGTGTTGGATACTTCCATGGCTCTCAAAGATTCTTTCAAATAGATCATCAATCTCAATTCCCTCCTCTTTCAATTTCTCTTCAAGCAATGTATTTACATTTTTAATTCTCATCCCACCAAGTATGTTTTGATAGAATGCTAATGCAAAAAATGGTTCAATACTAAAGGATGTCCCAAAGATCACTGCATTGCCACTGCTAGGTGGTAGGGTGTTTGTAGCGACATTTCTAGGCTGATTTTTCTTATCTTTCCAGATTGAATATTTTACATAAGGAAAAGGTCCTTTTTCTTTGCCGAGCTTAAATGATTCATCATGACAAGCATCGGCTATTGTCTTGGATAATTTCTCTGATAGTTTATATGCTTCAGGCTCGTTATATGCGATATCAAGATGTACTAGGATGTCTGCAAGGCCTACAACGCCAATGCCAAGCCTTCTGAAGCTTCTAATGTTTTTGGTCTGTGCTTCGATAGGAAACCACGACATCTCGATCACATCGTCCATAAATCTGGTAGCAATTCTTGAGACTTCTTCAATACGCTTGAAATCAACAGAGTATTTCCCTTTTTTATCTTTTTTTAAGAACCTTGTTAGGTTTAAATATCCAAGATTACATGATTCATATGGATATTGAGGGATCTCTCCACAGACATTCGTTGATTGGATTGGTCCAAAATGTTCATAGACTGGATTATCTTTATTTACATTATCCAGGAATATTATCCCTGGGTCACCTGTTTTGTGAGCATAATTAACTGCCAATTCCCAGATAGCTCTTGCTTTTATCTTATTTACAACTTCTCCGGTTCGTGGATTTTTCAATTCCCATACTTTGTCCTTTTTGACAGCGTCCATAAATCCTTCTACAACACCAATTGAGATATTTGTCTTGGATAGGACTCCATCTTGTTCTTTTGAGGTGATAAATTCAAGTATATCTGGATGATCGACGTTAAGTATTGCCATATTGCCACTTTCGTATCTGCCTTGCTGTCTGAAGATACTTGTAGGTAAATCAAACATTTTCATGATTTCGACAGGGCCTGCGGCAAGTCCTGGTTCATCTGCTACCATATCTCCTTTGGGCCTAATTTTGGAAAAATTATAGCCACATCCACCACCATGTTTTTTGGTTACAGATGATTCGTATAGGCTTCTAAATATCCCTTCAATATCATCTTCTATATCAAATACAAAACAATTTGCAAGCTGTGGATTTTTTTTGCCTGCATTGGCTAATACTCTAGTGCCAGGAAGAAATTCCCAGTTTCTCATTACATCAAAAAACTCATTTTCCCATTTGTCTCTTTCTTTACCTTTTTTCTCAGCCTTAGCTACGAATTTGGCAACTCTTTGTAACATTTTTGAAGGTGTTTCTATTGTCTCACCTTTGTCATTTTTTTTCAGGTATCTTTCTTTCAAGATAAATAGTGAATTGTATTCAAGTCCGCCTATATCATCTTTGACCCCAAGCTCTTGTTTTTTGATATAGGTCTGTCTTTTTTTCTCCCTTGAGAGGATAAATTCTTTGACTGTTTTGTAATGTCCACTTTTGACTAATACTCTCTCTACTGCAGAACCAATATCTGCCGTACTAATTGGTTTTGTGGTTGGATATATCTCATCAATGTAATTAAGTACTTCTTTGGCAATTTCAAGTGCTAACTTCTTATCTTTGCCCCCAACGTTTTTGGCTGCAGTCCAGATAGATTTTTCTATCTTTGCCTTATCGAATAATTCAATTCTACCATCGCGTTTGATTACATTTTTGGGTAAATTCATAAAGATATACTTAATAATTTAAGTTTAGCTATTTTTTGTGGGCAAGAAATTGGACGAAATCAATATAACAGATACTTTTTTTTGAAGCAAAAGACTTATGCTTGGGGGTTTTTCAAAGAATGGGCGCTGATTATCTATTCGATTCAATCAAATTCGAATTTTCTAATTTTGGCTATCACTTGCCTGATTTCTTCTTGAAGTGACTCAGTCTCAATTTCATCAGTGCTAAATATCTCTGATCTAAATTGACCATTTTTCTTTGGCTTCACAAATCTCACTTCAAATTCAACAGGCGTGAAAAATTTATTCTTATCTAATTGTGTAAGCAGTTTATAGAATTGCAATTGCCTGAAAATGCTCTTGTCAGCGCTCTTTGTGAGACCTAGAATCTCATTTCGTGTCTTCGATCTACCCGTTTTATAATCAACAATTCGGGCTGATTTCTGGGACCTGTCAATCCATTCTATAAGATCAATTTTGCCGGCAAGTAGGGTGTCCTCAAATGTTAGCCCAAGTCTGGAATAACTATATTCTGTTTCAAATATCTCTTGATTTAGATCGAGTTGAGTCAGGTATTTTGTGATAATTTCTTCGGCTTCTTTTTTGATAGATTCTTTGTCCTTTTCTAGCAATAATTCATTTTTTAAGGCTGTATCAATAATTTTCTTAATATAATCTAAATCAGGCAGATTTGTATTATTTTTGATAGCTTTATTACTAATTTCTAGGGCTTTGTGCACGATATTTCCTAAAATTAGAGCTTTTGTTTTGCTCTGTGGGATCTTGAGTATGTAGCTTTCAAAAAATGCTCTAGGAGAGTCTAGATAAGTATTTAGGGCGCTCACACTTAGCCTGAAATTATCAACTTTTGATTTCAAATATGCTTTTTCAGAGGCATTTAGATCAAGAGGTTCAAGCACTTCTAGGATTGTTGTATCATTTACGACTTCAGATTCGTGTTGAATTAATTCAAAGGTGGTTGGATCAAATTCTGAGACAAATTGAGATGGTTGAAGGTAAGTTTCTTTGTTCTTATCAATTGCCTTTTTGGCGTATGTGATATGAACTTGGTTAATCCCTCTAGTGATTGCTACATAAGCAATTCTTCTTTCTTCTTCGTTTTCATCATGATCAGGCTTGATAGTATCAAGAAGCATTGATGGAAGTTTGATCTTATCCATTTTTCTTTTATTGCCCCATTTCTTATCTTGAAACTTGAATATAAATACATGTTCAAACTCAAGACCTTTGGATTTGTGAGCTGTAAGCATTTGCACACCTTCTTTGTTATCTTGATAGTCAATAGATAGATCAATTTTATTATCTGTGAGTTTAGCAAGATCCTCTATTAGATTGGATATTTTGTAGTCAGGATTGTCCGCACTTGCTTGAGTAGCGAAGTTAAATAGAGACTTAAGTGCTTCAATGCTTTCATAATCTTTGTTTGTTATTAAGTATTCAAGAATATTTGATTTTTTAAGTGCAAGTTCAAGTAATTGCACAAGATGCAAATTGTATTGTTCTTGATGCAGATTTATGACAAAATCCAAAACCACTTTGAAGTTTTCTTTTTCTTGGATAATATCAAATAATGATTTGCCAAATTTCAATTCATCAGAAAGTTTGAATAATTCCAGTCTATCTAAGTTTAGAAATTTATAATTTAAGACCTGATAGACCAATTCATCGTTTCGATAATCATCAATGATTTTCAATAAATTTATGAATTGCTGGACATAGATATTATCCTGCATCGAGCCTTTGTCACGGCTCACTACAGGGACTTCGTTTTTGAGTAAATAATTTAATAAATCGACACTATCAGCGTGATTTCTATAAATTATTGCAATTTCTTTTGGATCAACTTTTGCATCAAGTAGCTTCTTTATCTCTGCTGTCACAAACCTAATCTCATCTTCTGCTGTCTCAAATTCATGTACTAGAAGTTTATTGCTTTTTTCATTATTACTAATTAGATCTTTTGAAAGATTTGGAATAATTTTCTCTATTGTTGATGAGTTATGAGATACAAGAGATCTTGCTGCATCAAGTATCTTTTGAGGGCATCTGTATGTCTTATCTAGAGTAATGATATTGGTCTCAGGGTATTTGGATACGAAATCAAAAATGTTTTCAACATTGGCTCCTTGGAATCGATAGATTGCTTGATCGTCATCTCCTACTACAAATATGTTTGGATTATCATCGAAATTGCCAAGTAGTTCTAGAATCTTTGTTTGTGCACCATTGGTATCTTGGAATTCATCAACTAGGATGTATAGGTATTTTTCTTGCAGGCTAGCTAATAGATCGGGATCTTGTTCAAGTTTCTCTGTAGTCATAAGTATCATATCTTCATAATCATACTTCTCCATTTGTACTAGCTTTTGTTGATAAGCCTCATAAATATTAGCTAATTCATAATTTTTGGAGATTTTCTTTTGCTCTTTTGCAAATTTGTCATAAATCTTGCCAGTTCTTGGGTTTATTTGTATTTGACTATTTAATATTGCTTCATCTTTTTTGGTCATATCAAGTAATTCTTGCGGGTTGACGCTCTCACGCTTCAAATTCTGGATCAGTCTTAAGATTTCATTTTTGTAATAATAAGGATCATTAAATGAAGTCAAAAATTCCAAATCTAATTCGTCAATGATACTTTCTATAATTGCAATTTTTTCTAGATCATTGATATTTCTCGTGTTTGATGACAAGCCAAATTTTTCAGGGTTTTCTAAGATTATTTCATTACAAAATGAATGAAATGTCATCATTTTGATCTTGTAAGCATCAGTGCCAATCATACTTTTGAGTTTATCAGTCATATGGCTTGCGGCTTGCTCCGTAAATGTGAGAGCTAATATGCTTGATGGCGATACATCGTCTGTGGCAAGGATGTTTGCGATTCTTGTAGTTAGTGTGAGAGTTTTGCCACTTCCAGGGCCTGCAATAAGTAGTACAGGTCCTTGAGTAGTATCTACTGCGAGTCTTTGCCTCTCATTTAGTTGTGCGAGTTTCTGTTTGAAATCCAACTTTGTATCGTTATATGAAATATATCCAAAGTCCTAGTAGTGCAAATACAATCCCTGCAAGCCATGCACGCATTGTTACTTTTTCTTCGCTCCAGCCTGCGATCTCAAAGTGATGATGAAGTGGTGCCATGAGAAATAATCTTCGACCAAATAATCTTCTTGAGATTCCTTGCAATAACGAACTTCCAACTTCTGCAATAAATGGGAATCCGATTATGACAAGTAGCATCGTGACTTGCAATTCAACTGCTATGGCGGCTAGCATTGTACCAAGAGCAAGAGATCCTACATCCCCCATTTGAAATCTGGCTGGTGGAATATTGAAATACAGATATGACATAAGTGATGCTAGCACAGAAATTGATAGTAATGTAAGAGGTAATTCTTCTACACTTCTACCATTTAGGACATTTGAAAGTACTTCTTTTTCAAATGCAATAGCAGTCAAGGCCCCAAAAGCTGGAAGTAATAATCCTGCCGCAAGTCCATCCATTCCATCTGAAAGATTGACTGCATTGGCCATAGCGACAACTACAAAAATTATAAATGGGATAATTAGTATACCGATATTAATTGTCCCTAAGAAAAATAAATCGATCTCTCCTGGAGTCTGAAACCCACTATAACTATATACCCAAAGTCCAAGTATAAATCCTGCAATAGATTGGATAATAACTTTTTCGTGGGCTTGGATACCTTTGCCTGGATTGGATCCTAATGCAAAAAATATCCTCTTATACACTAACCATGGCAATGTGATGACGTACCAAATCCTAACTAGCGGGCTTTTGTGAACTTTGATAAGTTTCAATACTCGACCAATTCTTTTGATTTTTCTTTCCCTACCATAGATGTTTAAGATATCGTCGAATGCACCAAGCAGAGCTGAAATAGTGAAAACTAAAAGCGGGATTCTTGTGATACTGTCAAAATTAAATAGTATGTTTGTAATTAATACGCTAAGTACTACGATAAGTCCCCCCATGATTGGTGTGCCGACCTTTAGTTTTCTTTTTTCAATAAGAGTTGAGAAATCGACATCAATTTTGCGTGTGATATCAAATTTGTATAGAAGCTTGATGACGGGAAATGCGATCAGGAAGCTTGTGATCAGATTAAGTATTGCAAATGATGTGATGATATCGAATTTCATAGGTATATGTTAATAGTTGGACAATATTTTTTATTATATGACAAATTGCGATAAAGGGCTATTATTGCAATTTTATTATTGATTCAACGGTTCTTTTATTTTTTATTACACTTAATAGTGCCTCTTTTCTTTGTTTTCTAATATTTTCCCAACTTCCAAATGCTTGAATCAGCTTTCTTTTAGTTATTTCCCCTACTCCAGGAATGTCATCTAATACAGATTTTGACATAGATTTGGATCTAAGCCTTCTATGATATCCTATTGCAAATCTATGTGCTTCATCTCGTATTCTTTGTAAGATATATAAACTTTCTGATCTACGCGATAGTCTAATTAGTTTGAAAATGTGCTTGCCATCTTTTATTCCAGTGATTTTGAAAATCTCCTCTTCTCTTTTGGCAAGGCCAACAAGCGGTATGTCTTTTAGATGATTAAACTTTTGTAATGTTTTATATACTGAGGCTAATTGTCCTTTGCCACCATCAATAATTACTAAATCAGGAATAGATCCAAATTTTTGATTATCTATATTTTTTTT
>CAYUFB010000005.1:0-50135 GCA_964444125.1 uncultured Candidatus Saccharibacteria bacterium
ATTCTTCTAAATACCCTCTTTCTAACTGTTCAACTTTTTATGGGACAGCAGTGGTTACAACGAGAATTATTTAATAGAGAAGATATTCGCTTTTAGGCGATGAGAATGAAGAGTAAAGCTCGTTTCATTCGCCACTTCTTCTAGTAAAATCTATCCTTCGATAAGCTTAGGATGATTTTACGTGACCCCACGGGGAATCGAACCCCGATCGCCGGGATGAAAACCCGGTGTACTAACCGTTATACTATGGGGCCATTTTTCTAAATGGCGGAAACTGTTTTAAAAAGAGCACACGGCATATTTAGTCCGTTATACTCCCGATATCGCTTTGCTCATCGGGACTAAGATACTCTACGCCTCTGGTTCGATAAACTCACCATTGGCTAGATTATCTTGAGTATGGGGCCATCTACTAAATTTAGCACTATACTGAGTTTCTCTAGTATAGTGCAAATTTTGTGATGTCCCGTAATACCGAATGGAATGAGGTATTTTACGGGACCTTCTGTTGATAGCTTAAGTTATTTGTAAAGAACTTTTAGTGCTTAAATAAACACTTATGAATTTTAACATACCCAGTGATTTGTGTAAAACACTTTCTAGACTTATTTCTCTGGAATTACAAATGCCAAAACAATATAAGCAATGAGTCCAGTTCCACCTGACATTAGGGTAAAGACTACAAAAAGTAATCTAATAACAGTAGGATCCATATTTAGATAATCACCAATACCACCACAGACTCCGGCAAGGATTCGATCAGTTTTGGATCTATAGAGCCTTTTTATTTCTTTGGTTGCCATGTTTGTTTATAAAAAGTAATCATAAATTCTAACATATTTAGAAAAATAAAAATATTGGTACAGTCAAATGATATCTGCTAAAATGAGGAAATACGAATTTTGTCTTTATTTATTACGTCTTTGTCATTATGTATTCAGATTCAAATGGCGCAGAAAGAGTTGACATTAGTCAACTCTTTGCAGAAAGAACAACTGAAGCAATTCAAAAAGCGGCATTTATTACATTGGAGAAAAAGCAAGCCAATATTGATACTGAGCATTTACTTTTTGGCGTACTAGATGATGGTGAGCTGATTGATAGGATATTTAAACAATTAGAAATAGATAAAGAAGAATTAAAAAACTACGTATCAAACCAATTGTTTGAGGGAAGTTTTCAGGGATCTACGCCAGGTCTTACACCTAGGGCCAAAAGAATATTACAGATATCATACGAAGAAGCAAGAGAATTACAACATAATTATATAGGCACAGAACATCTTCTTTTGGCACTAATAAGAGAAGACGAGGGCTTGGCCGCACAGATACTCAAAAAGCACGGTGTCTCTCACACAAAGCTTAGACAAATAGTCGTAAAAGTTGTAGGACAAGGTTCTAAGGATGGTAAGGACATTTCAGATAGTCAAACACCTGAATTGGATAAATATTCCAGAGATCTAACCAAATTAGCACAAGACGGCAAAATTGATCCAGTTATTGGTAGAAGCGATGAAATTACAAGAGTGATAGAGATTCTCTCTCGCAGAAGAAAGAATAATCCTGTCTTAATTGGTGAACCTGGAGTTGGGAAAACCGCAATAGCAGAGGGGCTTGCTCACAGAATCATAACTGGCAATGTACCTGAGACATTGAAAGATAAGAAAGTAAAAGCTCTAGATCTTGCAATGCTTGTGGCAGGTTCTAAGTATCGTGGAGAATTCGAAGATAGGGCCAAAAAATTAATCCAGGAATTAGAAAAGACAGAAAGGGAGATTATACTATTTATTGATGAATTACACACAATAGTTGGATCAGGAGCTCAGGAAGGAGAGCTTGATTTCTCAAATATGATTAAGCCAGCTCTTGCTCGTGGAGAATTACAGGTAATCGGGGCGACTACGTTGTCTGAGTACAAGAAATATATTGAGAAGGATGCTGCTCTTGAGAGACGATTCCAGCCTATACTTGTTGATGAACCAAATGTAGAACAAACTATAGAGATACTTAAAGGTATAAGAGATCAATATGAAGCACACCATAGAATTAAAATTACTGATGATGCTTTAATTGCTGCAGCTCAATTATCAGATAGATACATCAAAGACAGATTCTTGCCAGATAAGGCTATCGATGTGGTTGATGAAGCTGCAAGCAAGGTTAGACTTGAAACAACTTCTGAACCAGAAGCGTTAAGAGAGAAGAAGCTTCTTGCAGAGAAACTCGAAAGAGAAAGAGAATCATTATCTAGGGCCGGTAAACACAAAGAGGCGGCAGAGATAAAACAAAAAATTGAGACAATAAATGAAGAAATACTTCCACTAAAAGAATCATGGGAAAAGAAAAAGGGAACTGTGACTAACGAAGTAGTTATAGAAGATATCACAGAAATCATCTCACGAATGACAGGAGTCCCAATAAATGATTTGAAGCAGGAAGAGCGAGAAAGACTTGTCAAACTTGAAGAAATTTTGCACAAGAAAGTAGTAGGCCAAGATGAGGCCGTGAATCTTGTCTCAAATGCAGTCAGACGAAGTAGGGCCGGTCTTCAAGATCCAAATAGGCCAATTGCATCATTTATCTTTCTTGGTCCAACAGGAGTTGGCAAAACTGAACTAGCCAAGGCTCTTGCTGAATACATGTTCGGAGACCAAGAAGCTATGATAAGAATAGATATGAGTGAATATATGGAGCGTTTTGGCGTTTCTAGATTGATCGGATCACCTCCAGGCTACATCGGGCATGAAGAAGGAGGACAGTTAACAGAAAAAGTAAGACGCCATCCATATTGTGTGATCCTACTTGATGAGATAGAAAAGGCTCACCCTGACGTATTTAACGTACTTCTTCAGATCCTAGAAGATGGTAGACTTACAGATGGCAAAGGTAGGACTGTAGATTTCAAAAACAGTATAATAATAGCAACGTCGAACATTGGCTCGGAAATTATTTTAGAGAAATTGCAAAATGATAAAGACTATGATACCGCTCAACTATATGATGAAATGATGAATAGACTCAAAAAGACATTCAGACCAGAGTTTATAAATAGAATAGATGAAGTGATAATGTTTAAACCATTAGATAAAAAAGAGTTATCAGAAATAATCAAACTAATGATTGAAAAAACCAAAAATCTTATCAAGGCTCAAGGTATGACACTTGAAGTTACAGAAAGAGCTATTGAAGAATTAGCAAGGCTTGGCTATGATCCCCAGTTTGGTGCAAGACCGCTTAGACGCACAATACAAAGGGAGATAGAAAATCCATTGTCCTCAAAGATGCTAGAAGGAGTCTATCGTAAGGGAAGTAAGATTGTTGTAGATTTTGCAAAGGGCAAATTTATTTTTGACAAAAAGTAATCATTAAGGCATCATGTGGCTATGAGTGAACTAATTATGCAATCCAGGACAATATTTGGGAGTATTACCTTAATTCTCATGGCTTTTTTTATCGTGATGATTATGCATACTCTTTACAATAAACTTGCAAAACTAGATTTAAGTGATCAAAAAGGTTGGAGGAATTACAAAAAGCCAATTATTACCTTTATTATAATGATTCTTTCATTTTTATTAATTGGCCTAACCATAATTGTACTTATTGGAATATTTTTATGATAAATACAAAAGCAATTTTAGGACTTGATAATAATGTTTTTTCTTTATCGATTATCAAGGATGACACAAAAAAAGAAATATACAGAGATACTCAACTAGTCAATGATCTAAAAGAATTATCAAGCTTATTTGGATTTAAAGGATATCAGGAAATGGTCGAATCAACAAAAGAAGGGCTGGAAAATTCAGTTGAATTCAATCGTGAGTTTGATCAGTCACATCAGGAGTTGATGTATGTGCAATATCTGTATAATAATTTTGTAAACGAACTAGATCCAGCTATAGACAAAAAATTAAATGAGGAATTAAAAAATAATTACAGAAACGATTTACTTGCAAGTTATATAGAAAATAGATTTGAAAGGCTGGTATATAGTATATTTGATACTCTTCAGACATTGGTTATCGAAGAAGTAGAAATAGATGAGGGCGATATACGTTTGTATGATAGATTGATAACAATTCTGTTGCAAAATTCAGAAAACGCAGAGATCAAGGTTAATCTCAAAAAATAATGAAAAGAAATAACGATGAAAATTTAGCATTTGTTTTCCCTCCCTCGTTAAGCAGGAGACTGAAATATCTTCAATCTAAAATGAATGCTAAATCCCCTGGAGAGGTAATCATCAAAGCTTTGACACTGCTTGAACTATCAATGGACAAAAAAATTGAATTATCAGATAAGAAAGAGCGCAAGTGGGAAGTAGAGGGATTACAAAGCAATAATTTAGACAATTAATAATGGCAATAGCAGACAAAACTCCAATTAACGATGATTTTGAGCCTGATTTTGAGGTGACACAGGTACCTATTGATGAATTAGGTGAATTAGGTATCGATCGAGCAGAAAAAATTGCAGAGTCAACAAGTGACAATTACATCAAATTAATAGAAAAAAGAGAAGGTGCTAGAAGCATATTTGCAATTATTTTGCTTGTTGGTTTTTTGTTGATGCTTTTGATTGCTATGATATTGGGATTTCTCACTGAGGGTGACAATGTAGCAAATATCAAGGATTTGATTTTGACAATATCGGGCGTATTATCGGCCCCTATGGGCTTTGTTGTTGGATATTACTTCAAGAAAAGCGAGGAAGATAAGTAGTCCGCTAGAATTCATAAGAACTTTTTTATTGAAAGTAAACTATTGTTCTCAATTTTTGGTGTCAAATAATTATTTACTTTTCTCCTGTCCGACGGTCAGCTTGCCCTGCTTACCGTCAGGCAGACTGGAGGTAGACAGGGGAGGTAATCATAAGAAAAGTAAATAATTATTTGTTTTTTATTTCAAAAAATTGCAAAATGAATTAATTATTAATAAATAATCTATGGATATAGATCAATTTGGTACAGCATCTCCTTTTAACTGGTCTCAAGATCATTTGTTAAATGTATTGATCGGTGGATCTAAACCGATTGTTTCTGATCCAATAATCATAAATGCGTTTAAGAATATAAAAAGGGAGGATTTTGTTCGAGAAGATCAGAAGGATTTGGCTTATAAAGATCAGGGGTTGGATCTAAATGATGATGAGCATCTAGATCAACCAACTTCAATTGCCAAGATGATTCAACTACTTCGTCCAGTACCAGGCAAAAAGTATCTTGATATTGGTAGTGGTTCAGGTTATGTAGCTTGTTTATTAGGTTCTATTGCAGGTGAAGGTGGCAAGGTGTATTCACTAGAAAGAGATCAATTTTTGGCTGACTTTGCTAGAAATAATGTAGCGAAATATCCAAAACTGGCAAATATCGTTGAAATACTTTTTAAAGATGGATCACAGGGGTTAGCTGATAAGGCACCATTTGATTTTATTCATTCTTCTGTAGCGTTTCCAAAAGTACCAAATGAGATAAAAAACCAGTTGGTTGTCAAAGGCAGAATGGTCATGCCTGTTGCCTCAAATCAACTCTATGTCATAGAAAGACTATCGCCTACTGAATTTGCTGAATCTGTACAAGATGGCTTCTTTGTAGATCAAGTTCGCGAAGGCATTAGATAAAAAATATTTGCTTGATAAGAGATGCATTCTAATCTAGAATGAATAATCAAATGAATAATCCAGAAAAAATATTAAAACGAAAAGCAATAGTCTTCGTGCTCGTTATGATGCTTGTTGCTTCACTTGTCGTATTATTTATCATCAATGATACAAAAAACACAAGACAAGAGAATCGTTCAAGTGTTGCAGGAGTTGCGACAGAAAAATACGTCAAATATAATCTTGAGTATTGTACGAATCTTGATAAAACAAAACAAATTAAAATTGGAGATAGTATATCTTCACATCCAGAATACATGCCTTGGGCAGAACACCTTGCCAAAGGTAGCGCAAGAAGTGACTGGTACACCGCAGGTGGAAATGATCCTGAGGCTGGTGATATTTATGCAAAGTACAAAGCTTATTTAGAATCTGGTAAAGGTAAAGGAGGTTCTGCAGTTATTATGCTTGGTACTAACGATTGTACATTAGATGGAGTGGGAAGACCTGGATACTCAATAGAGAATTTTAAAAAGAATATTAATGAAATTATTACTACATTAGAATCTTATGGTATTAAGCCTATCTTGAGCACATTTCCTCGTAGGGCATCAAATTATGAAGTTCAGTGTAACGAAGAGGGATATAATAAGGCAATTCAAGAGATTGCTTATACTAAAAATATACCACTTAGAGACATAGAAAAAGCATCAATAGATGGTAATATCCCCTTGGATAATGATGGGTTACATTTAAATTCTGAAGCTAATAAAAATATTAATGCCATCACCAGTACAATTTGTGGTATTTCTACTAGCATTGATGGAGGTGGTGGTTCGGGAAGTAATAGTAATCAGGTTGATTCTGGTAGTGATGCGAGTACTCAATGTGATGTTGCAGGAGGCAATACTGCATGGATACTCAATGATACCACAGCAATGGTTGAGGCTTACAATATGGCCAAAAACGAAGGACTTAGTTGGATATTAGTAATTGCATTAAGTGCCAATGATATTGCCGCACATAGAGATTTATTATGCGATAGCGAGATTAAGACAATTATCCGGCCTTGTCTTGAAGAATGTGAATTATGGGAAGGAGATACCTTCATAAATGCCTTAAATGCGCTTAATTGTGAAATATACGCAACTGGACATAATGAGCCTCAAAATGAATTTGATGACAGAGAGGATTTCAAAGCTATAGCTTCAAATACTGATACATACCTACGGGCTGTAGCCAAAAAAATTGCACCATTAACAAAAAGTATGGTCAATAATAAATCAAGTAACGTCAAAGTATTAAGTCCTGTTTTTGACGTTCATAATCCAGTAAATCCTTCTACAACATTGTCGGATCTTGTTCATGAGGAGATCGGCGGAGATTGGCAAAAACTTGATGGTATTGCCGTAAATGCTTATAACGTTTCTGGTCAAACTATATCTGAAAGAGTGTCGACTTTTCACTCTTACGTAAGTAAATATGGGGATATCCCATTCTATATCACAGAAACTGGCAAATTAGATAATAATCTTGAACTGCTTAAATCTGAGTATGCAAGAATTACAAATGAGGAATTCAATTATGTTGAAGCAGTATTATTCTTTAATTTATTTGGTTCAAATCCATCTGAAGATTTTGCATTTGGTAAATTAATTGAAGAAGGCACATTGCAAGATGTGATAGGCATTGATTGTTTTACTGGAGAGAAGATTTTAAGTTGTGAATTGCACAATATTGATAAATATCCAGGGCTTAGAAGTTGTGATACAGTTGGTGGTGTTGGCAATGCTGTAGCAGCTTCATTGTCTATGGCAAAAGAAGTGATTAATGGTAAAGAAACATGGTATGCAAATCCAATAGTTACCACAAAAGTTACAAATTTCGATCTACTTGCCTGGTTAACTAATAGTAATCACTACGATACAAGAGAGGTCCCATATGTAGGCACATCTGCAAATCAGGTAATGACGTACTGTACGATAGATAGCTTGCTTCATTTTTCTGATGGTCCGATAAATATTGATATGACCAAAAAATTTGCTGGCGAGATCAAATATGTAGATGAGGAAGGCAATTTTGATATCAATCAAGAATTTAGAAAGATTGCATATAGTATGCCCAATTTAGGCAATGCTGTAGCTTGTATGGTTTATAGAGCGAATAATTTCTCACCAGATTCAGAATCAATATTCAAACTTGAACCAAGGTTTCGAACTGATGTGGAAGTTGATATATCAGTACATCCAAGCTTTGATGAAACCATAAAAGACTTAAAAAGTCTTATTGAACCTGATATCAGATCCTATGATAGCAGTACTAGCTATTGTTTTGGACAGGTAAGTAGAATAGAGGCTACAGACAAGATGTCTGGACCTGAGATAGTAGAATTCGAAAACGGTGGCAAAACAGGAGTGAGCTTCACTAGAGAGACCATGTGTTCTGCAATAGCAGGAGGTGTCGTCAATGTCGGAGCTTATCAATCAACAGCTTGTCCATATTCTAAAGAGGAACTTGCGGCAGATCCGTCATTAAGAGGGAAAGCAAATCCTGATGCAATATTTACTATGATAGATCTGCCACCGGGATCTGGATATATGCTTACATGGCCTGCAAGTGATCAATTAGAAATTTCAGGTGGAGCACAGGCATTAGCTGAAATTTGGAAAGAAGAAGCAAAACAATTTCCTCTTCAAGGTGTCTTTAAGATGATTCATCGTGACAAGTCGGGTATCACAATTAGTTTACAGAGGTCTGTATATGATGGCCTATCTGGAGATCCTGAAAAAATCTATCAAAGACCATTACAAGGGGAGGATAACAAATGTACATACCAAGAATTCATTCGAGGCTCCAAGCCACTTGCCGCAGGCGGCAAATCTACTGGAAACACGAAGTATGTTTTTCCGTGGATGGGACAATCCAAAAACATTATGGAAAGACTTACAATGCTCTTTACTGATTTTAGTGATACTAATTTTATCGACGATATGAAGGCACTAATTAAAGATAGTAAAACAAAATTAGCGGTTGAATCTGATAGAGATTATTTTGAGCGAGTAGAGAAAACGATCATGACAGAAGGTTTATTGGACTATCCAAACCATCTATTTATGTGTAGCGACCTAAATGTAGTATCTTCGAATTTATCAGAGTTGAATACAACAAATTTTGATAATGCTCAAAAAGATAGGCTTGAAGATCTAATAGGATATATTGATTCTACTGATTGTATCGGGCCAGCCATGTCAAGTGATCCTATGCAGGATTGGCTTTGCGCCAACGACTACCTTGAACCAGTATATTGTCAAAATAATCTAGTTTGTATACCAGTACAATTATATGAAAACGAGGGTACAGGAGGTGCTGAATTGATCAAGGGCAATCTAGCTTACCCATATAAAGAAGATACACAAATACGAATTTCTCAAAATTATATAAAAGGTGTGCACCCAGGTTTGGATATAGCGATGCCAATAGGTAATCCAATATTTAGTGTAGCAGATGGTGAAGTCATTTATACCAAAATATTTAAGGGAGCATCAGCAGGAGAAAAAAAAGGAGCTTTCTATGATGAGTATGGTACTTTTGTTGTTGTTGATCATGGAGGTTTTGTCTCTATTTATGCTCATTTAAACGAATTAGCACCACTCGAAGTGGGACAGAAAATCAAGATGCACCATTTACTTGGATACTCTGGTAATACCGGAAATAGCACTGGTCCACATCTTCATCTGGAACTCAGATTGACAAATGGAAATTGTCTAAATGCTGGTACTTATCGATTGGCGACATGTACCGTAGATCCACTCAGTTTCTTATCCCGCGAGGCAACACCAGAAACTGTGGAGGAGTCAGTACAACAAAAAGCTGAGTGTATAACAGCTGAGGGTAAACCAGGCTATTATGGTATAGATTATACGACTGGATCTGCTAATATTTTAGATTCCCAGAGACCCGGACAGACATATACACCAAAGACAAATGACGAATTAGAAAAGCTAGTTCTTGATACCTGTCCTCTAGTTGTTAATTCATGTGATGCTAAATGTCTAGAAAAGACAAAAAATTATGTGTTAGCATTAGCCGATAGAAATATTAGATCTATGGCTAATTATTCTGTTCCCAAGCATTACTCTAAAGATGAGATTTCCTCATTTATGGATCAAATGTGGCAAGAAAGTCAAAATACTGATACACCATTTCACTGGCTTGTAGCTCTTTGGCTATCGGAAAATGGTCTAAATCCTGTATACAAAAATCAAAGAACAGATATCAAGTCTGATATTTTTGGCTGTGGTGTGTATTGTACTCCACCACCTGCAGATTTTAGAGAGGAAATGGCTTGTGTACTAAGGAAACTGCCTGGGTGTTCATTTATTTATGAATTTGATGCATCCAAACCAGGCTACTACTTACAACCATATGGTCCAATTGCTACTAATCCAACATTTGCAACCAAAGTACTATTGGTTTGGGATAGATTGGCCGAAGTTAGTGGATTTAGTCGAAGTAGAGAAACGAATGAAACTTGTAATATGTATGTATATGAAAGAGGAGACGGGGATTGGGATAAACTTGAAAAATGGGCTATACCACTTATTAGAAATACAAACTAATGAAATTACCAAAATTTACTATTCCAAAAATTAATACCCCTAGAATCAAGATTGACTTTAATAATCCGGATGATGTCAAAAAGATTGCCGTAATTATTGCAGCTGTGATATTTATCGTACTACTTTTGGCATATCTTTTTATTGATGATAGAAGAAGGCAAAGTGAGATTGATCGTGGACGTCAAATAGAAAGAATTGCGACAATATCTGATACATTAGAGAATACTGTCATTAATTATACTGAAGAGAAAGATACATATGCTATTGATTATCCTGGGTACAAAACTATAGATGAGGCGGAGCTTGAAACGATTACCTGGTTTAAGGAAAATACTACCCTTGAAGAAGTGACAATAATATATGGCGGTATTGCTGGAGACAAAAGGACATATGATTTGACAAAACCCTTATCTGAACTATTTCAAAACAATCCACTTCTAAATGTCCCCGATTCCGAACCATTATTTGATGGAAGATAATTATGTCAAGATGTTGCTACAATGTATTTATAAACTGAGGTAGAATTTAGTAAGAACAGATGATATAATTATTTCGCTACAAGAGCCGAGATGGTGGAACTGGTAGACACGCTGGTCTTAGGAACCAGTGCCTTTACGGCGTGGGGGTTCGACTCCCCCTTTCGGCACTTTCTATATGCTTTCTGAATAATTCAAGTCATGTTATATACTGTTTACGTTATTAAAAGCTTGAAACGTACATATAGATACATTGGTATAACTAATAATCTAGCTCGAAGATTGTCTGAGCACAATTCTGGTAGAAATAAAACTACTAGCCCATACAAACCTTTCAAAATAGTCTTTAGTGAAGTATATCCAGATAGAATCTCTGCGCGAAAAAGAGAGAAATATTTAAAATCTGGAATTGGAAGAGAGTATATTAAAAGTTTAATGTTAGACTAGTTTGGCGTGGGGGCCTGCCTGCCGGCAGGCAGGTTCGACTCCCCCTTTCGGCATATTTCCATGAATCAAAACCTTTGGGGAGGAGAAGTTTATCCCGACTTTAGCTTTGTTTACAAAGCATTAAGGAGGGGACTCCCCCTTTCGGCATATTTTTTCAATATTCAACATCTTCTGTTGCTCCATAATGTTAATTGCGTTATTTACCAATGAGTAGTATTTCATACAGATCTACACAACTTAACACTAAATGCTCATTTCGCCTAATATTATTTTATTTGGCTACTTCCACAGATTCTGAAACAAGTCTGCCAGAGGCAGACAAGTTCAGAATGACGTTTTATGCTGACAATAATGACTACTGAATATTGAATACCGAATGCTGAATACTGAATACTGTAAATTGTTAAACATTTGCAATTTCCCGACTATTACTTTAAAGTGTTAAAGGATAATATATTATAAATTCATTCATGAATAGTGACCAATTTGATAAAGATTTACAGAAACTTGCCAAGTCCTTTTTGAAAGTAAGAAATGCTCAAGAAGCCAAAAATTATCTTAAAGATCTTTTCTCATCCAAAGAACTAGATAATCTTGTTTTAAGATTTAAGATAGCACAGATGCTACATCAGGGAGATTCATATGTTGAGATAGAAAGATCAACTGGAGCAAGTTCTGCAACAATTGCTAGAATAAGCGAAGCTCTCAAATATGGAGGCAATGATGGATTAAGAATGATACTTGATAGACTCAAGAGAAAAGGTGCATAAATTTTCATACTTTCTCGCCAAAATAGTTTAGAATGTATTCCATCTTTGGTTTGTCTGTGATCAAATAGTCAACCATAGCCTGAAGTTGTCTTTCGCGCCATTGAAAAAGTTTTGAATTTTCACCTTCAACTATATTTAATTGATCAAATCTCTTTTTGATATCATTAAATGAATAAATAATTTCACAAACAGAATTTTTTTGATCTCGTCCTGCGCGACCTGCTTC
Source organism: uncultured Candidatus Saccharibacteria bacterium (assembly GCA_964444125.1). Classification (GTDB taxonomy): domain Bacteria; phylum Patescibacteriota; class Dojkabacteria; order B142; family JAFGMG01; genus CAYUFB01. The sequence continues at coordinate 12,139 of CAYUFB010000005.1, forward strand.
TTGATAGTAATCCTCAATACTTCCAGGGAATCCAAGATGATAGACGTATCTAATATCTGGTTTATCAATTCCCATACCAAATGCGTTAGTAGCAAATATTACGTCATATTTGTTTTGCATAAATTCATTTTGAATTTGAGTCCTAGAAATCCGATCGAGTCCCGCATGATAAAAACTTGCCTTCGTTCCCGATTGCTGACAAATATTTGCTAATCTTTCACATTGAATCCTTGAATTTGCAAAAATAAGACTTAATTTATCATGAGAATGCAATTTTTCTATTATCAATTTCTCCTTTAAGTGTTCATCTGTCCTAGTGACTTTTAAGGTTAAATTATTTCGTCTAAATGAATTGATATATGTTCTAGAGTTATACAAATTTAGCTGTTGCTTGATATCAAGGATAGTCTTTTTTGTCGCTGTGGCAGTAAATGCTGCAATAACTGGTTTATTTCGCAGTAAATTTATAAATTTTAGAATATTTAAATAAGAAGGTCTGAAATCATGTCCCCACATGCTTATACAATGACATTCATCAATCGCTACAAGATCAACTTTAATATTTTTAATAACATGTATAAAATTTTTTGTTTCTAATCTTTCTGGAGCTATATATAGAAATTTGTACTTATTGTTCTTTAAGTTATTTATTATTTGCTCTATCTCTCTGTTTTCTAGCGTACTACTTAAATATGCTGCAGAAATATTTCTTTTGTTTAAGCTATCAACTTGATCTTTCATCAAGGCGATTAAAGGCGAGATCACAATAGTTAAATTTGGGAAATACAATCCTGGAATTTGATAGCAAAGTGATTTCCCTCCTCCAGTAGGTAGGATCGCTAGTGTGTCTTTTTTTGCAATAATCGTTTTGATAATGTCTTCTTGTCCTGGTCTAAAGTTATCAAAACCATAATACTTGTATAGAAGATTATGTATTTCTCCATGATAAATAATTTTTTTTTGCATGATGAAATACTAGCACCTAAAGATTATAAAGCTATGAAAAGTTTATGAATTTTTTATTATCCTAGAATATATCTTGACAGCAGAAATCGTCAGGAAGGGCATTACAACGAGATTTATTATTGGAATAGACGTCAGTGTTAGAGTGATAAATCCAAATGGAGCTGATACATAATAGTTATCTAATATAAATTTGTATTTGGTCTTAAAATTTAGCCTCATTCTTTCTAATGTGCAATCAAAAAAATCCAATGATGACATCGATATCGCAAACAGAAAATTTATAATTCCATATACAAGGGGACCAAATATTGGCATCAAATTTATTGGAAATGTGATGATCAAAAGTAATAAACTTAAAACTATTTTTTTTATTTCAAAATCAATGGATCGTTTGAGGTCAAAATAGGCTTGCCTGAAGATTGTTTTAGTTTCGTCAATATATGGTACGTTTAATTCTTCCATAGCAATCTCTGCAATCTCTCCATAGAACGGACTCCCTATAGTCATGCTCAAATTTATAAAAATTAGGTAGCTTATAATAAGGGAAACTATAATCCAAATAGTATCTAGCACGTATTCCAGTACAGCAATTTTTTCGAAAATACTTCGGAGAAAACCCCAATCATTAATACTTTCAAAAATCTCAAAAAAAAGAAATATTGAGAAGATAAATACTACAAAATTAATGAAAATAGGAGCAAGTACATATATCCAGATTCTGGGATGTGCTAAAACAAACCCAATACTTTCAAATATACTTAATATGCTATAGAAAAACATGTAAATTTTTGTCATAATCAATGGTTAATTTCATCAAAATTTTATCATGTTTGAACCAAGTCAAGAACAATTAAAAAAATATGCGGATGTATTAATTAAATTCGCACTTAATTCTGGTGCTGGAGTCAAAAAAGGTGAAGTGGTAGGATTATTTGTCCCTGATGTTGCTAAACCATTATTAATTGAATTATATAAATCAGTTCTAGAATCAGGAGCATATCCAATAATCAGGATGCTTCCTACAGGCATTGATAGAATTGGTTATGAGTTTTCTAGTGATGAGCAACTCAAGTTTTTTCCCAAAAAGTACCAAAAAGCTTTGGTAGACACAATTGATCATCAAGTTGGAATAATCGCTGATACGAATCTACACGAATTGGAAGGGATCGATCCAAAAAAAATACTATTATCATACAAATCTAGAAAACAAGTAAGGGAGTGGATGGATGCAAAAGAATACTCTGGCAAATTTACCTGGACTTTGGCTTTATATCCAACAGCAGCACTTGCGAGTGAAGCAGGCTTATCAATAGAGGATTTTTGGGGACAAATAGAGAAAGCCTGTTTTTTGGATCAAACAGATCCAATTAAAATATGGAAAAATATCGCCAAGAAGCAAGATATGCTCAGAAATAAACTCGATAAGTTGCAAATTGATTATCTTAAAATCAAAGGAACGAAAATTGATCTTAAAGTAAAAATCGGAAAGAATCGTAAATGGCTGGGAGGCAGCGGTAGAAATATACCAAGCTTTGAGATATTCACAAGCCCTGATTGGAGAGGGACAGAAGGATATATTTACTTCAATCAACCACTATACATGTATGGAACCAAAGTAAGAGATATCGAATTATGGTTTGAAGAGGGCAGGGTAGTTAAAGCCAAAGCATCACGTGGGGAAGGGTTGCTACTAGATATGATCAGACAAAAAGGTGCTGATAAATTAGGTGAGTTCTCACTCACAGATAAAGATTTTTCTAGAATCTCAAAATTTATGGCAAACACACTTTTTGATGAAAATATTGGAGGTAGATACGGCAATATGCATGTAGCTTTGGGACTAGCTTACAAAGATGCGTTAGATGGGGATCCGTCAAAACTCAAAAAAAGTGAGTGGAAGGAGCTTGGGTTTAATACATCAGCTGAGCACAAGGATATAATAAACACGTTGAAGAAAACTGTTACAGCGTATTGTTTCGATGGTACAAAAAAGGTTATCTACAAGGATGGGAAATTCACAATTTAGAGTTTGGGTGTATAAACCTCATCAAGTTGAACATCATGAGTTTCTATCTCAATAGCATCAACTTTTTGGAAATCATAAGCTAATCCTATTTTGTACGTTTCCTTAGGTAACTGTGCAAGAAATTTGTCATAAAAGCCTTTTCCATATCCGATCCTATTATTTTTTGCATCAAAGGCTACTAGTGGAACTATTACTAGATCTATAGTATCTAGATCAACCTTTTTTATTGAAGTTGGTACAGGTATATGATAATTATCATATTTATATTCTGTATCAGGGAATATTTCACTGTGTTGAATTTTTTGTTCAAAAGAGACCGGTACAGAAATATTTATCTTAGGATATATTTGCCAGATACTTTTTATTATTACAAAGGTATCAATCTCTCCAGAGTCTTTTTTGGGAAGATAAATATGAATATGCTTAAACTTTTTGGCTTCTACTAATTTGAGAAGTTTTTCTGAAATCTGCAAGGTGCTCAACCATATGATACATTGTGGCAGGTTTGATCTTTTCTTGATAATTTCGTGTCGTATTTTGTTTTTTGAAGGCATTTAAGCTTCTACTAATCCATAAGATTTGATCTTGGCGATATTAAGTGTATCTATATATGATGCAAGTTGAATTAATGCATCCCTTATCTCTTCTATGGCTATATCTTGATGTCCGTCGACGAGTATCACTGCTTTTTTTGTGGAATCTGTGATTTTGGTTCTATTTGCATCCCTGTAGTTAAAATCCATACAGATAACTCCATCACTATCTTTATATACAATTTCTCCTTTATCCAATTCAATTTCATCTTTTTCACCTATTCGCAAGATCTTTTCTCCACCTTTGGCAAGCGATAGACTAATTACACCATTTATCTGGTCAAGATCATATGCCGCCATAGGAAGTTCTAGGCTTGCAGAAAGCGAATTATATAAATCTACAAGGTTATTGATCTCATATATTCCTTTATTATCAACTATTCTTCTAATCAAACTTTCTGCACTATTTAGTCTCTTTCTTGGATCAACTCCTGACTCTTCATATACAATACGAAATCCATCAAGAATTTCTGAGGACTTGATATCTGCTTTTGTCTTGAATTTCTTTTTAACTTGTTTTTCCAATCTTCTAATTATTTTTTCTAATTCTGGAGTACGTTTAGAAATATTAATATCTTCTAATTCAAGATAGCCAGTTTTCAGACCTGGATAATTTTTCGTGATATCTTTATCAACTTTTATCAAATTTGAAATAGGAACATTATTTATGTCGTATTTATTCTCAATTTCTATATTATTTTCGTTTGATGAATTATTAACTAAATATTCTTCACCATATATTTCTTTTTGTAATTTAGTAACTTGAGCAGGTTTTTGTAATGGGAAAAATGTCACATCATCAATGTACTCTGTTTCAGTAAACATCATAGTAAGTCTCTCAATACCAGGGCCAAGACCTGTTGTAGGTGGCATACCATATTCCATGGCTTCAATAAACTCTATATCCATTGGGTGGAATTCGTCCACTCCTTTGTCACGCTGTTTCATTTGGTCCTTGAATCTATCAAAAAGCTCTACTGGATCATTGAGTTCTGTCCAATTATCTCCTCCTTCAATACCACCTATAAATATTTCAAATCTCTCTACAAACCTTGAGTCGCTATCCATCCTTTTGGCTAGTGGAGAAATCTCGACTGGATGTCCATATATAAATGTTGGCTCAATCAAATGCTCTTCAACTCGTTCCTCAAATACTTTGACCATACATTCTCCTATTGTATCCGGCTTTTCTGTAATTTTGAGATCATCAAGCACTTTGTGTGCCTGTGTAAGTGATTTGATCCTATCAAAATCTATGTAAGTGTATTTCTTGACTGCATCTATCATCATGATTCTAGGCCATTTCTTTCCAAAATCTATTTCATGTCCTCTGATATTGAAGACTGTTTTGCCAAACACTTTATTGCCAATATATTTGTACATTTCTTCTATCAAATCCATGTTGTACTCGTAATTATGAAAAGCCGTCATAGTTTCAAGCATAGAGAACTCTGGATTATGAGTCCTATCTATTCCTTCGTTGCGGAAATATCCGACAATGTTATATACGTTTTCAAATCCAGAGATGATAAGCCTTTTTAGATATAGTTCATGAGAAATTGCCATATAATAATCAACATCTAGAGCATTTACATGTGTTGTAAATGGTTTAGCTGTTCCACCTCCATAAAGTGGTTGTATTATTGGTGTTTTGATCTCTAGAAAGCCTTTTGAATTCAAAAATTCCCTAATGGCAAATTCAATTTTGGCTCTAGCTTCAAATCGCCATTTTTTTTCTGGATTCATGATCATATCAAGATATCTCTGGCGAAATAGTGTCTCTTTGTCCTTGATACCTTCATGCTTTGCTGGAAGTGGTCGGATGCTTTTTGTGAGTATTTTAAGTTCGCTTACTAAGATTGAGATTTCTCCTCTTTGTGTTTTGGTGATAGTTCCTGTTGCTTCCACAATATCTCCAACATCAATCAGATTCAAATCACCAAAACCTATTGTTTGATTCTTTGATGATGTCGCATTTAACTCGTCTTCTCTAATATATAGCTGCAATTTGCCTGTCTGATCTTGGATGTGACCAAATGCAAGCTTGCCGTGCTCTCTAAATGACATCAGTCTGCCAGCTACTGTTGTGGCTTTGCCTTCAAGTTTATTGAAATTGTCAATTATTTCTAAATTGTTTTTCTTCTTATTTGATGTGGATGGATATGGGTTTATACCTAGTTCCTTAAGTTTCCTGACCTTTTCTAATCTTTCATTTCTAATTTGTATAAGCGATGAACCTGGTTTTTCCATTTGGATTAATTATAAATACATGCAGGTATTATATCTTTGAAGCATACTATAGAGCAAGCTCTTTACTTCGTACTTTCGATTCTGACCCAAATCTTCTCAAAGTCTCTTTTTAAGATCTTTTGCTCAAAAATTATCTGTATCCAGAGAATCGATCTAATTGGGATAAGTAGGGTAGACCAGATATATTCTTTCAGACTTGCTGCGTATTTGAAAGGATACCAAAACATCTCGATCTCATGCCAAGGACTTCTTGATTTCGTCTCTTCCTTCACTATCCCATACTTCCATAATTGAACGTATCCGCCAGTTGATCTTTTCTTTTGTTTGAAATAATCAGATAGATTTTTTGGGTACTTGATGTAGGCTATAGCTTCTGGTTCATATCCAAGTTTGTATCCCTTGTTATAGATCATATAGCTGATATAGGCATCATCAACTAATGTATCTTCCGGTAATCTGAAATCAAACGCATCACGTCTTATGGCCATTATATAACCACTTAAAGGGAAGAATTTATGTTTTTTGACAAACAACCTACTTTTATCTGGGCTGATGCCTTTTAGATCAATCATTCTACGATAATGATTGGCATCAGCAAAAAGATGACCGAAATACCCCATCATTTCTTTTTTACTATCAGCAGAAACTGGTCTACCTGTTACAGCACCATACTCTATATTTGTCTCAAGAAATTTTACAAGGTTTGCAATTGCATTTTTTGCTAAATATATATCACCATCTGTAAGTATAATTATTTCACCACTTACGTTTTTTAACCCCAGATTTATTGCGTTTGGTTTGCCATTTGCAGGGTCCTTGATCTGAACAAGGTTTGTGTTTGGATATTTTTGTGCTTCAAGTAACCCTGCTTCTAAAGTTTCTACATCAGGGCTAAGCTGAATGAGTTCAATAGAACCATCAAAACCCGAATATTTTGGATCACATATAGAAGATACAGCCTTAGCTATCGTTTTTTGCTCTTTAAATGCAGTTAGAATTACACTTATTTTCATGTCTTTAATACTTTCTAATTTCTCCAACTCCATTAATTTTTTTATCTACAGTTGTTGGATCACCTTTGTAGATAATTTTGCCTGTACCATTGATTACTGCATCAAGTTTATCACTTACATACAAAGAAACATCTGCAGAACCATTTATATCAATCTCTGCAGTATCACTAATCAAACTATCAGCATAGTATTTGCCTGCACCATTAATAATAATTTTTTGAGTCGAGACACTTCCTTTTATAAAACACTCAGAAACTCCATCAATATTCACTTTCAAAGAATCCACGTGAAGTCCATCGATTTTTAATTTGCCTGCACCATTAAATTGAATCTCTAGGGATTTGGTATCCAGGTACTCAGTTGAGAAATTTGCAGTACCATCAAACCTTAATTTGTCTATATCAGGTGCTTTGACATATACATTTATCTCCTTAGTAGGAAAGATCATCGATCCAAATGGCCAGAAATAATCTCGCTCATAATCTATACTAAGCTTTTTGGATTTAACTATCACATTCATTCTATCTAAGATATTGTCCTCTGCGCTAACTACCACTTCATAATCATCACCTTGAGTATAATAAATATTGCCTTGACCCTTAAATTGAAGATAATTAAACTCCTCAAGATCATAAACCTCAGTGACTACATTCCCACTACCACGGCCAGTGAAATACCCAAGAGCAAAAAAACTACTGATCATAACACAACTGATAAGCGCCCCAACTATGATCATGCTTAGGAGAAAATACTTGCTTTTCATATATCCACTATAATAGGTTATATAAGGGTTATAGTTTGATTTATCTTCGCGTCCTTCTTTTTTTTCTCTCGTGCTTCATTTCTTAAGCTTGCAAGTTTCCACATAAATATTTTAGCTTTATTTTTAGCTTTTGGATAGTCTAAAGTATAACTTAATGCCTGCTCAAGAATAGGCCTTTTTTCTCTTTTTGCAAGCTTAATATAAAGAGATTTATGTGCCATATCATCAAGCTTGACCGCTAGTCTATAACCATAATCCTGAAACTCCCTTGAAATATATTTTTTGGGCTTTTCTTCAACACCAGAATACTCATTTTTTAATAATAAATCCTTTATACTTGTGAAATCGTGTTTTGCCCTCATTAATTACAGTTTTTCAATTCATTAGTTAATTTAATAATATTCTCTTCCATACCATGGCTAGAGAGAAATGCATAAATTGTTTTCTTATCAGGTGACTCTTCTTTTAGTAATTCTGTTATTAGATCTTCTTGCTCTACTGCTATTGATACATTATCATTTTCATTAAGCTTAGAACTTAAAGTAACATTGTCAATTGGGTATTTTGTAGATTTAATAATCGAAGCAAAAGGTGGCAAAATAACAGTATCAGAATTTTCAAAAATACTATAAGTATAATTATCAAGAGACTCTTTGGTCCTGTTGCCGACATTAGGCTCAAATATTGTTACTATTTTGGCATCTTTATACTCCTGCCTTATACTTGCAAGACTAGCCTTTACCTTTGGAGGTGAGCTTGCAAAATCATCAATAACGATATGACTAGAAGTTTGATACTTAATCTCTAATCGCCTTTTGATACCCTCATATGATTCGAGTGCCTTTTTGATATCAAAGCCATCACCAACAATACTTAAAACAACATTCAAAGCAGTATAAAGGTTATCCTTGTTGAATTGTCCTATAACTTTGAGTTTCGTGTTGTATTTTGATTCCAATTGCTCGATTATATTTTTGTCAAAAGGAACTACCTGTGCTTTGATATTCTGGCATGCTTGTTTGACATCCTCATCATCATAATTTGCAAAAACGGTCACATCGAAATCAAGTGATGCGAGATATTTGTGAAAATTCTGGACGTAGTCGTTTTTGGTAGGGAAAATATCAACATGATCCCAGTCGATACCGGTCACAAGAACGTATTTGGGACGAAAGGCAAAAAATTTGGATACAGGATTGGCTCTAGAGATTATATATTCATCGCCTTCTACAACAGAAAATTGCCTATCATCGCTCTTAAATTCAATACTAGATGTTCCGTCTTTAGCAATTCCACCAAACATATATGAACTTTTGTATCCAAAATGATTGAGTATATGTGCTATTGATGCTACTGTTGTAGTTTTAGCATATGTTCCAATTACAAGGATTAGATTGTCATTTGCTATATGATTATTGATCAACTCCGGAAAGTTCGAGATTTTGATGTTTTGTTTAGTTGCAAATAAATACTCCTTATTCTTCAGAGATATTCCACTGCCACAAACAACTAAAGCAGGCAACTTATTATCATCTACTAAATTTGAATAACTATAATTAGTAAACAACTGTAATTTCGAATTCTCAAGGAGAGATTTGATAGGTTCATAAAGCTCAGTATCTGACCCAGTAACCTTGTATCCCAATTGAGCAAGTTTGATAGCAAGAGGGGCCATCGTGACACCACCTATGCCTATAAAGTGAATCCAATTAGTATTAGTAACAAAATTTTTCATATAGATTTGATAATTGTTATATTCTAGCTAATTTTTCGGTTTTTGGGAAATATTGTTAAATCAATATTTTTTGTTTAAACTAATAAATCAAACTTCCCAATCTTTAAAGTAGCAAAGTATTTAGAAAAAAAATTACCAAATGCTTGACACACAATCCATTGTTGGATATTCTAATCTCAACCACAATTCATTGTGTTTTGGTGGCAGACATAATAAAAATAAGCTGGCACTTTTTAACTATAGCTTCTTATTGTCTGACTTTGCCATAAAAAATGTAACACAAAATGGATACATTGTGATTATCTTGTTGATAGTCTGTATATTTTGTGGCTAAGTTGTGAAATATCTGTGGATAAGACAATATTGATATACATTAATAATTTTCGTTATGCTTTGTCCATATTGCAAATCGAGCCAGTCAAAAGTAGTCGATAAGAGAGATAACTCAGAAACAGGCGTTACAAGAAGACGCAGAGAGTGTCTTGACTGCAATAAAAGATATACAACATACGAAAGAGTTGAAAGCATTAATCTAATTGTTGAAAAGAGAAGTGGGAGATTACAGGAATTTGATAGAGAGAAACTAAATTTAGCAATCAAGAAGGCTGTCAAAAAACGCCCCATAACTGATGCACAGATAGAGGCGATTGTAGCTGATATTGAATTAGAGTTACTTCAAGGCAAAAACACGCAAGTGAAATCTAGCGTAATTGGTGAATTAGTTCTTGATAAACTTAAGCAACTTGATCAAATTGGATATTTGCTGTTTGCTTCAGTTTATAGAGATTTTGATTCTATTGAGGAATTCGAGAAGGAAATAAAACGACTTAAATAAAATTTATGTTTTAATAAATTATTATGTCCAAAAAGCAAAATCATCTACAATTTAGTGAAAATGCTAAGTTTATAATAGAAAAACGATACCTCAAAGTAGACAAAAATAATAATCCAATTGAAACTCCACAAGAGATGTTTTCAAGAATTGCGAAATTTATTGCCTCTGCTGAAACAGACTTGTCGGATAAGAAAAAAGGCTACAAAATACCAAACAAAGCTGAAATGGACGGGATTATCAAGGATTTCTACGAAATACAAGCCAATATGGAATTTTTGTCAGGCATGAGTCTTCTAGATCGTGGCAAAGAAGAACTAGTTGCTGCATGTTATGTGATGCCTATACATGATTCTGTTGAGTCAATCTATGGAACTCTCGCTCACACAACAACACTACATAGACGTGGTGCTGGGATTGGGTATGACTGGTCAGAAGTAAGACCCGAAGGTGAACGTGTCAAATCAACCGGAAGGGAAGCTAGTGGTCCAATATCATTCATGCGTCTATATGACTTCTCATCAGAAACCATCATGAATCGTGGCAGTCAACGTCATGCTGGCCATATGGGAATATTACGAGTTGATCATCCGGATATATTGAAATTTATTAGTGCCAAGCAAGATTACACGCAACTGACAAATTTCAATATATCTGTTGCTATCACAGATGAATTTGTCAAAGCAGCCCAAAACAATACAAGCTTCGATTTGAAATTCGATGGCAAAGTCTATGAAACAGTAAATGCTAGAGAATTGTTAGATACAATATGTAAATCAATACATAGAAGCGGTGAACCTGGATTCATCTTTATAGATGAGGTCAATAGATCAAATCCAACCCCAAATGTAGGCAAGATGACCGCAACAAACCAGTGTGGTGAGCAACCATTATTACCTTATGAAGCGTGCAATTTGGGTTCATTGGTCTTATCTAAATTTTTTATCAAAGACGTACTCTCAAGCGATCCTGTCAAAAGAATTGATTGGGATAAACTAGATAAAGTCACTAGAATTGGGGTGAGGTTCTTAGATAACACTATCACAGTCTCTAAACACCTACTTCCTGAAATTGAGCAGATTGTTAAACACGGAAACAGAAAAATTGGTATTGGAGTTATGGGGTGGGCTGATTTATTATTTCTGCTTGAAATTCCCTATAATAGCCAGGAAGCACTCACACTTGCTGAGACAATTATGAAATTTATAAATAACTCAGCACGGCAGGCAAGCCAAGATCTTGGCAAATCCAGAGGCGATTTTGGTAATTTCAAAGGTTCAAGACTAGAAAAGAAATATAAAAATATGCGTAATGCCACAGTGACAACTATTGCTCCAAATGGCACGACATCTCTTGTAGCTGATGTAAACGGAGGAATAGAGCCAGTTTTTGCACTAGCTTATACTCGTAAGAACATGGAGACAGTTGGAGCAGATACTGAACTTGTGATAGTTAATCAAATATTTGAAGATAAGCTCAAGTCAGAATGGCTCTATGATCAAGAACTTATGAAGAAAGTAGCCAACGCTGGTACACTAAGAGAGATAAATGAAATACCAGATAAACTAAAAAATATATTTGTAACATCCTATGATATTGATCCATCTTGGCATATAAAGATGCAGGGAGCATTTCAAAAATATACTGATAATGCAGTATCTAAAACCATCAATATGCATGAAGATGCAACAGTTGAGGATATTATTGATTCGTTTTTCTTAGCAGTTGATGAACACCTTAAGGGACTGACTATATACAGAGATAAAAGTAGAGATAAACAAGTACTGAATATTAAATAATTAATATAATGCAGCTTTGGGGAAGTTTTGGACTTGTAGTCCACAAAAACAAGATAATATTACAACAGAGAAATGACCCTGGAACTAAGTTTCATAAAAAATGGGCACTCCCTGGTGGAATTATTCAATTTGGGGAACATCCCAAGGAAACACTAATTAGAAGAGCGCTAGAGGAGATCGGTATTTATGTAGAGGTTACAGATATGATTCCAATCGTACAAAATTACGTCGATGAAGATAAGCAATTACTTTTGCTCTTTTATCTGGCCAAAACAACTCAAACAAAATTACAGAACCTTGATGATCATGATGACATTTTGGATGTGAAATGGGTAGATATCAAAGACATACCGAAAGTACCGTTATTAAGAGGTACAAGAGATCCAGTCAAACTCGGTCTTAGAATGCTTTATCATATCAACAACAAAAAATCTTAAATTATTAAATATTTATCAATGCAAAGAAATCATAGCTTCAAACTAAAAAATCCATATAAGCCAGATGAAAAAATCACTCAAGAAGTTTCAATCTCAAATAAACTCCAATACGATTATTCTAAATCTAAATGGATTTCAGTTGATGCAGAATTTTTGGGATTAAATATGTGCCGTGACGCATTATGCACGATCCAAATCGCATCAAGTGATCTTAATGATGATCTTAAGCAAAGAGTAGAGATAATATACGTATACAATCAAAAAATTGATCCAAAGCTTAAGAAGCTTCTTGAATCAAATATCCTAAAAATATTTCATGTTTTCTCTTTAGATATTCCTATGCTAAATAAGTATCTTGATATAGAGATAAAGGGTCCCGTATTTGATACAAAAGTTGCAGCCAAAATTGTGTGGACTAATTGTCAATTAACCAACAAAACATCACTGATCAAAAACTTCGCTGATCCTGATTTTATGAATCTAGAAGAGAGTGGAGCCAAATGGGAGCTTGAGCCGGAGCATTGGTCCAATAAAATGATTGAATATGCTAGTCTTGATGTTTTGTATTTAAATTCTATACGACTAAAACTTGAAGAGATGGCGAAAAGACGCAACAGAGTGGAAGTACTACATAAAGCTCTAGAGGCATTGCCTATACTTGGAGCAGTTTATGAGCAAGGTTATGACTTATCTGTTTATGATTTTTCTAATTAAATATAAATATTAGTAAATAATTATGAATTTTTCCAAAGAAGAATTAGAATTTGTCCAAAACGCCCCAAAAGATCTCATGAAACCTGACTTCTCAGCTAATTCATTAGAGATAATGAAAAAGAGAAGCTTTTTGAAACAAAACGGCAAGTTTATCGAGGGGCCTATTGAGATGTTTTGGAGGGTAGCTGCATCTGTAGCATTGCAAGATAATAATTATTCAAAAGAACAGAAAAATGTATCCAAAAGCGCCGAGATATTTTATAACCTTCTTGCCTCAAATAGATTCCTACCTGGAGCGAGGGTTCTTTATGAAGCTGGAAACTATATAGATGGCACCGGCCAGCTTTCATCATGTTTTGTACTACCTATTGATGATAGTTTAGATAATATCTTTGAGGTCATGAAAGAAGCAGCTATTGTGCAAAAAAATAATGGCGGTACTGGGTTTAACTTTTCTCATATTAGACCCAAAGGAGATGAGGTCGGTGGTACACCAAATGTAGCCGCTGGTCCAATTCATTTTATACGAAGCTTTTCTCAATCATTTGATCATATCTTGCAGGGCAAAAAAAGAGGTGGTGGCAACATGGCAATTTTAAATGTAAGTCACCCTGATATTTTTGAATTTATCAATCTTAAGGGGCCTGATTCTTCAATTAGAAACTTCAATCTATCTGTTGGGATCACAGATGAATTTATGAATGCGGTTAGAAATGATCAAGGATTTGATCTAATCAATCCGAGAAACAAGGAAGTCACAAAAACTGTTCGAGCCAGAGAGATATTCGATCTTATCTGTCAAAAAGCATGGGAAAGTGCAGATCCGGGACTATTCTTTTTAGATACTGCACAAAATGCAAACCCGACAAAAAACCTTGGTATCATTGAAGCTACAAATCCATGCGGAGAAGAACCACTTCGAGCTTATGAATCATGTAATTTAGGATCAATTGTACTTCCAAGTCATCTGATCACAAAGAATAATAAAAAGCAGCTTGATTGGAAGAAACTTAAAGAGACCACATATCATGCAGTTCATTTTTTGGACAATATGATTGATCTATCAAAATTCCCACTAGAAAAGATTCAAAAGGAAGTAGAAAAAACAAGAAAACTTGGTTTAGGCGTTGTGGGATTTGCAACTATGCTTTATGAAATGGAAATCGCTTATAACAGCGAAGAAAGCGTCAAATTAGTAGAGGAAATTATCAAATTTATCCAAACTGAATCAGAAAAAGCTTCAATGGATCTAGCCAAAACCAGAGGCGTATTTCCAGGATATAAAGGAAGTGTCTGGGAAGAAAAGAAAATGCCAGTACGTAACGCTACCATGACATCAGTTGCTCCAACAGGGACATTGAGTTTGATAGCCAATACCTCAAGTGGGATTGAACCGGTATTTTCATTAGTATATAACTACAGAGGATTTTATCAAGATGATTCTAAGGAAGATTCTAAGCAGCTTCTTTATGTCAATGAGCAGTTTGAAAATTACGCCAAAAAACACAAATTCTATTCAGAAGATTTGATGCAAAAAATTGCAAAAAACAACGGTTCACTTACTGGCATAGAAGAAGTGCCTCAAAAAGCCAAAGAGATATTTGTGGTCACACATGATATAAGTCCTTCATGGCATGTAAGAATACAAGCTGGGGCTCAAAAAAACGTAGATGCAGCAGTTTCTAAGACCATCAATATGCCTCATGATGCAACAATTCACGATGTCAAAAATGCATATATCAAGGCATGGGAATCGAAATGCAAGGGGATAACTATATATAGAGATGGTTCGAAACAAATGCAGGTTCTTGAAGTCAAAACAGAAGTTATAAATGAAGAAAAACCTGAAGAAGAAATTGATTATAAATATAAGTTGACACCAAATGCTTTGCAAGTACTTGAAAAAAGAGCCTTAAAGAAAGATAGCAAAGGGAATATCATAGAAACCCCAGAGCAATTATGGCAAAGAATTGCAAGATATGTCGCAGGTGCAGAGACGAAATATGATGGCAGGAAAGCTCGAAAATACGAAAAATCGTTTTTTGAGATTATGAACAGCGGAGAATTCTTGTGTGGTGGGACATTGATCTATGCTGGTCTTGGTCCTGATGCGATCATGTCCAAGTGTCTTGTACTTCCAATAGATGATTCAATCGATGAGATATTTGGTGCACTTAATAAAAATATTCAAATGCTTCGTAGAGGTGTAGGCACTGGGTTTAATTTCTCCAAAATCAGGAGTACCTATGCGAAGGTTGCGACAACCGGAGAGTATGCTGCAGGCCCTATATCATATTTGAAGATGTTTGATAAGGCACAAGATACAATCAAAGGTAGAGGTGGCAGGGGCCTTGGTTCTATGGCAATATTAAACATATCACATCCAAATATTGAAGAATTTATAAGTTGCAAGGACGATTTGACGGGGCTTACTCATTACAACATATCAGTTGGAATAACCAAGAAATATATGAAGGCAGTCAAAGAAGATTTGATGTGGGATCTTGTAGATCCGCATACCAAAGAAACTATCAAATCTATCAAAGCTAGAGAGCTATTTGAGAAAATCGCACAACATGCTTGGACAAGTGGTGATCCAGGGATGTTCTTTATCGATACAGCAGAAAAAGGCAATACAACTCCTACACTTGGCACAATGGATGCTACTAATCCATGCGGAGAGCAACCATTGATTCCATACGAGACATGCAATCTAGGCAATATCGACGTAAGCAAGTTTATAAAAGGTTTCCCATTGATTACAAAAGAACAATTTGATCAACTAAATCTAGAAGAAAAACTTAAATATGTTGATTGGGAAAGACTTGAAGAAGTTGTCTTGCTTGGTGTCAGATTCCTGGATAATATCATTGACATAAATAATTACCCAATACCTGAGATTGAAGAAATGACCAAAAAAACTAGAAACGTAGGTCTTGGAATTATGGGCTTTGCAGATTTTTTGATCAAACTTGGAATCTCATATAACTCTGATGAAGCAATTGAAGCAGCTCACTGCTTGATGAAGTTTATCCAAGAAAAAGCAAGACTAGCAAGTGAAGCTCTCGGGCAAGAGAAAGGTAACTTCCCTGCATTTAAAGAGTCAACCTGGGCGACTAAAAAGGGCAAAAAGTATATGCGAAACACAAGAACTACAACTATAGCCCCAACAGGTAGTATTAGCATTATTGCAAATTGCAATCCAGGCATCGAACCAGTATTTGCTTTAGGATATAGACGCAAAAACTCTATGGGCGGTGCGGATCAGGAAGTTATAGAAAACCTTTTTGAGCAAGTAGCAAAAGCTAAGGGCTTCTATAGTGAAGATCTAATTAAAGACATTGCAGATGGCAAACATCTTAATGAAATAAAGGACAAGTACAATATTCCTGAAGAGATTGTAAAAGTATTTGCGACAACACATGAGATTGATCCAGTACAGCATGTCAAAATCCAAGCAGCTTTCCAGAAATACGTAGATAGTGCCGTATCCAAGACAATTAATCTACCAAATGATGCGAAATGGCAGGATATAGCCAAGGTTTATGAGCTTAGCTATGATCTTGGATGCAAAGGGATCACGGTCTTTAGAGATGGCAGCAAGGACCCAGCGCTGCAGGTGGGAACCAAAAAGCCATTAGCATCAAGTTTTCAGCACACAGTAGAGAACGAACAGCAAACAGTAGACCCTTCGACTACGCTCAGGGTAAACGGGAAGATGGTTAGGACTCCGAAAGAAAGACCGGATGTTGTGAAAGGATTTACTTATCAGATACAAACAAACCAAGGTCACTTATTTGTCACAATCAATGAAGATGATTTTGGGCCATTTGAAGTGTTTCTACAAGGAGTTGGCAAGAGTGGTAGTTTCACTTCAGCATATATCGAAGCAGTAGGTAGGCTTGTCTCGATGGGTTTAAGATCTGGCATAGAAATGGACCAAATTATTGGACAACTTCAAGGTATTAGATCCGGACAACCAACTATGAACAAAGGCGGAGTGTTCGTGTATTCCGTTCCAGATGGTGTAGCCAAGATCCTAAGACGACACATGGTTGAACGTGAAGAGCAGCTTAAGATGTTTGCTAGTGTCACTAAGGAAGAAATAGTACCCCAAGAAGTTGAAACTAAGGAGGTTGACACATCAAAGGAGGAACAGCCACCTATCAAAGTAGAACAAGTAGTAGAGACTATTTCAAAACAAGAAGAACCAAGCCAAGACGACAATGTCCATTCGAAATACAGCCAAGAAAATAGAACAGGTGATCTCATGGAGTGTCCAGAATGCGGCGGAGATCTTGAATACGCCGAAGGTTGTATACTTTGTCGTGGCTGCGGCTTCTCTAAATGCGGTTAATTTGGATTTATGGTTTATAAAGATAATGCAATAGTCTTAAAAATGCGGGATTTTGGAGAATCTGATAGAATCGTAACCCTTCTTCTTGAAAAATCAGGCAAGAAGGGAGTAATTGCAAAATCCATCCGTAAGCCAAAATCCCGCAAGGCTTCGAGTGTCGATATTGGAAATATATTACAGGTTTCCAATGTCAAGACAAAAAGCATAGATATTCTTTCAGAAACAAAGGTCATTTTCTCTCCTACGTATATTCCAACCGATTTGGTGAAAATTTCTATTCTAAATGTAGTTATGGAAATTACAGAAAAATTAGTTTTTGAGGAAATGGATGAAACGAGTAAATATTATATTTTGGTTAGTGAGTTTATTGAGCTTTTAGATAAATCTACCATCAAACTAAATATCTTACTTTATGCTACAATTATTAAATTATTGGAGATCTCGGGATTTGTCTCTAGTGAAGATATAAAAAGCAAATTAAGCCCAAGGTCATACAAAAGTATGATTTACATGCTAAAAGCTGAATTATCTTTGGCAACTAAATTAAAACTAACAGACAATGATATCAACGAAATAGAGATGTACATCAAATCTAGCCTGGACGATGTTCTTGAAAGAAAAGTCAAATCATTTGATTTTTTCTTTTCTATCCAAAATGACATAAATAAAATTTAATTAATAAATATGAGCAAAAATATTATTTTTTCAGGATGGCCATCATCTGGAGGATCAACTCAAGCTAGGATTGTCTCTATACTATTTGGGATGAAGTACATCTATGCTGGAGGAGTCTTAAAATATTGGGTCAAACAAATGGGATACGACCCAAAAACAAGCGAGATTATGGATTGGACAAGAAAATATGGTGATCATTGGGACTATGTCTGGGAGAACTATATTCAGCTAAAAGCACAAGAAGCTACAAATACTGTTTTTGAAGGCAAAACTGCTGGCTTTTTGATTGATTCTGATAATGTTTATAAAATATTTATCAAAGCGGATATCCAAGCAAGACTTGATAGATCGAAAGGGGACGGTAGGGAGGAATCAATTATTGAGCGTGACAAATTTTTAAGAAAGCAATGGAAGGAAACCCTTGATGTTGATATCTTTGATGAAGCAGAAATTGAAAGAAAGTACGATTTTGTCCTAAATACTTCAAAAATGTCAATTGAAGCAATCGCTAATATGATTATAGAACGCCTGGATAACGATCAAGTAATATCATTTGAAATAAACGAGATAAAAACTAAACTAAATAATCTAATGTCAGAGTATGTTAGAAATAATGAAATATTACAACAAAGATTAACAGAAAACAGTTTGATACTTGAACCTGCTAGTATATTAGAAGAAATTAATAGTAAATATAGTCACCTCATAAAAGCAATTCCTCAAGAAATGCAAAATTCTATGAATTAACTGTTCTTTAAGGCAATATTCTTCTTGACAGCATTGGTCAAATTAATTAAATTGCATATATATATATTTATATTCTCTAATGATGTCTAAACGAAAGTTCATGTTGTACTTGTCTGTACTTGTTGTTTTGTTTCTATTTTCTCTGCTAATTGGATATATCTTTTATCCCAAGCCAAAAACAAACGACTTGATGATTACAAATATCACTGGCAACGGTGTGACTATCAGCTGGTTAAGTGATGATCCATCCAAAGAATCAATTGTAGTAAGCAAAAATGAAGTTGGATTTAAGGAGGTATTGAGTCAAGAAAGATTCTATGATGATCGAGATACAGACTACAATGACAAAAATGAAATTGTTGTTGATGCTAAATCAAGGCACACTCATCATGTGACAATCTTTGGACTCTTGCCTGAGACTGAATATCATTTTGCTATCGCAAATAAGTACAAAACTGCTGATATAGATTTATCTAAATTTACTACTGCCAAACTTGATGAAGAATTATTTGCTCCAGATCCAGTCTATGCTGGTGTTTTAAATGATGATATGTCTATTGATCCACCAAAAGATGGAATTGTGTATTATCAATTGTATAACCCGGGAGAGTTCCAAGTTACAAGTCAAGTATATTCTACAACTCTAAACGAAAATGCTTCATGGGCAGGAGATATAGCAGGTATCAAAACTGTCTCAGGTGACAAATTCATAACTACTGACACTACCATTATCTCTGTTGACGTCAAAACCTCAGATGGAAATGGCCAAGAAAGCTACCAACTTGTAGATTATAAGCCGCTACCAATACTTTATATCAAATCAGATATTGATACATCCAATAGTACAAATGTGTTAGTAAATAAAGTTATGGCAGATGAGAATTGTGGAGGAGATGCATGTGAAGCAGGTGGAGCTTGCTACCCAAGTGGGTTTATCGCTGAGAATACGAGTACAAGTACTGGAGATCCTATTGGTACGTATGTTTGCGGGAATGGTACGTGGCAAATGATAAGTAAAGATATTACTCCACGCTTTGGGCCTGCTATTCAGCCGTCATGCCCAGATAATGAAGAAAAAGAATGCAAGGACTCGTATATGGAAACATGTAATATAAATGGACAAGTAGGTACTAAGAAATGTACAAAAATTGGAAAAAGTCCTTGTGGTGTTACGGGCACTGCTTGTAGTTGGGGACCAGATTCAGGCTGTACCGCATGTGATGTCAGTTCAGAATCAGAACCGATCAATGTAACTGATACAGGTAGAAAACTACTTGAACAGTACCCCGCACAAGAGTCAAAATCAGCCAGAGGTCCAGGTGCGGCATCTGTTGTAGCAGGTTCGTCATGTGTTTTTAGAGAGAACGGGTTTGTCATTGAGATAACAGGAGGTACATATGGTGATATAGAGGTAATCGCAAGCGAAAGCGGATGTCGTATAGGAGCAGAAACTATTACCTCTGATAGTATCATATCTGTGAGTCAATCTTTATTGACTACAAAAAGCAGTACATTTCAGTCCTCAGAATGGCTTAGAATTTATAGAATAGACTCTGATGGTATAAGTATTAACGATGGTGTAATGGATATGATACAAAGTGTAAATTTAATGGCCTTATGCCGTTCAGAACATAATAACGAAGATTTAAAAAAACATTGCGAATTAGATTTCGCATATGAAGATGGAACAAAAATGAGTATTGGCGATTTTTACTGTGATCAAAAGAAGGCATATCAGGTGACAGGAGGAACACAAAATCCACCAAGACTCGAATTTGATAATAGGTGTGTATCGAATGGTTTATATAGAATTTTTATTTTACCTCGAGAACTTGAAGCAGATGGATCAGACCAAGATGGAGCTGTTGCACCTGGAAATCAAAACAATCTATGTAGCGCAGAAAACTATGTAGACGGATGTACTTGTCCAGGAGATAATATTTTTGCTCAGAAAAAACGGAAAGTGGGTGATATCGCCTGCTTCAATGGGAAACCTGGTCAAGTATACTATGATTCTTTTTCGATAGCTTGTTTGAATTATAATTTATCTGAACCCAATCCGTACAACTGTAATAGTGTTCAAGACGGTGAGCTTGCACTTAATACAACAGGACTAGATATCAAAAATATTTTAGGTACTAAGGTTTTGGCCCAAACCACCTCCAATCTTGAAGTGACTGATTCTGGCTATTATCAGACATATATAGGCGATGATTTCGAAAATCCAATTGCTGAATTTGCTGTCAATCTCGATGGAGCTGATAAAGCAAATGTCACCTTGTTTATAGATACAAATGGTAATGGATTATTAGATGCAGGAGAGACAACTCTAAGTGATTATAGTCAGATTAAACTCAAGAAAGAGACTGAAGCAGCTAAATACAATCTAATCTCAGGCTGGAATTTGATAGCATTACCCCTGATCTCAAATGAAGGCATCAAAACCGCAAATGATCTGATAGATCATTTTAATAAGCAAGGAGCAGATATCAAACATGTAGCCAAATACACTCAATCAGGTTTTGTGATATATACCAAAAGAGAAGGGGATACATCATTTGCAAATAACTTCTCACTAGTACCAGGTCAAGGATATTTTGTCCTGAATTATTCTCCAAAGGAAGTGTTGCTCAAAGGCAATAAGTTTGATCAATCAATACCAATAAACATCCAAAACGGTTGGAACTTGATTGGAGTATATACAAACGAAAAACCATACACAGGATCCAATTTGCTCAAAGATCTAGCAAGTGATGGAATAGTGGCAGATACAGTCTCGAAATATCAATCAGGAATGTACCAAAACTTAGTTATGGAAGATAATGTTGTATACGGAAATGATTATAGTATCATAGAAAGACAAGGATATTTCTTAAAAGTCACACAAGGAGGTGGTGAGAATATCAAATTCACGCCATTACCTGAAAAAAATGATTAGATGATATAATTAAATACATAAGCGAGTTAGGGAAATAGTGAAAGCCTAACAAAATTGGCAAAACAATTAAATAAAACCAAAAGTGCTAGATGGCTTGTCATTCCTTGATCCAATTTTTGCCTGTCTGTTCGACCAGCCTGTCCGGCAGGCAGGGCGTAGTCGAGAACAAGGCAAAAATAACCCGAAAAGACAAGCCACTAGAATAAAGGTGGAACCGTGTTAAACATGCACCCTTTAAATAATTTGTAACGACTTAATCGCATAGTCATTCTGAATTGAAACGAGATTCTGAAATAAATTCAGAATGACCACAAAACACAAATTATTTAGAGGGTTTTTTATATTTATTATTTTTCACAAATGAACAAACCAAAACTAGAAGAAATTGCTGCTTGGGCCAAAAGAAGAGGATTTATCTATCAGACATCAGATATATATGGTGGCCTTGCCAATAATTACGACTATGGTCCATATGGAGTGCAGCTCAAGAAAAATATTGCAGATCTCTGGTGGAAGAAATTTGTCACAGATAGATCTGATATTGTAGGTCTAGATGGTGCAATACTTATGCAGAAGCAAGTCTGGGAAGCGTCTGGGCATACAGGAGGATTTAATGAGTCACTTGTAGAAGACAAAACGAATCACAAAAGATATAGAACGGATCATCTGTTAGAGGCTTGGGCGAAAAAAAATAAAAAAGATTTGAATATAGAAAAGATGACATTAGAGGAAATGAGCAAATTAATTGAGGAAAACAACATTAAAAGTCCTGATGGCAATGAGATTACCAAACCGAAATTATTCAATCAGATGTTTGAAACACATGTCGGATTTGATAAAGATGAGAACGACCTAGCGTACTTGAGACCAGAGACAGCACAATCCATTTTCGTAAATTTCAAAAATGTCTTGGATACCATGCGAGTTAAAGTCCCTTTTGGAATCGCACAAATCGGTAAGGCATTTCGAAACGAGATCACAAAAGGTCAATTTATCTTTAGGACAATTGAAACAGAGCAAATGGAGATAGAATACTTCATAGATCCAGAATCAAACTGGGAAGAATTGATGCAGAACTGGCTAGAGGAGATGAAAGACTTCTATATCAAACTTGGAGCTAGTGAATCAGATATTAGATTTAGACAACATACACAAGAAGAATTGTCCCATTATTCAAAACGTACGTATGATCCAGAATACAACTTTGACTTCGGATGGGCAGAAGTTGCAGGTTTAGCTCACAGAGGAGAATTCGATCTATCCAAACATCAAGAATTTAGTGGCAAGAAACTTACCTACAAAGATCCAAAAACACAAAGGGAATATGTTCCAAATGTGCTAGAGCCATCTTTTGGTCTAGCCCGCGCTGTATTAGTCGCGATCTATGCAGCATACGAAAGCGAGAAATTAGAAAATAACAGTACAAGAACAGTATTGAAATTTCCAAAAAATATTGCACCGGTACAACTTGCAGTTTTTCCTCTACAAAAAGATGAGAAATTACAAAATCTTGCAGAGTCAGTGTATAAACAACTTAAAGGTACTTATAGAATCGAATTTGATAATTCCGGAAATATCGGTAAAATGTATCGAAGACAGGACGAAATTGGTACTCCTTATTGCATAACAGTAGATTTTGACTCTTTAGAAGATAAATCAGTTACAATAAGAGATAGAGACACTATGAAACAGGAGAGGATTTGCATAGATAATTTAACTGAATATTTAGAGAAACAATTTGATTGAATAGTATCCAGTACTAAGCATTCAGCTTCAAGCTTACAGTATTAAGTATTAAGTATTGAGCTTTGAGTAGTGATTATTTAGTAGGCTTATCCGCCTCGGGCGGGGAATACTGGGTGCTGAATGCTGTATACTAATTACTATTTACTCATAACTATTAACTCACTAATATGCAAGACAAAAATGAAATACTAAATCTAATAGAAAAGTCTGATAATATACTAATCACAACACATATTAGTCCAGATTTTGATGCAATTGGATCTATGCTGGCACTTTTTTGGATACTAAAAAGCATGCACGCCAAAAAAATTTCAATGATCATCAAAGACCCATTACCTTTTAATGCAAAATACATAGAAGGGATGGATCAGATCATTCAAGACGACATTTCAAAGGTTGAAGTTCTTGATAAATTTGACCTGATATTTATCCTTGATGCAAATAGAAAATCTAGACTTACTAGATCTGATTTTGAGTTCCTTCCTCATCAGCAAGTAGTGATCATTGATCATCATATGACTGGAGCTGATGTTGAAGCAACTGTACATATCAAAGAAAATACCTCATCAACAGGTGAGATCCTATATAAATTATTTGTAGATGAAATTACATTTAGTCAGCAAATAGCCAAATCACTCCTTACAGCTATATATGATGATACAAATGGATTTTCTACCAAAAACGTAGGCAAGCAAACTATAGAAATAGTCGCTCACTTAATAGAACTTGGAGCAAACATTTCTGAGACAGCAAATTTCCTAAAAACCTATGACGAGGCAGTACTCAATGCCCTTAAAACACTCATCAATAATCTCAGTTTTGATGATGCTCATAAATACGCATACTCTTACATCACACCTGATGTATACACACTTTTAGGATTAAACAATTCAAAATTTGATCTAATTTCAAATCTATTTATGGATATACTTCTTGGACGTGAGGGTTATTCCTGGGGATTTATCGCAAGACCTGATGATGACAACAATACCAAAGTCTCATTTAGATCAAGAAATGAAGAAATCAACGTTAGATCTATAGCAGAAATACTTGGCGGTGGCGGACATGATGCAGCAGCAGGTGCCACATTAAATACAAGCGATGTATACGACACACTTGCCACAACACGCAACGCAATAGCAAAATATAAGAAAAACGGATAGAGGATGGCGGATTACGGAAAACGGATTGCGGAATTCGAATATAGAATTTAACAAAAAGCGGAAAACTATGTATCTCTATATTCGTTTTCCGCTTTTCGTCTTATGTATTCCGTTATTGCTTCACTACTTCACCTTCTTCAGGCTCCTTTTTGTCATCATCATCTTTATCATCTTTTTTACTTTGATCTTCCGACTTCTTCTCCTTTTCTACCTCTTCTGCAGCTTTTTGGTACATCTTTGCACCTTTTTCTTGAAGAAGTTTGGATAATTCATCAGTCTTGGATTTGACCTCCTCATTATTGAATTCGCCTTTTATCATATCTTTTAGAGCATTAGCCTTTTCTTCAAGTTCTTTTTTGTCATTTTCATCAAGCTTATCCTTCATCTCTTCAATAAATTTTTGCACCTGAAATGCTAGTGTATCTGCATTATTTAATATTTCCGCTTTTTCTCTCTTTGCCTTATCTTCTGATGCAAATTTTGCAGCTTCCTCAACCATCTTTTCTATTTCACTTTCATCCATTTGAGTAGATGCTGTTATTGTGATACTTTGTTGTTTTCCAGTTGCCTTATCAACAGCAGAGACATTTAAGATACCATTAGCATCTATTTTGAACTTAACTTCAATCTGAGGGATACCACGTGGTGCTGGAGTAATACCATCCAGGATAAACCTTCCAAGAGTCTTATTATCACTAGCCATTTCTCTCTCTCCTTGAAGTACATGAATCTCAACAGCAGGCTGATTGTCTGCAGCAGTAGAGAATACCTGTGATTTCTCTACAGGAATTGTTGTGTTTCTTGGGATAAGTGGTGTTCTAACTCCACCAAGTGTCTCAAGACCTAAGGTAAGTGGGGTTACATCAAGTAAGGTTACATCTTTTACACTTTCATCGCCAGATAAGACAGCTCCTTGAATAGCAGCACCAATAGCTACCACTTCATCAGGATTCACACTTTCATTTGGTTTTTTGCCAAAGAACTCTTCAACAGTCTTTTTGATAATTGGCATCCTTGTCATACCCCCAACAAGTATCACTTCATCAATTTCACTTTTTTCTATCCCAGCGTCCTTCAAGGCTTTTTCACAAGGAGCAACAGTCGCTTTGACTAGACTTGAAACCATTTTTTCTAAATCAGATCTTGTCATATCACGCCTTAGATGCTTTGGACCATTTTTATCAGCTGTGATATATGGCAAGTTTATTTCAGTCTTTTCTGCGCTAGATAGAGTTATCTTTGCCTTTTCAGCAGCTTCCTTCAATCTTTGAAGTGCTGCAGGATCAGTAGATAGATCAATACCAGTTTCTTTTTTGAAATCCTCAACTAGAGTATCAATGATTTGTTGATCGAAGTCATCACCACCAAGATGTGTATCTCCATTGGTAGATTTGACCTCAAAAACTCCATCTCCTATTTCAAGAATCGATATATCAAAAGTACCACCACCAAGATCATATACTGCAATAATCTGGTCATTTTTTTGATCAAGTCCGTAAGCTAGAGCTGCTGCTGTTGGTTCATTGATAATTCTCTTGACATCAAGTCCAGCAATTTTACCGGCATTTTTGGTAGCCTGTCTTTGTGAGTCATCAAAATACGCTGGTACAGTGATAACTGCTTCATTGACGCTTTCGCCCAAAAATGCTTCAGCATCAGCTTTTAATTTAGCTAGTACCTTTGCACTAATAGCCTCAGGTGCCAACCATTCATCCCCAAATTTTATCTCTATACCACCTTTATTGCTTTTTCTTAATTGAAACGGCAAAAGCTTTTTATCTTTTTCGACCTCAGGATCATCCCAATGTCTTCCAATAAGTCTTTTGATAGAGTAAAAGGTTTGCTCTGGATTAGTTACCATTTGATTTTTAGCAGGGATACCAACAATAATATCATTTACCGCATCAGAATTGATTGCAACAACAGACGGAGTAGTTCTGCCTCCTTCTTTGTTAGTAATAATTTCAGGTTTACCACCTGTTACAAAAGCAATAGCAGAGTTTGTCGTGCCTAAGTCTATACCTATTATTTTTGACATAATTAATAAAATTAATAAATATTAAATAATATCGAATTACGAAAAATTAATAACGAATTACGGAATACGAATAACGAATAAAACAAATTACATTAAATACCTTTGCGTAATCCGTTTTTCATATCCATTTATCTATTTTTCTCCTTCCGTCATCCGTTTTCCTTTTTCCGTCTTCCGCGATCCGCCAAATTTCGATACTACAACTTTCGCATGCCTAACTATTCTATCATCTTTTTTGTATCCACTTAATAGCACCTCATGAACTACATTATCTTGTGCATTATCTGGTGTAGGAATAGTTGTGACCGCTTCCATTATATTCATATCAAATCTATCTTTTGGATTTACGACTATCCTTTCAAAACCCTTTTGCGCAAGAATATTCAAAAATTTGTCATAAATACTTTTTATACCATCATGACTATCTTCTTTTAACAGTCTTTCCATATCATCAACTATTTCAAGTAAATCCTTGACAAGATCTATATTGGCCATTTGCGTAAGCTGAATCATTCTTTCTTCACACCTTTTACGATAATTGTCAAAATCAGCCATTAATTGCAATTTTGAATTTCTTTCATTCTCAAGCTCAAGCTCACTTTGTGTACATACAAATTCATTATGCGATTTGCCCACACTTCTATTTCTAAATTGAAGTTTTTGGCCCACATCAACTAGATAACTAAATTTATCTTCACCAATCTGTCGAACTTTTTCTAATTTGCCTTCTTTGGACAAAGTCTCTACAAAATTATCATAATCAGCTATAACTAAGCTAACATACTCCCACTCTGACTTTTCAAGATTTGAGCTTGGCTTTGGTTCTGATAGTTCAATGAAATTCAAATTTTGGAATTCTGTTTTCAAATTCTCTGGTATCTCAAATACATAAATCTTCCTACCTCCATGAGATATGACCAAATCAAGTTTTAATCCTTTTGTCTCTAATTCGTTTTTCGTCTTCTCAAGTTCATCTCTATTGTGAGTTTGATAATTTGCACTATCTATAGTATATTGCCAACCTTTTAGTTCCGGTAAACTTTTTTCAATTACTTTAATTAGTTTTTTTAGATCATCTAGTAGAGGCATGAAAAATTAATTAATAAATAAATATATTAACGCCAATCATGTAGCGCATTAGATATTTCAGCGCTGATGTATTTAAGTGCCGGTATAACTTTGTTGTACCTCATCCGATTTGGGCCAAAGACAGAAATCACTCCATCATTGCCACTAAAAACTGGAATAGAGGTAAACACTAAGGCTGAATTTCTCAAAGCTTCGTTTTCGAAATCATCACCGATAAGTACCTGTACATCTTCGCTTGACCTGTTACGGCTAAACAAGTTTGAAACTTCTGCATAATCTTCAAGTAATGCAAGAATCTGTTTTAAAACTCTAAGATCCTGGTACTCGGGATTATCTATCAAGTTGTTTAAGCCATAATGATATATTCTATCTCCTACAAGCGCCACAGATGCGTTGCCCGTAAGCTGGGCCAAAGCTCTTACTGCACTTAAGATCAGTTGATCTTGGTTATACCTTTTTTGGAATAAATCCTCAGAAAGTGTAACTGTGTCTCTCACATCCATATCTTCAAGCTGATCAATAATATCCTGCAAAAAATACTTAAACGCAAGGGTTGTTGGGACTCTACCAGAAGATGCGTGAGGTTTAGCTAGATATCCCATATCAACTAATGTAGCCATCTCGTTTCTAATTGTAGCGGGGCTTACTCTCATATCATATTTCTCTGGTAAATCGATCGATCCAACTGCTTGAGCAGTCTCCACAAACTCATTGATAATCGCTTCTAGTAACATTTTTTGCCTAGCCGTAATCATCTTAAAAATATTTAAAACGAAAATTATTTAGCACACACGAACCTTTAGTGCTAGTAGTCTATCATTAGCAATTGAAATTTTCAAGTGCCAATTTCTAAAAAGTTTACTTTTTCTAGTTAGAAATTGGCACTTATACATTCTTAAAGTAGGAAATCAATCTAATAATTGCACTTATTAGCTTCAGTTATCTTTGTTATTTCTTTTATTGCCTTATCTCTTGAATAGTTATATTCAAAGATATTTTCATTTTTTGCCTTCATCTCAGCTTTTTTATAATACAAAGTACAGTAGTATTCCTGTTTATTAGAGAAATCTACATCAACTAATTGAAGGTAGGCATCACTTGAAAGCGTCATAAGATAGTCAGTATCCAATTCATTTAATTCACCTGATCTGAAATGTTCAATATTATGCTTTGCTATTAATTTATCAGGATTAATGATATTGAGACTTAAGAGAAATAATGCAATTGAAACAAAACTAAACAAGCTGAAATTTTGTAATATTTTTTGAGAGAAATTGGCAAAAAGAAGATATATAAACAAAACTGCCTCAAGTGCCATAAATAAATGTGGGAATAATCGAAGCTCTGTAAGCCCATAACCTGATTCATATAGAGACATTCTGTTATGCGCAGAGTAGATGACAAAAAGAATATTGATTATAAATAAACTCATCAATGTCTTAGTTACAACTTTTGCTTTTGGGGATACACTGAAGCTGTAATTTGAGACAATGTACACAATAATAAATGCGATAATTGAGACTACCTGCAATTGCCAGAAGCCTTGTCTTGCATATTCAGAATAAGTTAGCCCTAAATCTGCGACCTTATCATGATTGGCATAATAATAAACTAATTGTACAACGTTAAATAATATAAATATTAAATTCATCCCTGTCAGTAAAATTGTAGATACTATAGTATTTATACCTTTCTTTGCTTTATTTGCAGGTTCTACAAATAGCTCAAGATAATTACTGATGAATATTGAACTAGTAAGATATATAAATGCGCAAGTTACAAAAATAGTCAAAAAAATCTGATTTAAGGATAAATCTAAATCAACCTTGGTAATAGTATTCTTGAAGGCCACATCAGCTGATGCCATAAGTGCAAGAAATATACCAGCAAGCGGTATAAGTAGAATTAGGCCAATAAATATTGATATCATAATTGAAGTTGTCTTGCGATTTTCAAAATGAACATATTTAGAAATTCCAAAGATACCAGCAAATAATTTAGGCAAAGCAACAATGAAACCTGCAACAGAATTCAAATACAAAAGAAATGAATTTAAATACGAAAAGTTTTTTAGCTTATCTTTAAACACGCTGTAGTAAGTAATTGGCATGATAATCAACAAAATAAACAACACGTCAAAAACTAGAATTGTGGTATTTTGATGAAATATACTTGCTATAGCTAGAGCAGAAGGGACAAATGCTATTAGATCAAAAAAATTTAGCTTCTTAAGACCAAAAAATAAAACTTTTAAAGATAATAAAAAAGACCCAAGAATAATAGTATATATCATGAGATTTAACCCAATACTCTTTGAATAAAAAAGTATTGTGAAAAGAATCCCCAATACGAAAGATCCAAAAAACGAAAAATTGATTGCTTGTCTATGCCTCTTTGATAAATTCATGAAAATTAGTTTTAATATATTCTTATAAACACAAAATCATTAATTAAGTGTCGAAATTTTTGAGGAGTTCAAGAATAAATTAAGCAAGAAATCGAAGTCGTCTGATACCATTATCTTTATAGTCAACCAACAAGTCTTCAAGCATGTAATTTCTACCATTTATATGATCATGCCACTCCTGATCTTTTAGAGGTTTTTTGATATCAGTAATTATCACTATTCCTTTGCGCACACCATGATCTTTTTCATAATATCTGTGTGAATGCACGTAAGCAAATTTCTCTACATTTCCTTTATCATCTTTGTAGATATCCGTGATAAGAGCTACATGATGGGCGTTTTTGACTGGACCTTTGGCACGAATTAGATCTCCCGGCATTATCTTACCTAGATCATTAATCTTAATGCAATTAAGTAAAGATGTCAGATTATCTGCACCAATATTTTCTATAGGGCGAAGTGTACGGCGAATCTTTGCAAATAATGAATTATCGGGATATTTCAAGATCTTAGAAAGCCTTTTGCCAAAGAGTACTTGAAGATAAGAATCTAGCACATGAGCGACAAATCCAGAACAATCAATACCAATGTTTCTTTCTACCATAAACTCCCTGATTTGCCTTTCTGACATCTCTTCTAATACAACTCCTTTTAGTTTCGCCCATACTTTGACTTCATGGACAATTTCTTCTGGACTACCTTTGCCGACCATAACACGAAGCCCACCTCTTTCTATACGTTTACTGATAAAGTACGGACATGCTACTTTTTTGCCACCAAGATCCAGATTGAAATAGTTATTGATAACTTTCTTTGCGCTTTTATCGATTTTGTAATGATTCATTTTAGATTAGATAATGATTTATAGCACGCATTGCTTCAATAACCCATTGTTTCACACCATCTTGATTTGAAACTGATTGCAGTACCTGAATTCTTGCCATTTCACTTCCAGCACTAATTTCTTTGCCTGATTTAGCAGAGAGTATCAGCATACCCCCATCTTTTATATCATCTATACTGTAACCTTCATTTTGCCAGACAAGCGGCTTATCCTTTTCTTCATCCAAAAAAATTGTGTTTTGCTTCAAGATCATATCATCATCTTGGAAATGATATGCCATGTCATCGCTTTGCAGCCTATACACTCCGGTACTTACCTCGCCTTTGATAGTTACGACGTTCTCGCTAGTATTGCGCAAAAAAATCTGACTTGCCTGGATATTTCTCATACCTTCTTTCGAATAGGCGATTGGGTCAATGTCATGCTCAATTTTTAAAGTCTCCAAAAGATGTATCAAACTTAATGGTATGACATTTCGTTTTATATCAAGCTTTGTGGCATAGGGAATTGAGGCAGGCTGTCTGGCATTTATTTCTATTACATATACATCACTATCTTGGATAATCAGATCAACGCCAAAAAGCCCAACATATCCATCTTTTTGCATTGCTTTGCCGATATTCTCTACCTGTTTGTATATTTCTTGAGTTAATTTCTCATCAAGATTGTGCATGAAATCATTACCTACCGTACCACCTTGTTTATCTGTTAGAAACCTGATGCCAGTGAGTTGCTTGCTTAGGTTTGCAGCATAGACGCCCTTTGATCCTACAACACAATTTATAGTATAAGCTACGCCTTCTATAAATTTGGAGATTCTAACAAGCCTTGTACCTGAAGTATCCACTAATAAAGCAAATTGATCTTGATTTTCACAAAAAAAGGTGCCGCTTCCTGTATGACCTCTATCAAACTGTATTACAAATTTGCTTCCTAATTTAGAAACCAACCCATCATAACTTGTTTCATTCAGTCTCGTGATAACAGTATCAGGGAAATTTATATCAGAATTACTTAATGACTCATACTGTGAAATTTTATTTTCAAATTTTTTATTTAATGCACTACTAGTATTTAAGATTTTTGCGTTAAACTTCTGAGCTAATTTTTCAAATCTAGAAGATATCTTAAAAGTTTGGAAATATTTATGCCCTGAGTTATTTAATGCTAGGTAATTTATAACCTCAGGGGATTCTAATAATTTGGCAGAATTTCGATAAATTGTATTTAATTTAGCTTGCTTTTTTTCTAAAGAAAACACAGAAACGCCAGACTCCTCTAAAAAATCAACCATATCACTATCATCAATCGCAACAATATCATAATTCTTTAGAAGTTTTTCAAGTCCAATAGCCCTTTCTGCATCATTGCAGAAATAGTACAAACCATCTTTGGCAATAACAGAATTAACAGAATCGATATACTTCTCAATCATTATTTTTCTTCTTCAATAATAGAAAGAGTAGCTGTCCCGTCATCATTTACACTTGTAATTTCATACTCAATGCCACAAAATTCACACTCAACAATATCACCTTCATTTGCTTCATCTAACGTATTTTCGTTCGAGCACTCACTACAAGTGTATTTGCCATTTACTAATTTGACATTATCTTCCATAATTTAATAATAAAAAAATATATAATTGGTGGTAGTTTATAATTTAAAGCTTCACTTGTCCACTCTTACAAACCAAAATGAATACTGTATAATAAACGTAATTTGTTGATTATTATTTCAAAGATGTCTATCTGGCAGCACAAATCAATTTCAGATTTGATAAATAAACAAAATCAATTATCTCTAAAAGAAGGCAATACGAATACTTTCAAATTGTATCTTGATAAGTACGAATTGAAAAAATTTGGGATAATCGCTACAAAGACTCACAAAGTGACACTGAAACTTGAGACTATGAATCCCAATCAATCATTTAAAGATAGAAGTTTGGCTTATCAGATATCCCATTATCTACAAAAAGGTGAGAGCAAATTACTTATCTCATCATCAGGCAATGCTGCCGTATCAGCTTGTGCATATGTCTCACTAACTGATATGAAACTGGCGATTTTTGTTTCAAACAAAGTCAATCCAGAAAAACTCAACAAAATACTCAAATATGTCAAAGATAATGACAATATCACAATTAATTATAGTGATAAGGCCAAATCAGATGCGATAAAATATTCCAAGGCAGGCAACTTCATAAACCTACGTGGATCTCATGATGATACGGCAGTTGTAGGATTTAGGACGATTAGCTATGAACTAATCAATCAAGTCCCAACTTGTGATGCAATCTTTGTCCCTTGTAGCTCTGGGACAAGTACGTATGGTATTTATCAAGGCTACAAAGATTTAGAAGCGGGAATTCCTGCTATAAATATAGTCCAGACTACGAAAGTCAACTCTATAGCTCGTGAATTTGATATTGTATTTGATGAAGAAGATTCTCATGTCTCTGATGCGATAGTTGATAGGGTAGCAAAAAGAAAAAATCAGATAATTGAGGCAATAGAAGAAACAAATGGCAATGGATATGTGATAAATAATGATGAGATCAAGGCTGCTACCAAATTTCTATACGAAAAAACAAAATTGCCATTTCTAACCTATAATGGCGTATTATCTTTTGCTGGATTTATCAAGTCAATCAAGAAAAAAAGATTTTTTGACGATCCGGTTTGTATAATTAGTGGTATTTAATTAAATTTTTCTTATGTCAATTTTAGAAATTATTGTTTATCTATTTATCCTGGTTTATCTACTATTTGTAATTTCATGGATATTCCCAGCATTAATTGGCAAAGCACCGTATTACCCATCCAAAAAAGAAGTGATCAAGGATATGCTTGATCTGGCCGAAATAAAAAAGGGAGAGAGTGTAATCGATCTTGGTAGCGGTGATGGAAGGATACTTTTTGCTTCATACAAATACTGCCAAAATGTAACTGGTGTAGAGCTAAATCCATTTTGGGCTCTATGGACGAAACTAAAAGCGATTGCAAGACGCCAAAAAATAAAAGTGATCTATGGTAGTCTATACGATGTGGATCTATCTAAATATGACATAATTTTTTGCTATTTACTACCAGGAGATATGAAAAAATTAACGACTAAATTTGAGCAAGAACTAAAACCAGGTTCAAGAGTAGTAGTCAATACTTTTACGATCAAAGGAAAAAAGCCGGCTATGACAGTTGGGAAGAGCTATAGATATGATTACTGACAGCGGACAGTAGACAGCATTCAGCTTACAGTATTCAGTATTAAGTATATAAGTATTCAGAGAATCGAAGCATTGGAACAACAAAAATGTGCATGTAGAAGTATCGTCAAAGATCCAAAAATTTATAATACATATTATCATCTCCTCTTATAAAACCCAATCTTTCATATAAACCATCAAGCACGCTATATGCTTTCTCAGTTGTTAGTTCTCCTCTAGATACTTTATCAAGTATTGAAGGGTGCGATAAAACGGAATAACCTAATACTGAATCTATGCCTAGTTTCTCTGCTAGATTTATAGCTTCTTGAACTAACCTTGTCTGAAAATCTGATCCAAATCCTACAAATCTTCTTTGTCTTGCTGATAATAAATGTGGTGCAAGTGAGCAGGGTGTTTGTGTTATTAGTAAATGACCAGACCTCTGCCGAGATTGCATTAAATCTACAAAAGTAGAAATCTAATATATGGAATAAACACTTCCGGTACTAGACTGAAAGAAATTGTTATAAAAATTTTTTCTTGTTTCAAAGAATTTTGTAAAATACACCGTGAACCCCTTCCATGAATCAAAAATTGAAATGATTTCACCTGTTGCCTTGTCTACTAATTTCGAATCCTTGTCATTTCCGTAGACCTCTTTTAGCAATTCAAAAACATTTTCCTTAAAGAGTAATTCTTCAACACTTGGCTTCTTAATGTTCAACAATGGATACTTCTCACTCCATTTAATAGCTGCATGATTAAATGCATCTACAAGCTGTATTCTTAATTTGTTATTAGTTTTCTGGTACTCATCAAATAGTTTCTTATTACTCTTGTTTTTTAGAAACTCTGAGGTAACATAATCATACCTTTTAAGATCATTAAACCGGAATTTACCTAGAGCATCTTTAACAAATTTTCTATGTAATTTATCAAAAAACGGTTTAGTCAATTCATACTTTTCCTTAATTGTCTTATCAATATCAAAGACTTTTGCTTCTTCCAACATTTTGTCTGTATTGCCTACAGGCTTTAATTCAAACCTTAGAGTCTTAGAGACACTATATAAATTATGAAACACATCAGAGAATTTTTGCATTAGAAGATTGTAACAATTAAATTGAGAGCGAGGTACCATGCCTTCATTTGGATTCCCAAATTCGGCAGGTTCTCCTTTCTAATTTCAAGCTGCGCTACGCTTGCTTTCAATAAGAAAGCGAGGTACGAGAATCGAACTCGCGACTCATCCTTGGGAAGGACGCGTATTACCACTATACTAACCTCGCCTAGAGATTAATGCCTAATCATAACACCAGAAGATTGTGGAGTAAATATCTTGTGTTTTTCGACTTCTCATGTTACATTTATGATATTATGATGTTATGGTTTTCCTTATAAGGACTTCGTCCTTTACGGGACAAGCAGATGTCTTTAGCAGCATAAATGCTGAAATAGCTCAGATGGTAGAGCGGCGGTATCGTAAACCGTAGGTCGTGGGTTCGAATCCCACTTTCAGCTTAGTTCATTACAATTAAATATTTAAAATTAACCAACATGTACAATCCTAAATTCACAATCACAAATTCAATACTAAATAATGTAGTCAAACTTGAAATTGACAGACATAGCATAGAAACAACCACATTTAGCACAAAGACTAGAAACAGACTTGCAGAGCGTGCAAAAAACTTAAATCTATTCCACATGGCACATATATTAAATATAAATGTAACGCTTAAGGATGCTTCCAAAATTTCAGATGGGAAAAAAATTATTACTGAAGATGCAAGAGGAACAATACTTAATAATTTCCGAAATGCACTTGAATTTACTAGATCCAATATCTCAGAAACATATATTGATATAGATCTAAATATCTTGATGCATATAAATAAAATATTACTTACAGACTGGAAAGAGGATTGGGAAGCCAAACTTAGAACCGGAGGAGAAGAGATAGATACCACTCTAGATAATTGGGCAACACTTAGAGACGAGAGGATTGAACCACTACAATTACAATCAGAATTAATATCCCTAATCGACTGGTACAAATCCAACAACGCCAAAGTACATGATTTAATTCGTATCGCCGTATTTGTAGAAAGACTTATACAGATTTGCCCATTTGTACATCTAAACAAACTCACAACAATAGCTGTTGCTGATTTTCTTCTATACAAAAACGGGTTATCATCCAAGTCACATCTACCAAGTACCAGAGTTTTTGATGTATATCAAGATGAATATTTTGAGGCACTTTCACTTGCTTCCTCAGAATCGATCAACTCAACACAAGAAGAATCCCCTGATATAACGTTATGGATCGAAAGATTTGTCAGAAATTTATCCAATGACATGAATGAGACAAAGGAAGAATTATCTAAGCAAATCCAGGAAGAAGAGAAGGGGAGCAAACAACCATTTTTGGATCTAAACAAACGACAACTAAAAATCTTGCGTTATCTACAGACAATCCCAACAGTCAAAAGAGAAGACTATGTACAAATGATGAACGTCAGTACCATGACAGCTTACCGGGATCTAAACGAATTGACTGAGAAAAAATTAATCAAGGTAGAAGGCATGGGTCGTGGCACCAAATACATGCTTGCGAATAGGTAATTTATCCACCTTTGGTGGATTTATTCGCCTCTGGCGAGCAATATTGATATAATAAGTACAAGATTAATTAAATCTAAAAAAACTTATGACAAAAGTAATACTCAAGAAACTAATCTCCCCAATGCAGACTGTTTTGTTACAGCGCAAACTTTGTCCAGCTTGCACAAGGAAACTAAGTGATCTAAAAAAACGTGACCCTAGACCAAACAATACCGTTAGAATCCAATGCGAATGCGGTCGTATCTATATATTAGATAACGAGACACAAAACTATCGCAGAGCAATGTTTAATGAGGTTTAAATATGCAGCTTGATTCCGATTTCCTAAAATCTCTTCCAACAACACCCGGTTGTTATATCTACAAAGACGTAAACGAAAAAGTTCTCTATGTCGGCAAGGCCATAAATATCAAAGCCAGAGTCTCATCGTATTTTGCCAAGAGCCACACGTTGCCTGCCAAAATAGAAAGAATGCTTGAGCAGGCAAATAAAATTGACTATATAAGTGTAGATTCTGAGGTAGAAGCATTTATCCTGGAGTCAAATCTTATCAAGAAATACAGACCCAAGTACAACAAGTTGATGAAAGATGATAAATCATATATATGGGTCGCATTTGATAAAAACAGTCCATTTCCAAAACCTGAGATTGTTCGAGAGAAAAAATATAAAAATGCGGAATATTTCGGTCCTTATCCCGACAAATTTCCCGCAAGCAAAGTTATCAAACGACTTCGTAAGATTTATCCATTCTGTGCAACAAATTTCAAAGTCCAGAAAACCCTCAAAGATGGAAAGGTAATTTTTACTGGTGCAGAAAAAAGGCCCTGTCTGGATTACCATATTGGGCTTTGCAGTGGGGTTTGTGCTGGACTTATAACATCAAAGGAACACAAAGATAATATTAATAATATAAAAAAATATTTCAAAGCACAAAAGAATGAACTTATAGAGATACAAGAAAAAAAGATGCGGGAATTGGCCACCAATCAGAAATTCGAAGAAGCACAAGAGATCAGAGATCAA